>CAMJPM010000068.1 GCA_946407725.1 uncultured Lachnospiraceae bacterium
TGGACAGGACACAGGGCTTCACTTTTGATCTGGGGGTATTTACGAATATTGAGCCCGATCATATAGGACCAAATGAGCACGCAGATTTTGAAGATTATCTAAGGTGCAAATCCCTTTTGTTTAAGCAATGCCGCCACGCCCTCGTAAACGGGGATGATCCCCATCTTCCGGAAATAATTAAGGACAGCCAGTGCAATGTGGTGACATTCGGGATAAATGAAATGAGTACTCTCGGAAAGCCAAACGATATCAGGGCACTAAATGAAAAGCTCATAAAAAAGCCCGGAGAGCTGGGGGTCTGCTTTGATATCAGCGGAAAACACAGCCTTAAGGAAGTGGAAGTGGGTACACCCGGGGAATTCAGCGTTTACAATGCCCTCTGTGCTGCATCCATAGGCCTGGAGTATGCCGCCGATGAGGATTCCATAAGAGATGCACTGAAAAACACCCATGTAAGGGGACGTATAGAATCCGTACACGTTTCGGATGAATTCAGCCTGCTTATAGATTATGCCCATAACGCAATGGCACTGAAAAGTCTCCTGGTTTCCTTAAGAAAATATGATCCCGGCAGGTTAGTCTGTGTCTTCGGCTGCGGCGGCAACAGGGCAAAGGCCCGCCGTTACGAAATGGGAGAGGTTTCCGGAAAGTATGCGGATTTTACCATAATAACCTCGGACAATCCCCGTTTTGAGGAGCCCTCGGACATTATCGACGATATCGAGGAGGGCATAAAAAAGACAGACGGGAAATACATAAAGATACAGGACAGGAAAGAAGCCATTGCCTATGCCATAAAAGAGGGAAAGCCCGGGGACCTTATAATCCTGGCGGGAAAGGGACACGAGGATTATCAGGAGATCAAGGGGATAAAGTACCCTATGGACGAAAGAGTACTGATAGATGAGATCCTTGGCAGATAGTCATGCAGGCTCTGTCCGCATGGCAGATAAAACGTAAAAACAGCGTTTTTAGATGAGAATGGCTCTGTACGCAGATATAATAATTGACATTTCCATAGAAAAGCTGGACCGGACCTTTCAGTACAGGATTCCGGAGGAGCTCTCGGAAAGTGTTTTTCCGGGGGTGCCGGTTATGATCCCCTTCGGAAAAGGAGACCGGAAGATACAGGGTTACGTGATATCCGTTTCGGAAACGCCTGCTATCGACGAAAACCGTATCAAGGACATTGCATCGGTCTGCCCTGTTTCCGCTGAAAACGGTGCGGAGGAACAGCTTCTTAAAACCGCCTTCTGGATGAAGAACCACTACGGAGGTACTCTTTCCCAGTCCCTGAAGGTGGTTTTTCCCGTTAAAAAATCTGTCAGGGAAAAAAAGCATTTCAATATAGTGCCTCTTCTAAGCCCTGAGGAGCTGAAAAGTGCTGCCGCGGCATTTGGCGAAAAGCATGCCGCCGCAAGGGAGAGGGTGCTTTCCGCCCTTTCGGAATCCGGGGAAATAGAGGCATCTATATTGATGGACAAGCTGAGCGTCAGCAAAAAGACCCTGGATTTTCTCTCGGAAAAGGGGTACTTAAGGCTGGAAAGCGTGAGGGATTACAGAAATCCCGGTTTCGTAAAAGGAAAGGCTAAGGATGTCCGCACGCTTTCAGGGGAGCAGCAGAAGGTTCTGGAGGCTTTCAGGCATGATTATGACATGGGCCTTAAGGAAACCTACCTTATCCGGGGGATAACGGGTTCAGGCAAGACCCTTGTTTATATAGAGATCATTGACCATGTTGTTAAGCAGGGAAGACAGGCCATAATGCTGATCCCTGAGATAGCCCTCACCTTTCAGACGGTAATGAGGTTCCATGAGAGGTTCGGAAACCGTGTGTCCTATATGCACAGCCGTCTTTCAAAGGGAGAGCGCTACGATCAGTATGAAAGGGCGAGGACAGGGGAAATAGACGTGATGATAGGTCCGAGATCCGCGCTTTTTACCCCCTTTAATAACCTGGGCGTGATAATTATCGACGAGGAGCATGAGGGCAGCTATAAGGCGGAAAACATGCCCAAATACCATGCCAGGGAAACCGCAAAAAAACGCTGTGAGCTCTCCGGCGCCGCTCTGGTGCTGGGGTCCGCCACACCCTCGGTGGATTCGGAATACAGGGCCAGACGGGGAGAATACAGGTTTTTCAGCCTGGACAGCCGTCCCGGCGGAGGGAGCCTTGCCAATGTTTCCGTCATAGATTTAAGGGAAGAGCTCATGAGGGGAAACAGGTCCATGTTTTCCGGAAGGCTTAAGGCTCTTATGGAGGACAGGCTTAATAAGAACGAGCAGACCATGATATTCTTAAACCGCAGGGGATATACAGGCTTCGTAAGCTGCAGAAAATGCGGAAATGTCATAAAATGCCCCCATTGCAATGTCTCCCTTACCTCACATAAGGACGGGTTTATGACCTGTCACTACTGCGGATACAGGGAAAAAGCGGTAAATACCTGTCCCTCCTGCGGTTCAAAGTATATCGGCGGGATGAGGGCCGGTACAGAGCAGCTGGAGGAACAGACTTCAAAGCTCTTTCCCGGGGCAAGGATCTTAAGGATGGACGCCGATACCACGAAGAACAAGGGGGATTATGACAGGATCCTGTCCGGATTTAAGGATCACAATGCGGATATTTTAATCGGCACCCAGATGATAGTAAAGGGCCACGATTTTCCGCTGGTTACCCTGGTGGGGATCATTGCCGCGGATATGTCCCTTTATGCAGGGGATTTCCGGGCCGCCGAGAGGACCTTCGACCTTCTTACCCAGGCCGCGGGAAGGGCGGGCAGGGGGGAGAGGACCGGAGAGGTGGTGATACAGACCTATTCGCCGGAGAACTACTCTGTGGAAGCGGCAGCAAAGCAGGATTATAATTCCTTTTATGAACATGAGATAATGTACCGGGAGCTCATGGACTATCCGCCGGTCTCACATATGCTGAAGGTGCTGACAGAGGGAAAAGATGAAGAAAAGGTAAAGGCGGAGGCAGGGCATCTTGCAGATTTTGTAAAAATAGATTATTCTGTTCTATCGGGTGAAAAAAAAGAAAGAGCTGTCATAGGTCCCGCTCCGGATATACCTTCAAAATTAAAGGATATTTACAGATACGCGTTTTACGTAAGGGACAGGGACTATGAAAGACTGGTGGATATCAGGGAAAAGCTGGAAAAAGACAGACGCTATGAAATGAGATATGACACCATGGTCACCTATGACTTCGATCCAGTGAGATAAAGTCTGAAACAGAGTGTTTCGGACTTCGCCGATGATACGCAGGCTCGTCACCGGTGAGCTTTTCTTTTCCTGCGGCAAGGTACGGTAAATGGCATTAAGACAGATCAGGGAAATTGGGGATGATATCCTCTTAAAGCCCTGCAGGGACGTAAAAGAGATTACTCCCCATGTAAGGGAGCTTATAGACGATATGTTTGAGACCCTTTATGATGCGGATGGAGTGGGTCTTGCCGCTCCACAGGTGGGGATACTTAAAAAGATCGTGATAATAGACACCGGAGATGATCCCCATGTGCTCATCAATCCGGTCATTATCTCACAGAGCGGAGAGCAGGAAGGGTCTGAGGGCTGTCTTTCCGTTCCCGGAAAATACGGCATAGTAAAGAGACCCATGTATGTGAAGGTTTCATATTATGATGAAAACATGGAACGCCGTGAAATGGAGGGAACTGAGCTCATGGCCAGGGCTATATGCCACGAGCTGGACCATCTGGAGGGAAAGCTCTACGTTGACATGACAAAGGACGGCCTCCATGACGTGGAGGAAGAAGAGGAAGACGGAGGAGAAAAGGATTGAGGATAGTCTTCATGGGCACACCGGATTTCGCGTCTTCGGCCCTGAAAGGGCTTGTGGAAGCGGGAAACGAGGTGGTTCTTGCGGTGACACAGCCTGACAGGCCAAAGGGCAGGGGAAAGGAAACTGCCATGAGCGCCGTCAAGGAGTGTGCCCTGCACTATGGCATAGAGGTCTTTCAGCCGGAAAAGGTGAAGGAAGAGGAAGCGGTCAGAAAAATAAGGGATGCTTCCCCGGATCTCATTGTGGTGGCGGCTTTCGGGCAGATACTCACAAAGGAAATACTGGATATTCCAAGGTATGGATGCATAAATATCCATGCCTCCCTTCTTCCCGAGTACAGGGGAGCTTCCCCCATACAGAGGAGTATAGAAGACGGCAAAAAGGAGACCGGAATTACCATAATGCAGATGGATGAGGGGCTGGATACCGGAGATATACTTATGCAGCAGTCTCTGGCCATAGCGGAGAATGAGACCGGAGGCAGCCTTTTTGACAGGCTTTCCGGACTTGGGGCTTCCCTTGTCTGCCGGGTCATCCCCATGATAGAAAAGGGAGAGATAAATCCCGTAAAACAGGATGATGAAAAAGCTTCCTATGTGGGGATGCTTAAAAAGGACAGCGGCAGGATCGATTTTAATAAAAGCGCCAAGGAGCTTGAAAGGCTGGTGAGGGCAATGGATCCCTGGCCCGGAACCTTCACGTTTTTTAAGGGTAAAAACCTTAAGATATGGAAGACCCGGGTGGAAAAAGGAGAAGAGGACAGGGCCGGGACAGAGCCAGGAACAGTAATCAGTGCCGGGAAAAACGGCATTGCGGTGCAGTGCGGCAGCGGTGTTCTCCTTATTGAGGAGCTGCAGCTGTCGGGAAAGAAGAGGATGAAAACCGGGGATTTCCTTCTGGGAACCGCTCTGGCACCGGGGGAAAAACTGGGTTAAAATTCATTAACGGAAGAGGCCGTTAAAATATCAAAGATAGTGGAGGAAAGATATGTATTATCCTATGGGACTATATTCATTGACATATAACTGGACATATATTCTTGTGATCATCGGGGCAATCCTGTCAATGGCGGCTTCAGCCCATGTGAATTCCACCTTTAAGAAGTATTCCCAGGTGAGATCCATGACGGGGATAACCGGAGCCGAGGCGGCGGCAAGGATACTCAGGAAAAACACAATAACAGATGTTTCTGTACAACATATACCGGGAGAGCTTACGGATCACTACAATCCCGCAAAGAAAACCGTAAACCTCTCGGATTCCGTATACGGTTCGGGTTCCGTGGCTGCCATCGGGGTGGCCGCCCACGAATGCGGCCATGTTATGCAGCATGCCACCGGATATCTGCCACTTTCCATAAGGGCAGCCCTTGTACCGGCAGCCAATTTCGGCTCTAAGCTGGGACTTCCCATCTGTATCCTGGGAATGTTTTTAGGCTCCATGGGACAGACCTTTATCACCATCGGTATATGGTTATTCTCCCTGGGGGTGGCCTTTCAGATCGTAACACTGCCGGTGGAGTTTGACGCAAGCCGCAGGGCGCTTCTTCAGCTTGAAAGTGACGGAATACTCTCATCTGAAGAGCTCCAGTGCACAAAGAAGGTGCTTTCCGCGGCGGCCCTTACCTATGTGGCGGCAGCGGCGGCCTCCATCCTTCAGCTGTTAAGGCTTATCCTTCTCTTCGGAGGTAACCGCAGACGTGACTAAATCCGCAAAGCCAGGCGGGATAAACAAGGGTACGGCTTTAAGGGGCATAGCGCTTGATATACTCCTGAAAGCGGAAGATATGTCAGAAAAACAGGAAGACCTTGTAAACAGGGTTTTTTCCACCCATACAGGGCTCGATAAAAAAGACAGAGCCTTTATAAAGCGCCTTGCGGAAGGCACGGTTGAGCGGCGGATCACACTGGACCTGGTGATCGACCGCTTTTCCAATGTAAAGACAGAGAAAATGAAGAGTGTGATCCGGAATGTATTAAGACTTGGCACATATGAGCTTCTTTTTATGGACAGCGTCCCTGCCCGGGCGGTCTGCCACGGATCGGTGGAGCTTGTAAAATTAAGGAATATGATGGGGCTGTCAGGCTTTGTAAATGCCGTTCTCCGCAGGATAGCCTCCGAAAGACCGGATATTGAGGCAATAGAAGATCCGGCGGTGCGCTATTCCTTTCCGGACTGGATCTATGAGCTGTTTTCCTCGGAATACGGGGAAGAGAAGGCTGTCAGTATAATGAAGGCCTCTCTGGAAAACAGACCGGTTTACATAAGATTGAATATAACAAGGACAGACCGGGAAGAGCTTAAGAAACTGCTGCGTAGTGAGAATATTGAAGCGCTGGAGGTTCCGTCCCATCCGGAAGCCTTTGAGATCAGGAATTTCGGTGATATTACGGAGGTACCGGGATTTAGGGAGGGCCTGTTTTCCGTTCAGGACATAAGCTCCATGTGCGTTGGAGAGGAAACGGCGCGGATCCTGGAAAAAATGAAGCCGGAGCATTTCCTGGCCGTAGATGTATGTGCGTCTCCGGGGGGTAAATCCTGTCATGTGGCGGAGATACTTACCGATTACGGAAAAAAAACGGGATACACGGATCTTCACGTTATTTCCCGGGATGTTTCCGAAAGGAAGACAGAGCGTTTAATCGAGAACAGGGAGCGTCTTGGGCTCTCTGTCATTGAGACCGGGGTACATGACGCCAGGGAAAAGGAGGATGGGGGATATGAAAACAGGGCTGACCTGGTGATAGCGGATCTTCCCTGCTCGGGCCTTGGTGTAACCGGCAGAAAGAATGACATTAAGTACAGGCTTAAAAAAGAGGATATTTTATCGCTTCAGGAGCTGCAGCGGGAAATACTGTCAAATACTGATGCCCTCCTTAAAGAGGGAGGACACCTTATTTTCTCGGTGTGTACGATTACACGGGAGGAAACAGAGGAGCAGGCTCAGTGGATAGAGAGGACTTTAGGGTACAGAAGAGAAGCCCAAAGGCTGTTCCTTCCCGGTGACGGGGGTGCGGACGGCTTCTATTATGCGGTTTTTAATAAACTCAGATAAATGTGCAGACAGACTATACTCATAACACAAAAGGTTCCGGACAGCTACAGCGCAGGAAACAAATGGTTGACATAAAATCTCTTAACAGAGAAGAGCTCAGGGCTTTTATAATTGAAAAGGGTGAGAAGAAATACAGAGCGGACCAGATTTTTGACTGGATTCACCGGAAAAACGCCGGGAACACCGCTGAAATGTCAAATATTCCGAAGAGCCTAAAAAAGCTTATCGACAGCGAGGCGGAGTATATTACCCTAAAGAGCGTTCTCTGCCAGCGCTCCGCCCTGGACGGTACAGCAAAGTATCTCTTTCCCCTGTCCGACGGGAATGAGATAGAATCCGTCTTTATGGAGTACCACGACTGGAACAGTGTCTGCATCTCATCCCAGGCGGGATGCAACATGGGCTGCCGTTTCTGCGCTTCCACCATCGGCGGATGCGCCCGGAACCTCAAGGCTTCTGAGATGCTGGAGCAGATCTATGCCATACAGAGGGAAAGCGGGAAAAAGATCTCCAATGTGGTGGTGATGGGAAGCGGAGAACCCCTGGATAATTTTGACAACCTGATCAGGTTTCTGGAGCTTATTACTGATGAGAAGGGCTTTAACATGGGAGAGAGGCATATCACGGTCAGCACCTGCGGCCTGGTTCCCGGGATAAAGCGCCTTGCCGGTTATAAGAAGCAGCTGACACTTGCAATTTCCCTCCATGCCCCAAATGATGAGATAAGGCGGAGGCTCATGCCCGTGGCGGATCAATATTCAATAAAAGAGCTTATGGAGGCGGTAAAATATTATTATGATATGACCGGCAGGAGGATAACCTTTGAATATGCCCTTTCAAAGGGAATAAATGACGGGCCGGAACAGGCAGATGAGCTGTCGGGGCTCTTATCCGGCATGAACTGTCACGTAAACCTTATCCCCGTAAATCCCGTCAGGGAGCGGGAAATAACGGGAAGTTCAAAGGCCGTGGCAGCTGCCTTCAAATCAAAACTTGAAAAAAACGGAATAAATGTTACTATTAGGAGAGAAATGGGCAGAGATATAGATGGTGCCTGCGGGCAACTAAGGAGAAAACACCTGGAGGCTGGTTTTCATGTTTAAAACATTTTCCGTAACTGATGTTGGCAGGAAACGACAGGTTAATCAGGATTTTGTTTTTTCATCGGAGAACCCGGTGGGGAAGCTTCCAAATCTGTTTATAGTGGCGGACGGTATGGGAGGACATGCCGCCGGTGATTTTGCGTCTTCTTTTACCACCCACTACGTTGTGGATGAGGTGAAGAAGTCGGATCAGGATGTTCCCATAAGGATACTGCGCACAGCCATTGAGAAGGCAAACAGGGCCCTTATAGAAGAAGCGGGAAAAAAACCGGAATATGAGGGAATGGGTACTACCATCGTAGCTGCCACCATAGTAGATGACTATATCTATGTGGCGAATGTGGGGGACAGCAGACTGTACCTCATAAATGACGATATAGTCCAGATAACCAGGGATCACTCTCTGGTGGAAGAGATGGTAATAGCCGGAAAGCTGGACAAGGAAGAGGCCAGGGTACATCCGGACAAGAATATAATAACACGCGCTATTGGCGCTGCCAGTGATATCAAGATAGATTTCTTTGACATGCACTTAAGAGAAGGCGACAGGATACTCATGTGCACCGATGGTCTGTCAAATATGGTGGAGGATCAGGATATCCGCATGATAGTTGAAAGGGAAAGTGATGTGGCAGGCATAGCCTGCGCCCTTATCAGGGCTGCCAATGAAAACGGCGGCAGGGATAATATCGGCGTCATAATCATTGAACCATTTGCGGAGGCCGGAGCTTAAATTATGCTTAGAGAAGGAATGCTCCTTGGAGAGCGCTATGAAATAATCAGTAAAATAGGTGCAGGCGGAATGAGTGATGTCTATAAGGCAAAGGATCACCGCCTGGATCGTTTTGTCGCGGTAAAGGTCTTAAAGAGCGAATACTCTGAAGACCGCAATTTTGTTGCGAAATTCCGCACCGAGGCCCAGTCGGCCGCAGCCCTCATTCACCCCAATATCGTCAATGTCTATGATGTGGGACAGCAGGAGGGATTGTATTACATAATAATGGAGCTGGTGGAGGGTATCACCCTTAAGCACTACATAGAGAAGAAGCTCAGGCTTTCCGTCAAGGAAGCGGTGAGTATCACCATACAGGTTTCCATGGGACTGGAAGCCGCACATTTAAACCACGTGATCCACAGGGACGTAAAGCCCCAGAATATCATTATCTCCAAGGAAGGAAAGGTTAAGGTTACGGATTTTGGTATAGCCAGGGCCGCCACCAGCGACACCATCACGTCAAATGTGATGGGTTCCGTTCACTATACTTCCCCGGAGCAGGCCAGGGGCGGATATTCGGATGAAAAGAGCGACATTTATTCCCTGGGTATAGTGCTTTTTGAAATGGTTACCGGAAGGGTGCCCTTTGACGGCGAGACCACCGTGTCTATTGCCATAAAGCAGATACAGGAGCCGCTGCCGGATCCCAGGACTTATGTGGATGACATACCGGTAAGCGTACAGCAGATAATTTACAAGTGTGCCGAAAAGAACCCCGACAGGAGATATTCCTCAATGGCGGAGCTCATTGCGGATCTTAAAAAATCCCTGACCAACCCGAATGAGGATTTTGTCCGCCGCATAGGCAATGAGGATATTGCGGGAGGAGCCACAAAGCTGGTTACCGACTATGAGAGGGAAGATATCAAAAGACAGACCGGCAGTGTGGATCTAAATGACGATCTCTTAAAGGCCTACTCGATTTCCAGAAAATCTGAACGTTCCGAAAAGCGGAATGTGGAAGATCCTGAATATGAAGATGAATATGAAGATGATTATGAGGACGATACTGAGGACAGGCTTAAGGGAAGAAAAAGGAAAAAGCCCGAGCAGAAGAATCTCAGAAAGACTCCACGGAAAAAGGTGGAGACCATAGGTTCGGGCCGCAATTTAAGGGAAGAAAAGAGGAAGGAAAGATTAAAGGCAGACCAGGAGAAAAAAAGGAGACGCCGCCTGGAGGATGACGAGGATGAGGATGATGACGATGATGATCTGGATCCCGGCATGCAGGCAATGATGACTGTGCTTGCCATAGTTGCGGTGGTGATCCTTGTGGTGATTATCATCGTTTTCGTCCGTAAATACAGCGGTTTGCTTAGTTCTGCCAATGAGGAGGAGACCCCCACGGAGCTCTATTCGGAAGAAATACCTTCAGAGGAAAAGGTGGAAATGCCTGAGGTAATGGGACTTATCTTTGCGGACGCAAAGACCAGGCTTACGGCTATGGGGCTGGTGGTCACCAGTGAGAACAGGCCTTCCTCCGATATAGAAAAGGGCTGTGTAATACAGGTCAGCGATGAGGACGGAAATGTCATAAATGCCGGGGATAAGATATCCCAGGGATCAACTGTTATTCTTGCCATCAGCACCGGAGAAGAGGGAGTGGAAGTCCCGGATGTCACCGGTATTTCAAAGGCTGAGGCCAGGGTGAAGTTAGAGGGAGCCGGTTTCATGGTTTCCGAAAGCGAGATGAGCAGTGACAGTGTCCAGCAGGGCAATGTCATTTCACAGAACCCCACAGGAGGCAGTCAGGCGGAAGAGGGTGAGGAGATCACCATAGTCATCAGCAAGGGAGCTGAGGTGGTAAATAAGACGGTTCCCAATATCGTGGGGCTTACGGAGATAGAGGCCAAAGCGGTGTTGACTGCGGCGGGCATTTCCTTCGGGGAGGTGCTGGAAGAAAACTCCGCCACAGTAGCAGCGGGTATAGTTACATCCCAGTCTCCTTCTGCAGGGGCTTCCGTCGGAGATTCCACAAGTGTCAGCCTCGTTGTCAGCAAGGGTCCCGGTACATTCGGCGGATCCTTTAATGTGGACGCACCTAACGGCTATACACCCGGCACTCCTGCCCAGATAACCGTAACCAGCGGAGTGGATAATTCAGTGCTGTATTCCCAGGCTGTTTCGGCTTTCCCGGCTGCGGTAAAGATTTCGGGCGTTACGGCGCCCTCCGGAGTACTGTCCATCACTTATTCCATATATGAGCCTGTGGAATATGAAAATGATGAAGGCCAGATAGTGAATGAAACAAAAGAAACTCCCCAGACCACCACGCAGGTTGTTAACTTTACGGCGGAATAGGTGTCTATGGGAATTTCCGGAAGGATAATTAAAGCAGTTTCGGGGTTTTACTATGTGAAGCCGGATATCGGGGAAAAGGCAGAGATGCCCCCGAAAAACGGATCAGTTTACCAGTGCAGGGCCAGAGGTGTATTCAGGAAAAAAGGGGTTTCTCCCCTGGTGGGAGACAGGGTTGAAATAGAACTTACAGCCACTGATGACGTGGAGGGAAATGTCATCAAGATCCTGGACCGGAAGAATTCCCTAATAAGGCCCCAGGTGGCAAATGTGGATCAGGCGCTGCTGATCTTTGCCATACATACACCGGAACCGGCCGGGGATCTTATAGACCGGTTTCTCGTTCTCATGAGAAAAAATGACATCGATGTGATCCTGATCTTCAATAAAGACGATCTGGGAAGTGATGCAGAGGCTGAAAAATACAGGTCTATTTACAGGGATGCCGGGATAAGGCTGTTATTTACCAGCACATTGCAAAACAGCGGTATCGAAGAGGTAAGGGAACTCCTTAAAAATAAACTTACCACTGTGGCCGGTCCCTCGGGAGCCGGAAAATCCTCACTGATCAACGCAGTTTCCGGGAGAGAGCTCATGGAGACCGGAGAGGTGAGTAAAAAGATCGGCAGAGGAAAACAGACCACAAGACACACGGAGCTGATTGAGATACAGGAGGATTCCTATATAATAGACACCCCGGGATTTTCCTCCCTGGAGCTCCCGGAAATGGAATGCATGGAGCTTCAGGATTATTTTCCGGAGATAGGGACATATAAGAATGAATGTTATTTTACGGGCTGCGCCCATATTTCCGAACCGGACTGCGGCGTGAGGGAGAGGCTGGATAAGGGGTTGATTTCCAGGAAACGATACGATTCTTACGTGCTTTTTTATAATGATTTATTAAACAGGAGATCTCATTGAAACGTTATAAGCTTTCCCCGTCCATATTATCAGCGGACTTTAACAGACTTGGATATGATATAGAGTGTGTGGAAAAGGCAGGAGCGGAATATCTCCACGTGGATGTGATGGATGGCAGTTTTGTGCCCAGTATTTCTTTCGGTATGCCGGTTATCAGATCCATAAGAAAAAAGAGCTCACTCTTTTTTGACGTCCATCTCATGATAGTGAATCCCGAGAGATATATCAGGACTTTTTCAGACTGCGGCGCTGACGGGATAACCTTTCATCTGGAGGCGGCAAAGGATGTGAAGCGGGTCATTTCCCTTATAAGGGACACCGGATCAAGGGTCGGGATATCCATAAGTCCGGAGACGCCTGTTTCGGCGCTGACGGATGAGATAATAACCGATGTGGACATGGTGCTGATCATGACGGTACGCCCGGGCTTTGGCGGCCAGAAATACATGGAAGAGTGTACCGGAAAGATAAGGGAGCTAAGGAAAAGAGCGGATGTGCTGAAGCCTGAGCTGGATATAGAAGTGGACGGCGGTATCAATAAGGATACCATAATGACAGTATTAGAGGCCGGAGCCAACGTGATAGTGATGGGTTCTTCTGTTTTTAACGGTGATATCGCGGAGAACATTGCATATTATAAAAAGATTTTGAAAAAGGCCAGGGGCTGAAGGGCTTTTGGAACCGGATAAAAGTGAACCGGACAGAAAGGTGCGGCTGCGATCAAGATGAAAAAAGCTGTGATAATAGGGGCCGGCCCGGCAGGGCTTACGGCCGCGTATGAGCTTTTAAAACGGGGAAAAGGGGAATATGAGGTTACCGTCCTGGAGGAGAGCTCCGATATGGGCGGCATTTCCAAGACCGTGGAATATAACGGAAACCGGATGGATATGGGGGGACACCGGTTCTTTTCAAAGATTGAAAGGGTTAACGACTGGTGGGAGCAGATACTTCCCATGCAAGGCGCACCGGCCTATGATGATATTATCCTGGGTAACAGAAAGAAGCTGAAGAAGGGCGGCCCGGACCCCGAAAAGGAAGACAGGGTCATGCTGAACCGGCACAGGGTGTCCAGGATCTATTTTAATTCAAAGTTCTATGATTATCCCATAAGCCTGAAGGCGGAGACATTCACCAATATGGGGCTTTTGACCACTCTCCAGGTGGGCTTTTCCTATATGTATTCCCTGTTTTTCAAGAGGGAAGAGCACTCCCTTGAGGATTTTTACATAAACAGATTCGGGCGCAAGCTCTACTCCATGTTTTTTGAACACTATACGGAAAACCTCTGGGGCAGGCATCCCAGGGACATAGATCCCAGCTGGGGAGCCCAGAGGGTAAAGGGCCTGTCCATAGTGGCAATAATAAAGGACATTATCTCCAAAATGATGCCCTCCAGGGATCAGAAGAAGGTGGAGACCTCCCTTATAGAATCCTTTTCCTACCCGAAGCTGGGGCCCGGAGAACTCTGGGATGTGACGGCTTCATTTATAGAGGAGATGGGGGGGAAGGTCATAAGGAATGCCAGGGCGGAAAAAATAACATGTGATCCAGATAATCACAGGGTGTGTGCCGTCGGATATGTGAGGAATGGTGAGCTTAACAGCATTGACGCCGATTACGTGATCTCATCCATGCCCGTAAAGGAACTTATCGCCGGAATGAATGATGTCCCCAGGGGTATAGCGGAGGTGGCAGCGGGACTGCCCTACAGGGATTATATGACCCTGGGGCTTCTGGTTCCGAAGATCAATCTGAAGAACGAAACCAGGATCAGGACTGTTTCTGATATAGTGCCCGATAACTGGGTGTATGTACACGAGAGAAAGGTTCTGATGGGGCGTTTCCAGATCTATAATAACTGGTCTCCCTACCTTGTTAAGGATCTTAAAAATACGGTGTGGCTGGGGCTTGAATACTTTACCAATGAGGGGGAGAAGCTCTGGAACCTGTCTGATGAGAAATTTACGAAATTTGCCATTTCCGAAGTGGTAAAGATGGGGCTTATAGATTCCCCGGATGATGTGCTGGACAGCCATGTGGAGCGGATAAAGAAGGCCTATCCCGCCTATTTTGACACCTATGACAGGATAGACGAGGTTATCTCCTACATAGATGGCTTTGAAAATCTTTTCTGCGTGGGCAGGAACGGACAGCACAGATACAATAATATCGACCACTCCATGATGACCTCTTTCCTGACTGTGGACAGCATTCTTTCAGGAAAGACGGATAAAACTGATATATGGAATGTGAATACTGAAAAGGAATATCACGAAAAAACGAAAGGAAAGTGAGAACATGAAAAAAAGACCTGCGGTACTGTTGATTATGGATGGCTTCGGCCTGAACGAAAATCATGAGCACAATGCGGTGTATCAGGCGAATACACCTGTGCTGGACGGACTTATGAAGGACTGTCCCTTTGTTAAGGGATATGCCAGCGGCCTGGCAGTGGGACTTCCCGACGGACAGATGGGCAATTCCGAAGTGGGACACATGAATATGGGCGCCGGAAGGATAATCTACCAGGAGCTCACCCGTATCACAAAGGAGATAGAGGACGGGGATTTCTTTAAGAATGAAGCTCTGCTGAAGGCAGTTGAGAACGTTAAGAAAAATGATTCCAGTCTCCATTGCTACGGACTGGTGTCACCCGGCGGTGTGCACAGCCATGATACCCATATTTACGGACTTCTTGAGCTGGCTAAGAGGGAGGGCTTAAAAAAGGTTTACGTTCACTGTTTCCTTGACGGACGTGACACACCTCCTGCCTCCGGTAAGGAATATGTGGCAAATCTGGAAGCGAAGATGGCAGAAATCGGAGTGGGAGAGGTTGCCTCCGTCCACGGCAGATATTATGCAATGGACAGGGATAATAACTATGACCGTGTGGAAAAGGCATATATCGCTCTTACACAGGGCATAGGTGAGGAGGCGGATTCCGCCACCGGAGGCATCCAGGCTTCCTATGACAGGGATGTCACGGATGAATTCGTGGTTCCCTTCGTGGTCAAAAAGGACGGAAAGCCCGTTGCCACCATTAACGACGGCGACTCCATCATTTTCTATAATTTCAGGCCTGACAGGGCCCGTGAGATAACCCACTGCTTCTGTGATGATGAATTCGACAAGTTTGACAGGGGTCCGAGGAAGCAGGTTACATACGTATGCTTTACCGATTACGATCCCCTTATAAAGAATAAGGAGATAGCTTTCAAAAAACAGGAGATCAACAACACCTTTGGCGAGTATCTTGCGTCTCTGGGCATGAAGCAGTGCCGTATCGCCGAGACAGAGAAATACGCCCATGTCACCTTCTTCTTTAACGGCGGCGTGGAGAAGCCAAATGAGGGCGAGGACAGGGTTCTGGTCAACAGCCCCAAGGATGTGGCAACCTATGACCTAAAGCCCCAGATGAGTGCTCCAGAGGTGTGCGAGAAGCTGGTTTCCGCCATTAAGTCAGATAAGTATGACGTTATCATCATAAATTTTGCCAATCCCGACATGGTAGGACATACAGGTGTTGAGAACGCAGCCATACGTGCCATCGAAACAGTAGATACCTGTGTAGGAAAGGCTGTGGATGCGGTTAAGGAAATGGGCGGGGTCATGTTCATCTGTGCCGACCACGGCAACGCCGAGCAGATGATCGACTACGAGTCAGGTGAACCCTACACAGCCCACACCACTAATCCGGTGCCCTTCATCCTGGTTAATTATGATGAGGGCTACGGTCTCAAAGAGGGCGGCAAGCTCTGCGACATAGTTCCCACCCTTATTGAGTGCATGGGACTTGAGAAACCCGCCGAAATGACGGGAGAATCGCTGCTTATAAAGAAGTGATGTAACTGTTCGGAACAGTCACCTGCAAAACCGCAGGCGGAAAGATGTCCGGAGCGAAAACAGCTTTAATAAAGGAGGAGAACAGGTTTGAAAGGAAAAGGATTTATTGACGAGTTCAGGGCATTTATAATGAGAGGCAATGTTATGGATCTGGCAGTCGGTGTTATCATCGGCGGTGCGTTCCAGGCCATTATCAATTCACTTGTGAATGATGTGATAATGCCCCTGATATCCCTTTTAACCGGAGGCATAGATTTTACCAACTGGTTCATTGCCCTTGACGGAAATCAGTATGATACCTACGCAGAGGCACAGGAAGCAGGGGCTGCAACCCTGGGATACGGTGCATTCCTTACGGCCATCATCAATTTCCTTCTGATGGCTCTTGTGATCTTCTGCATAGTTAAATTCCTAAACGCCATGGCAGAGAGGACAAAGAAGGAGGAGGAGACGGCTCCCACCGAGAAGGAATGTCCGTTCTGCAAGTCCAAAATCCCGGTGGCAGCGACAAAATGCATGTACTGCACATCGGACATTCAGGGATAATCGCATAATTCTTAAATTGGAGAAAAAATATCCCCGGCACCCTAACCCCCGGCAGCCTCAGGTGCCGTGGATTTGTTGTTGTTCATAGTATTCTTAGTACAGAATACTTGCCATGTGGGCAAAAATGAGCGAAAGGCAAGTAAATTTCGGGAATCTGGGAATAAAAAATACTTGCCATGCGGGCAAAAATGAGTGGAAGGCAAGTAATTTTCGGGAATCTGGGAATAAAAAATACTTGCCATGCGGGCAAAAATGAGCGAAAGGCAAGTAATTTTCGGGAATCCTGGGACAATATGTAAACTTGCTGAAGGTCTGAAGACTACGGCAGTATTCCTTTAATAAAGGAAATCGAGCAGGGGCGGCATCTCCCCTACTCGATTTTGCATTAATACTGTATTATGCTGTCAGATCATATCAGTCTGCGCTGAATACGAAGCCGTCGCTGTTATCCCTATATATACCCTGACGGATGAGCTTATTATTTTTGGGAGACTGTCTGAAGGCATATTTATATCCGTCAAGAGTTCCGCTGTTCTCATTGTAAACGATATTCTTTCCGGGAAGATCAAGTACTACAACACTCTCTCCCCCGATTGATCCAGTTGAGAAAGAATAATCTTTCTTGGCATCAAGCTTAACATCGGCAGTACCGCCTGTTTTACCGTTCCAGGTATCAACAGGTAATGTAACGGATGCACCCTTTTCAGTTACTTTTGTTACTTTAAGATTAGGTCCGGCATTGGTAAATACTCTGCCTTCTTTTGTGTCAGCATTGCTATAGACAAATGCATTTATCTGGAAATTGCCGGAAAGGGTTTTGGTTACCAGGTCATTTCCATCTGTATCAGAAGGGTTATAACGAATACCGTCGCCGTCATAAATATTTGTATTAACACAGATCTGAGCTATGGCGAAGGGGTAGGTCTTATCCTTAAGGGCATTTTTTATTGCCTTACCCTGGGTTTTTGCATCCCCCTTAGCTTTAACGGAAAATGAGAAAGTGGGAATTGTGGCACCGTCAACAAGAGGACGCTCATAGACAGTCGTATTGTTCCTGTTTACGGAAATACTGTCCCATAATACAGTCGCATTCCGGTTGTTTTTCTTGTCTAATTTTACTCCGGAAACTGCTGCGCCGGGTATCTCTGTCACAGTACCGTTTTCATATTTTACAAGAGCAGCATCAATATTCAGGGATTCTCTCCTGCTGCCTGTTGTCTTGCTGAGACCGCTCTTATTGAAATCAACCTTTCTGCCGTCAAAATAAGTAAAAGGAACAGGAAAATCATATCCGGGAACCATTGCTGCATTCATTTCACTGAGATAGTATCTCATAAAGAGATAATATCCGTCGGAAAGGGGAATTACGTTATAAGATGCAGAGGGTCCGTACGCCGTGTTATAACTTTCCTGTAATCCTGAATTCCAATTGGTATTGTATCCATTGAAGCTAACGCCGATCTTTTTTGACATATAAAGGTATTGATCATATGAAGTGCCGCCGGTAAGTACAGTTTCGATCAGTGCTTCACCATCCCTGGTGCTGTTCCAGGAAACAGGATCTGTTACATGCTCAAGCTTTGCTACAGAAGAGGCATTTTTTCCGGTTCCCGGTGTTAGTTCAACCTTTACGGTATTGGGATCAAACTGTGGGTTAGTGTATTTACACTCATATTCAGCTTCTTCCCTTCCGGCTTCATACCCGTCGTTATATCCCTCTTTATATCCCTCCTTATATCCGTTCATATAATCATCATCCCCGGCCGGTGTAATATGAGGATAATCATCAGGTGTTCTGCCTTCATAACCATCATCCCAGCCGTAGTCAAATCCATCGGAATAACCATCAGCTATGCCGTTTTCAGAGCCTGTGTTTGACGTAATATCCGGCGCTTCTCCGTCATAGACCACATCGGTTTCCTTTGTTTCTTCTCCAAACGCAAAGGAATTCATACTGAATACCATTGCCGCTGCGAGTAAAAATGATAACATTTTCCGGGTTCTTTTTGTTATGTCATTAATCTCCTTATTATTTTTTCTCATATGGCTGATCAATTGTACCCAATTAACCCCGATATACTTGAATCTATTTGTATATATTTATAAGTACAGAAAAAAAATAATAGTTTAAATTTTAAAAGGCTCAATCACAAATTTTATGTGATGGCTGATTCCTGACATACTCCTTCCG
>CAMJPM010000069.1 GCA_946407725.1 uncultured Lachnospiraceae bacterium
CTGTATGCATTTATCCTCATCTATCTTGCAGTATCCATACTCGTCATAGGTAATGGCATCCACCGGACATGCCTTTTTACATGGGCGTTCCAGATGTACAATGGCACCGTAGGGACAGGCCTTTGCACACATTCCGCACTCCTTGCACTTGGCAGGATCTATATGCATATGGGTGTCGCCCGGTGTGATGGCAGCGAATTTACAGGTACTTATACATGGTCTTCCCATACAGAAACGACAGTTGTCCGTCACCGTATATGCGGCGATAGGACACTCATCACAGGCAGGATCTATTACCTGTACAATGTTCTTTGAATGGGGATTGTAGGACGGGGCTTTGGCATTGGCAAGCTTGATCCTCTGCCTTACGATCTCACGCTCCTTGTACACGCAGCAGCGGTACGCCGGCTTCGGACCGGGTATCATTTTTAATATCAGCTGCTCCACATGCTCCGGATCATTTTCACCGTTCCACTCAAGTCTGCACACCTCTTCCATCACATTGTGCTTAAATCTGTTCATGCCGGCATCATTCGTTACCATAAGTTACCTCCTCCGTACTGCTTATTCCGTTTTTTCGTTCCGCTTCCCTGACTTTTGCTTCCCTGTCCTTTAAATCCTCTTCCCACGCGGCGTACTTGTTAACCAGTGCATTCTCATAGTTAATGATATTCGGATTTTTGGATGATGTTGCTATCACAAACATTGCCCCCACTGCGATAACAAGCAGGATATTAATGACAAGTGAAATAAAAAACCTCTCCTCAAAAGGGTTTTTCTTTTTTGCCGGTATTACCTTTCTCCTGGGCATTTCCTCTTCCCCGGCGCTCTCCCTGTTTAGAGCATACATCCGATTTAATTCCAGAGGCTTTATATCTTCATTATTGATCTCTTCCCTGGAAACGAGATAATCCCTGATCTCTTTTACATAATCCAGCCCCACAGGTGTCATGAATATCTTATTTGAGAGCATCTTTTCATAAATGGAAAAAACGCTCTCGGGATTATCCATATTCATGTGGGCTTCAATGTATGCAATTTTTTTCTGCTCGTCTCTGGCTTTGTCGGCATCAGCCTGGGAATTGAAGCGGTACCCTCCCACAACGAGATCGTTATTTTCAGCCATTATCCGTCTCCTGTGTTTTGTATATTTCATTATAACACAATCAGGCATTCTGTGAAATACGCATACAAAAAGAACGCCTGGATACCAGACGTTCTTTCCTGATAGCGAGAAAGAGATTCGAACTCTTGACACCACGGGTATGAACCGTGTGCTCTAGCCAACTGAGCTATCTCGCCATGCACCATACCACTCTACTGTTCAAACTGGGACCTATAGGGCTCGAACCTATGACCCTCTGCTTGTAAGGCAGATGCTCTCCCAGCTGAGCTAAGATCCCATTCGCAACGCACAAAAAGCATTATACTTATTTACTGTCTGCCTGTCAAGTACGAGTTTAGGGTTCCAGCCGACAATGCCAGACTGCGTTGAAGCCAGCTGCCAGCTGCGCTGAATACAGCTTCCAGCCTGTGCTTATTCATATCTCAACGCATCCACCGGGTTCATCTTTGCGGCCTTGTTCGCCGGGTAGTAACCGAAAAATACTCCGATGGCCATGGAGAATGCCACTGCAAAGGCTATTGCTTCTACGGGAGCAGAGGACTCGTATCCCATCTGCTGTGAAAGAATGGTTCCCAGCAGGACACCTAATACAACACCTATTATGCCTCCCACAAAACACAGAACCATGGCCTCTACTATAAACTGCACCCTGATAGAGGCATTGGTGGCTCCCAGGGCTTTTCTGGTACCTATCTCCTTTGTGCGCTCCTGAATGGACACCAGCATGATATTCATAACTCCGATACCGCCTACAAGAAGGGAAATACCTGCTATAAATGATATGGCCATGGACATGGTGCTCATTGTACTGGTCAGCTCCTCCACGAAGGAGGACATGCTGGAACAGCTTATTTCATAGCTCTCATTGTTTCTGTAGAAACGCCTGTTCATGAATGTTTCTATCTCTTTCATAAAGGTATCCACATCTGTGACAGAGCTGTTTGTAACAAGTGTAACCTGGCTGTATCTTGGATCCTGATGATTGTATTCAAAACCGGTCATCAGCGGAAGATACAGGTTTGTCCTGGTGTCCTCCTCCGATGTGGAAACAAAATTGCCACTGGCATCATACTCATAAACACCTACTATCGTGTAATAATAATACTTATCTCCTATTAAAACAGAGATCTCGCTTCCCAGCGCCTTCCCCGTATCTCCTTTGAACATATTATTGCAGAAATAATCGGAGACGAGGCATACCTTCCTGCCCTCTTTCTGGTCGGTTTCGGTAAACAGGCGGCCTGCAAGAATGGTAAGATCCTCCTCCTTTTCCAGCATAGGATCGTTTACTCCCTTGACATCCACGTTGGCGTACAGCTCGCCGTCCATAGCCTTCGCATCCCCTACAGAACATTCCAGAAGGCATAGCTCCAGGCTGTCTTCATATTCCTCCATAAGGGTATCCAGCATGCTTTCGTAGATATAATCAGCATCGCTTAAATTCTGTTTTCTTGGTCCGAATTCAAAACGCATTCCGTTAGCCATGGTTTCTTTTTTGGAACTCTTCTGCGAAACTCCCATAGTTATATTATTTGCACCGAAGCTGCTCATGGTCTCATTCATGGAAGCAGTCATGGAAGTGCCCACCGTCATGATAGCTATTACGGATGATATACCTATAATGATTCCAAGCATCGTAAGCAGCGAGCGCATTTTATTCGCCCTTACCCCGTTTAATGCCAGAATGATATTATCTAACAGGAGCATGTCCGCTTCCTTTCCTTTCACCTATAAACAGACCGTCAGATAAAGTAAGTATCCTTTCACATTCCTCCGCAAGCTCGGGAGAATGGGTGATAAGCACTATGGTCTTCCCTCTCTCCTCGTGGAGCCTGTGGAAAATATCCATGACCCTGCGTCCGGTCTTTGAATCCAGGGCTCCGGTGGGCTCGTCGGCAAGTATCAGGGCCGGATCATTGGCCATTGCCCGGGCTATAGCCACCCTCTGCTTCTGTCCTCCGGACAGTTCATCAGGAGTATGGTGCATCCTGTCTTCCATCTCAACAAGCTCCATCAGCTCCCTTGCCCTTTTTTTCCGTTTTCCGCCGGGGACCCTGGCATACATCATCGGAAGCTCCACGTTCTTTACGGCGCTGGTACGGGAGATCAGGTTATAGGTCTGAAATACAAACCCTATCTTTTTATTTCTGATCTCCGAAAGCTCATCATCCCTGGCTTCCATAACATCCACATCATCCAGGATATATTCACCTTCAGTGGGTTTATCCAGAACACCGACTATATTCATAAGCGTGGACTTTCCGGAGCCTGAAGCCCCTACTATTGCCACGAATTCCCCCTCCCTTACGGTGAGGTTTATACCGTGCAATATTTCCAGCTCGTTTGGCTGCCCGATATAATAACGCTTTACTATATCCCTGGCATCAATTATCACATCGCCTTTACTCATTTAGAATCCCCCTCTGGGAGGACCTCCGGGGCCTCCTCCGGGACCGCCCATCATATTATCTGAACTGTCATCTGAAGACGAAATGGAATTGGGGATGAGTACCTTGTCACCGATCTCCACTTCATCAGAAATGATCTCTGTATAGTAATCTGTTTCCAGACCTTTTTTAACCTCGACCTTTCTGGTAGGTGTCCCTTCGCTGGTCTTATAGAGCTCCGCAGCACTCTTTCCTATTATCTTCTCTGCAATGATATTTGCAACCGGATTGCCGGAATAACTGCTCTGTGATGCCTTGGCAGGAAAATCACCCTTCCCCGGAAAATCACCGTCTTCGGGGAAATCTCCGGCGGCATGTTCCCCCTTTCCGGACATTTCTTCCTTTTCCGTATCAACAGCCACTGTGGCTTCACCTGCTGTAGGAAGGCTTTCCGGAAAAGTACTATGGGCGTTCTTCGTAACAATAGCCACGTTTATATAATATTTCCCGTCGCTGTCATCTTCTATGGCATCATAGGGTACGGCCTTTACTCCCTCCCTTGACTCCACAAGGATGGATGCCTGTGCCGTCATGCCAATCCTCAGTCTGTCATCCCTTCCCTTAATACTGATTTCTATAGGGTACTCCGTGGAGGAGGACGATGACGAAGCTGCCGCGGTTGATGAACCCGTTGATGAAGACGAACCTGAAGGCACAGGGGAAACAAAGGACAGCGTCCCTTCCATCTGGTCATCACCGGTGGCATCTGTCTTTATGACACAGTTCATACTCTCCGTGATATTTGAAATATCGTACTGATCCACTGTTCCGGAAACTATATAGGAGGAATCATCCTGGATCACGCAGATAGTGCTCTTTTCCTCATATTCGTCGCCCTCAACCACTGAAACGGAGGTTATAAGTCCGGAGATTGGAGCCGTGATATTACAGTTTGCAAGGCTCTTCTCATAATCCCTTATCTGTTCTTCAGCCTGATCATTGGTGGTAATGTTATTCAACTGGGTTTCCACCACTGAAGCCATGTTGCTGGATATGGTACGGAGATCCGTAACTCCCTTGTGCTGTAACTCTTCCACGGTCTTATTATAGCTGTCTATGGTGTTCTGCAGGGACAGCTGGGCATTTTCAACGGATCTTCCGGCGCTGTCCACCGCTTCTTCCGCGCTTGCTATGGCATCCCTGTAAGCAGAGCCCGATTTCTTGTAGCTTCCCTCTGAAACAGTATCATTCCTCTTTGCCTTCTTATAATCGTGATACTCATCCCGGAGGTCATCCAGTTCTCTTTCCTTTTGATTTAGGCTGTCTATGGCGTTTGCAACCTGGTTCTGCTGTTCAATATAGCTTCTCTTTGCACCGTCTAAATCATACTGTCCCATGGACTGATCGTATAAATAGTCTTCCCAGGCCCATGCCACTTGTGTATTGGCCTTTGCCAGCTCCAGTGTGGCTTTGGCGTTATTTACCTTTATCTGTCTCCTCACCTTTTCAATATTTGCTTCTATGGAGGAAGTATCAAAAGTACATATGGGATCCCCGGCTTTTACATAGTCTCCCACTTCTACAAATACATCCGTAACCTCTGTCTTTGAAACCAGTGTTGACAGGGTCCTGCTCTCCGTAGCCTGGATCGTTCCCGTTACTGCAATGGAATTGCTGATATCCTTTGCAGTCACTTCTTCAAAGGTCTGGGTCTCACCTTCTGAAACGCTTTTCGCCATCTTCACCGCCGTGGCTGCCTGAAAAGCAGTAACTCCGGCAAAAATAAGCAAAAGTATTATTATGGTTTTTTTTGCATTCTTCTTTAAGAACCGTACGAACCTGTTATCTGCCGGCTTTTTCCGTTCCGGTTTGGGAGCACTCACGCTCTCTTCTTTATTTTCTGTCTGCGGTTCCTGTTTTTCCTTTAATTCCACCTGATCTCCTCCACGGCTGCCAATTATGCTCGCATTATATCGGATGCCATTTATGTTATAAAGTATAGATCATTGAATTTCATTGGAAATTCAATGATCGTACCTGGCACGTGTCTTGCTTTTCAGACACGTGTCCCGCGGAACGCGGGATTTCCGAACGCATTTTCCGCTTTTGCATTCGGAAACCTATAGCTTATAGATTGCAAAGTGTTTTTTATAATAACACATCTTCTCCCGCTTAGTACAGTTTGAAGTGTCACTTTTGAAATGTCACCTTGTGAAAAAGCAGGACAAAGGGGATAATAACAGCAAAATGTGTTCATTTTGTGACATATATTATCTATTCATAAACCCCTGTGGTATGATCACATTTTCAGCGAAAACTTGTTTTCGACTGGAAATAAAAAAACCCCGGGGACAGACCCCGGGGCTTATCGTAATCGGACAGGGGAAAGGCCGCCCCTACTCGATTGAGAATTCTGTTTATCAGAACTTTCCGGCCTTTGCAGCTTCTTCAATAGAAACCGCAACAGAAACGGTCATACCAACCATGGGGTTGTTGCCTGCGCCGATAAGTCCCATCATCTCAACGTGAGCGGGAACAGATGAAGATCCTGCAAACTGTGCGTCAGAATGCATACGTCCCATGGTATCTGTCATACCGTAGGAAGCGGGACCTGCAGCCATGTTATCGGGATGAAGGGTACGTCCCGTGCCGCCGCCGGAAGCAACTGAGAAATACTTCTTTCCTGCATCCGTGCGCTCTTTCTTATAGGTGCCTGCCACAGGGTGCTGGAACCTGGTTGGATTGGTGGAGTTTCCGGTGATGGAAACGTCAACATTCTCATGCCACATGATGGCAACACCTTCCTGAACATCATTGGCGCCGTAGCAGTTAACAAGTGCGCGGGGATTCTTGGGATCCTTGGAATAGCACTTACGTGATACTTCCTTAAGCTCTCCGGTAAAATAATCATACTCGGTCTCCACATGTGTGAACCCGTTGATCCTGGAGATAATCTGAGCAGCATCCTTTCCGAGACCGTTTAAGATAACACGGAGGGGCTTTTCACGAACCTTGTTTGCCTTTTCAGCTATTCCTATAGCGCCTTCAGCAGCTGCGAAGGACTCATGTCCTGCCAGGAATGCAAAGCACTCGGTATCCTCTTCCAGAAGCATCTTGCCCAGATTGCCGTGTCCTAATCCAACCTTACGGCGGTCAGCTACGGAACCGGGAATACAGAATGACTGAAGTCCTTCACCGATGGCTGCAGCAGCCTCTGAAGCCTTACGGCAGTTCTTCTTGATAGCTATGGCAGCTCCTACCGTATATGCCCACTTTGCGTTTTCAAAGCAGATAGGCTGGATATTCTCTATCATGTGATAAACGTCAAGACCTGCGTCCTTTGTGATCTGTTCAGCCTCATCTATTGATCCAATACCGTACTCTGCGAGCTTGGCGAGGATCTGTTTTTCTCTTCTTTCATATGATTCAAATTTTGCCATTTTCTTATCCTCCCTTGATCACTCTTTACGGGGATCAATTAACTTCACAGCATCCGCAACACGCCCGTACTGTCCGGAAGCCTTTTCCACAGCCTTTGCAGCATCATCGCCGGCTTTGATGAAATCCATCATTTTTCCGAAATTGATATATTTGTATCCTATGATCTCATCATCCTCATCCAAAGCAAGCTCGGTGATATATCCGTCTGTAAGCTCCAGATAACGGGGACCCTTTTCAAGAGTGCCATAGGTGGTTCCAACCATTGTCCTGGTGCCTTTTCCAAGATCCTCAAGACCTGCGCCGATCTGAAGTCCGTCCTCTGAGAATGCGCTCTGGGTACGCCCGTATACGATCTGGAGGAACAGTTCTCTCATAGCTGTGTTAATGGCATCACATACCAGGTCGGTATTCAACGCCTCCAGAATAGTAAGACCGGGAAGTATCTCTGAAGCCATAGCTGCAGAATGGGTCATTCCGGAGCAGCCCAGGGTCTCCACAAGAGCTTCCTGAATAATGCCGTCCTTTACATTGAGAGACAGCTTGCAGCAACCCTGCTGGGGAGCACACCATCCGATACCATGGGTATATCCCGAAATATCCTTTACTTCGCGGGCTTTAACCCATTTTGCTTCTTCGGGTATGGGAGCCGCACCATGTTTAGCGCCCTGATGTACGGAACACATACCTCTCACTTCTGTTGAATAGATCATGAAATTAACCTCCTTGAATAATACTGAAATCAGACATTACTAATATTGATTATAGTGTATTTAGGAAACAATATCAATGCAAACCGGATTTTTTCTTAAGCGGTTTTTCTTAAATGATCTTTTCCCGGAATATTACTCACATCTGATCCGCTTCTTTCATTCCGAGCATTTCCACGCAGTATGAAAAGATCCTCAGTGTGAATACCGAAAGTGCCATCCAGCCCTCTCTTTTTTCCCTGTCCTCCTCGGAAATGATCTTTGTATTGTGGTAAAAACGGTTGAATTCATTTGCAAGCTCGTACATATAGGCGCAGACCCTGTGGGGAGCGATCTCATTAAAGGCCGAGCGTATCATATTCCCAAAACCGGATATGGTAAGCATCAGCGCTTTCTCCACGTCGCTCACCGGCGGCTTAAGCTCAAATGCTTCCGGGTCAAAGTCACCGTATTCAGCGGCATACTTCCTTAAAATTGACTTGATCCTGACCATGGTATACATGATGTAGGGACCGGTATTTCCTTCAAAGGATGTGAATTTGTCGCTGTCGAAAATATAGTCCTTTGAAGCCTGGTTTGATAGATCTCCGTATTTTATGGCTGAAAGAGCAATGATCCCGGCAGTGTCCCTGATCTCCTCATCAGAAAGGCTGATACTGTCATTCTCCTTCATCTTTTTGTACATTTCCGAAGTGACATCATCAAGCAGCACCTCCAGCCTCATGACTCCCCCTTCCCTGGTCTTGAAGGGTTTTCCGTCCTTTCCGTTCATGGTGCCGAAACCAAGGAAATCAAGATCCGTGCTCTCCGGCACAATGCCGCATTTCTTCGCCGCCCGGAAAACCTGGGTGAAATGAAGCTGCTGGCGCTTATCCACCACATAGATTATCCTGTCAGGAGCATAGTCCCGCTGTCTTTCCACCAGAGTGGCCAGATCCGTGGTGGTATAAAGAGAGGCACCGTCAGACTTTAGGATCATACAGGGAGGCACTTCCTTGCTGTCACTTTCCTCAGTAACATCCACTACCAGCGCTCCCTCACTCTCATGGGCATAGCCTTCATCCTTTAATCTCTGCACCATTTCCTCAATATAGGGATCTGCGTCACTCTCACCAAGCCAGAGATCAAAATCCACGTTCAGCTTCTCATAATTCTTTTTCAGATCCGCAACCGAAAGCTCCATTATCCTGTGCCACACATCGAGATTATGCTTATCTCCGTGCTGCAGCTTAAAGGTCTCTTCCATTGCCTTATCCTTAAAGGCTGCGTCAGTCTTTGACTTTTCAGACGCAAGGGGATATATCTCCTCAAGCTCCGAAATGGTGTCGGGATATTCCTTCCCCCTCTCCTTAAGCTCCGCGATAATAAGCCCCATCTGCAGTCCCCAGTCCCCAAGATGTATGTCTCCGATGACCTCGTGGCCTAAAAAACGTCCCATTTTTTTGAGGCTCTCTCCTATAATAGCTGAACGCAGATGCCCTATATGCAGGGGTTTTGCCACATTGGGTCCGCCGTAATCTATGATGATCTTTTCATGATCCACATCCAGATGGGCACCGCATCTGTCGGTTTCCCTCATCTCTTTTAATGTTTCGATCAGTATGGCATCGCTGACATTCAGATTTATAAATCCCGGCTTTACCGTCTCCGCCTTTGAAAAAGCCTCATCATCCTTTAACCTTGCGCAGACTGCTTCCGCAATATCAAAGGGATTTTTCTTTTCCTTTTTTGCCAGAGCCATAGCCCCGTTACACTGGAATTCACAGAGATCCGGCCTGTTTGAAACCGTGACCTTTCCGGCCTCCCTGTCAAAACCCGCATCCGAAAAAGCCTGCTTAACCTTAAGTTCAAGTTTTTCTGTTAGATATTTCATTTCCTGTCTATGCCGCTCCTCTCATTAAAACACAATCTGCCATATATTCAGACCTTCCCAGTTTCTATATATACGCTTATTATGATATCTCATCCCCCATGGAATAAACGCACCCGCAGTAATCCTGCCTGTAAAGGCCGTGTTTTTCCGACTCCTCAAGGGAATGCTTAAACCCGTCCTTTTTCTTAAAATCAGAGGGCAGGTACCGGACACCGATATCGCTGCCGATTATCTCCCCGATATTATTTATCCTGACCGTGTTTTTTAAGGGACTTAAGGTCAAGGTGGTGGCAAAATAATCAAATCCGTTATCCTTGGCAAAAACCGCCGTTTCCCTGAGTCTCAGTGCAAAACACTTATCGCAGCGGAGCCCTCCCTCCGGCACGTTCTCAAGGCCCCTTACCGTCCTGTAAAAAGGGTAGGCGTCATACTTTCTTATGATAACCTTTACCGGAAGGGATTTCTCCCTGACATAGCGCCTGAGTTCAGCTGCTCTCCGGCCGTATTCATCTTCGCTGTTCATATTGGGATTATAGAAAAAGGCCGTAACATCGCTCCAGTCCGTAAGGCTGCCAATGGATCCCGAAAAACAGGGGGCGCAGCAGACATGGAGGAGTATTCTGGGACGAAGCACTCCGTTTTCGGTTTCTGAGCTGTTTTTATACATCTCCGCTACAGCTTCCATTTCCTTATTGTAGTTTCTCTTATTCAAAAGCTCTGCCTCTCGTCGCTATTCCTGTTATGTCTATGGGTTCCATTTCCTTTTCCCTGTCCTTATTCTCCATGGAGGTCAGGAGCGCATCTGCGGTATCCAGGGCAGTTATGACATTTATGCCGGTCTCTATGGCTACCCTCCGTATCATGAAGCCGTCCCTGTGCTCATCATAGCCCTCTGTAGGGGTATCTATTACAAGGTCTATCCTGTGTCCCAGTATCAGATCCATGATGGTGGGACTTTCCTGGTTTATCTTATTCACCTTAAGTGCGTCCACTCCGTTATCCCTTAAAACCTTTGCCGTGGACCTGGTGGCGTAGATCTTGTATCCCAGGGCGCTGAAACGCTTTCCTATATTGATTATCTCGGCCTTGTCCGAATCCTTTACCGTGATTATCACCTGTTTATACCTGGGAAGCCTGATCCCTGCCCCGAGAAAAGCCTTGTACAGCGCTTCATCATATTCCGCCGCAACTCCCAGGCACTCTCCGGTGGACTTCATTTCAGGTCCCAGGCTTATCTCCGCACCGTAAACCTTTTCAAAAGAGAACACCGGCATCTTTATTGCAAAAAAGTCCGCGTCCTTCTGCAATCCGCACTCATATCCCATATCCCGTATCTTCTCACCCAGCATGGCTTTTACAGCCAGGTCCACGATGGGTATGCCTGTAACCTTGCTTATATAGGGAACGGTTCTGCTGGAGCGGGGATTTACCTCTATGCAGTAAACCTCGTCATCCGGCATTGCGATAAACTGGATATTTATCATGCCCAGGACATGCAATGCTTTAGCCAGCCTCCTGGTATAATCCGCTATGGTTTCCTTCACCTTTTCAGACAGTGTGGGAGCGGGATAAACGGAAATGGAATCCCCGGAATGTATACCGGCTCTTTCAATATGCTCCATAATGCCCGGTATCAGAATATCCTCACCGTCGCAGATGGCATCCACCTCCACCTCCTTACCCATCATATATTTATCCACAAGTATGGGGTGGTCCTGGGCTATGCGGTTTATGATACCAATAAACTCCCTTATTTCCCTGTCGTTAAAGGCTATCCTCATGCCCTGTCCGCCAAGCACATAGGAGGGGCGTACCAGCACGGGGTATTTAAGTTCATTAGCGGCGCTGACCGCCTCTTCCGCCGTAAATACCGTGTGTCCGGCAGGTCTCTTTATTCCGGTTTCCTGAAGCACCTCGTCAAACAGCTCCCTGTCCTCAGCCCTGTCCACGTTTTCGGCATCAGTGCCGTATATCCTTACACCCATGTTGAGCAGTGCTTCCGTAAGCTTTATGGCAGTCTGTCCTCCAAACTGCACCACAGCTCCGTCGGGCTTTTCAGTCCTCACCACATTTTCCACATCCTCGGGAGTAAGAGGTTCAAAATAGAGCTTGTCCGCTATATCAAAATCCGTGGAGACCGTTTCAGGATTGTTGTTTATTATTATGGTCTCAAAGCCTTTTTTGGAAAATCCCCAGGTGGCATGGACGGAGCAGAAATCAAACTCTATTCCCTGTCCTATCCTTATAGGCCCGCTGCCAATGACCAAAACCTTCGGCCTGCCGGTGTTTTTGATCTCACCGGATTCATCCTCTCCGCCGTATACGGAGTAAAAATAAGGAGTGGAGGCTTCAAATTCCGCAGCACAGGTGTCCACCATCTTAAATGCGGCTTCAATGTGATTTGTGCGGCGCTTGTCCCTTATCAGCTTCTCCGGTTCCCCGGAGATCCCGGCGATCACATTGTCAGGAAATCCCATGATCTTTGCTTCCCTTAAGAGAGAAGCACCGAGAGGCTCGCTTTTCAGGCGCTTTTCCATATCCACGAGATTCTTTATCCTGCTGATAAACCACATATCGATCTTTGTGATCTTATAGATCTCTTCCATGTCAAAGGAGCGGCGCAGGGCCTCGGCTATGACGTAGATCCTCCGGTCGTCAACGACTTTAAGCCTCTTCATTATCTGGCTGTCAGTGAGAACGGAGAAATCATAGGAAGCAAGGGAATCCACATGCTGCTCCAGACTCCTTATCGCCTTCATAAGGGCACTTTCAAAGGAGTTGGAAATCGCCATGACCTCACCGGTGGCCTTCATCTGGGTTGTAAGGCTGCGCTTTGCGGTTATGAATTTATCAAAGGGCAGGCGCGGTATCTTTACCACACAGTAATCAAGAGCCGGCTCAAAGGATGCATAGGTCTTCTTTGTTATGGCATTTTTTATCTCATCAAGGGTGTAGCCCAGGGCAATCTTTGCCGCCACCTTTGCGATGGGATATCCGGTGGCCTTGCTTGCCAGTGCCGAAGAACGGGATACTCTGGGATTTACCTCTATTACACAGTATTCAAAGGAATTGGGATGGAGTGCAAACTGTACATTACATCCACCGGTAATCTTCAGCTCATCAATGATATTTAAAGCCGATGACCGGAGCATCTGGTATTCCTTATCGGAAATAGTCTGGCTTGGGGCCACCACAATGGAATCCCCTGTATGGACTCCCACCGGATCGATGTTTTCCATGTTGCAGACTGTTATGCAGTTGCCAATGCTGTCCCGCATAACCTCATATTCTATTTCTTTCCAGCCGGAGATACAGCGTTCCACAAGAACCTGCCCTACTCTGGAAAGTCTTAAGCCATTTGCAAGTATTTCTCTCAGCTCAGCTTCGTTTTCAGCAATTCCTCCACCGGATCCCCCAAGGGTATATGCGGGGCGCAGCACCACGGGATAGCCGATGCTCCGTGCAAAGACCGCCCCGTCTTCCACGCTCTCCACCACAAGGGAGGGTGCTACGGGTTCCCCGATCTTTTCCATCGTATCCTTGAATTCCAGCCTGTCCTCCGCCTTTTTTATGGTTTCGGCAGTGGTGCCTATAAGACGCACACAGTTTTCCTTAAGAAATCCCGATTCAGAAAGCTCCATTCCCAGGTTCAAACCCGCCTGTCCGCCAAGTGTCGGCAGTACAGAGTCCGGTTTTTCCTTTAGAATGATCTTTTCCAGGCATTTAACGGTAAGAGGTTCTATATAAACGTGGTCTGCGATCTCCTTATCCGTCATAATGGTGGCAGGGTTGGAATTGACGAGAACCGTCTCCACCCCTTCCTCCTTAAGGGATCTGCAGGCCTGGGTACCGGCATAGTCAAATTCCGCCGCCTGGCCAATCACTATGGGTCCCGATCCGATTACCAGAACCTTTTTTATATCATTATCACGAGGCATTAATTATTCTCCTTATTGCCTTCTTCTATTGAGAAGGTGTCGGCGCAGCCGACTGATGAGATCACCTTATCATTCCGATAAATCTGTCAAAAAGAAAACCGCTGTCCAATGGTCCCGCACAGGCCTCCGGATGGAACTGGACCGTAAAGATCTTTTTATTCCTGTAGCTAAGTCCTTCATTAGTTCCGTCATTTACATTCCTGAAGGCAGGCACAGCGATTTTTCCGTCAATAGTGCTTTCATCCACAACATAGCCGTGGTTTTGCGATGTTATGTAAACCCTCCCGGTCTCCAGATCCTTTACCGGATGATTTGATCCTCTGTGGCCGTATTTCATCTTATGGGTATCAGCCCCTGCGGCAAGAGCCACAAGCTGATGTCCGAGGCAGATGGCAAAAATAGGGATGCCGCTCTCAATGAGCTTTCCTATCTCCTTTATGATCTCCGTACACTCCTTGGGATCCCCGGGTCCGTTGCTTATCATTATCCCGTCGGGCTTAAATCCCATGATCTCCTCTGCCTTTGTACCGCAGGGGAACACTGTCACGTCACAGCCTCTTGATGTCAGGGAATATGCTATATTTCTCTTCATTCCCACGTCAAGAAGGGCGATCTTCAGCCCTTTTCCGTTCATTTCCTTTACAACCGCGGGAACTCTCTCCGCCACAAAGGGTTTATCGGTTATTCCCGTTGCCGCCCTGACGCTTCCGGCCGCTGTACCGTTTTCCTCCAGGGTCTCAACACCTTTACAGCTGTATTTTTCTTTTGCCGAGACCTTCTCCACCACGCCTGTAACGGAGTATTCCTTCATTTTTCCGATAAGTTCTTCCTTATCATATTCCTCATTTGTGGTAATACATCCGTTCATTGTGCCCTTTTCCCTTAAGATCTTTGTAAGGGCCCTGGTGTCTATTCCCTGAATACCCGGAATATCGTGCTTTAACAGAAATGACTGCAACGATGAATGGGAACGGAAATTTGAGTACCAGCCCGAGACCTCATGCACTATAAAGCCATCTGTCCAGGCTCTGTCCGACTGCATATCATCCTCACAGATCCCGTAATTTCCCATAAGCGGATAGGTCATGCATACAGCCTGCCCCGCATAGGAGGGATCGGTGAGCACTTCGAGATAACCGGTCATTGAGGTATTAAAAACTATCTCACTGATGATCTCCCTGTCGGCACCTATATGCTGTCCGGTGAATACCGTTCCGTCTTCAAGTATCAGAAATGCTTTCATTTATCCTCCATATTCTTTTTCTTTATCATCTTAAACTGCATGATGATGAGCACCAGGGCAGATATGACCATACAGCAGAGAGCCACCACCCGGCTCACCGGAAGATTTACAAAAGGCAGCAGAAGCTGGTCCGTCCTCAATGCCTCTATGAAAAATCTTCCAAGCCCGTAGAAAAACAGGTAGTGTACAAAAATCTCCCCCGAAAACACCTTCCGTTTCCTGTAGATAAAGAGACCTGCAAACAGTATCGTATTCCAGATGGACTCATATAAAAAGGTGGGGTGCACCTGTATATAGTCCATACCCTCTTTCACGTGGGACATGATATCACTGTTTACATCGGAAGCCCTGACAGCCGCCAGAGGCAGCCGCATTGCCAGAGTGTTTTCCGTCCAGCCCCCAAAGGCTTCCCTGTTAAAAAAATTCCCCCAACGTCCTATTGCCTGACCAAGGGGGAAAGCCAATGCCACCGAATCTGCCAGCTCCAAAAAGGAGATCTTTTTTATCCTTGAGTAAATAAAGACAGTTAAAAAACCTCCTATCACCCCGCCGTAGATAGCAAGGCCGCCGTTTCTTGTATTTAGGATCGCTATGGGATCATTCTTATAGTAATCCCAGGAAAAGATCACATAATATATCCTGGCTCCCACCACTCCGAAAATTATGCCGTAGAGAGAACAGTCCCACATCTCTTCGGGATTCATCCCCCTGCTCTTTCTGTCATAAACCGCGGTCAGCACGCATAAAAGCATGCCGCAGCCTATTATTATCCCGTAAAGGGCAATATCAAACCCGCCGAAAACGGTAAAGGATTTCGGCACATTTTCAAAATAAATATTCAGATTTGGAAATGCTATATCACCGGCGTTCATTGTATATACCTTGTCTGTTCATTCTGATTCCAAACTATTAATCTGCTTATGATAATAATTCTGTCCGGTCAGACATTAAACCTGAAAAGGATCACATCCCCGTCCTGAACAACATAATCCTTTCCTTCCATCCTGACTATCCCCTTTTCCCTGGCAGCAGAAAGGGAACCTTCTCTAAGCAGATCCTCGTAATTTACAACCTCTGCCTTGATAAAGCCTCTTTCAAAATCCGTATGTATCTTTCCGGCCGCCTGGGGTGCCTTCGTTCCGATCTTTATGGTCCAGGCCCTGGTTTCATCCTCCCCTGCCGTTAAGAAGCTCATAAGGCCAAGTGTCCTGTAGCTTGCCTCTATAAGCTTGTCGAGGCCGGCCTTTTCAAGCCCCAGACCCTCCAGAAACTCCGCCCTCTCATCATCATCCAGCTCCGCGATCTCCGCCTCGATCTCTGCAGAAATGACAAAGACCTCCGAATTATGATCCTTTGCCCAGCTCCGTACAGCCTGTACATGGGGATTTGAGGCTCCGTCATCGGAAAGATCCTCATCCTTCACATTTGCCGCAAAGATAACCGGCTTTACGGTCAGAAGCCCCATGGTTGTGATCATCTTCTGCTCATCATCATCCTTTAACTCAGTCTCGTAGGCCGGCCTGTCACTCTCAAGGGTTTCCTTAATGCGGTTTAAGAGCTCAAGCTCCTTTGCTGCGCCCTTATCCATCCTGGCGGTTTTTGAGACCTTGGCTATCCTCCGCTCCAATATCTCAAGATCGGAAAAAATAAGCTCCAGATTAATGGTCTCTATATCCCGCACCAGATCCACGGATCCGTCAACATGTATCACATTTCCGTCTTCAAAGCAGCGCACCACATGGACTATGGCATCGCACTCCCTTATATTGGCAAGGAACTGGTTTCCAAGCCCTTCTCCCTTGCTGGCTCCTTTCACAAGTCCGGCGATATCAACAAAATCCACGGTGGCCGGCGTGATCTTCTTTGAGCTGTACATCTTTCCCAGAAGCTCTATCCGCTTATCCGGCACAGCCACCACTCCCACGTTGGGATCTATGGTACAGAATGGATAATTGGCCGCCTGCGCCCCCGCCTTTGTAAGTGAATTAAAAAGGGTACTCTTCCCCACGTTGGGGAGCCCTACGATGCCTAGTTTCATAATAAATTCATCTCCTTCATTTTTCCTTTATTTTACTGGCTTTCCGCGATTCATGGTTTTGACCGAGTACCACATCGAGTACCACGGAGATGAATTTCGCATCAAGTCTTATACCACTTTTAAAGCGTCAGCCACTAAGTCAATTTCTCTATGTTTTTCATCCTCTGTAATGTGAACATACAGATTCATGGTAATACCGATATTAGAATGACCTAAAATCTTCTGCAGAGTCTTAGGTTTCATTCCGCCTTCAATGCATCTGGTAGCAAAAGTATGTCTTAAGACATGCATGGAAAATCTCGGAATGCCTACACGGTCACAATATTTGAACAGTCCCGTGTCATAAGTGCTGTTCTTAACCGGAGTTCCCTTCCTGCAAAGGAATACTATGTCTTTCCATTCAATCGGCACGAGCTTTAAGCTCTTATTCTTTGATCTCTGGTTTTCAAGAATACGAATCGCTTCGTCTGTAAGAGGAATTGTACGGTAGCCGGATTTGCTCTTAGGTGGACCAACTCTCCACTCACCTACCTTATAGCGATATTCCATCGTCCTTTCGATCTTCATAGTACGATTTTCGAAGTCGATGTCGCTCCACTTAAGTCCTATAAGCTCACCTGTACGAAGTCCGGTCTGTAATACGAAGCGGTACTGATTCTCGTAGCTGTAACCCACCACAGCTTCCAAGAACTTCTTCTGAACGTCAATCGTAAGGGCTTCTTTCTTATCTGAAGGTTTTCCCATATCGCTCTTTAATGACTTCTTGCAAGGGTTTGCGATGAGTACATCATTCTCCCTGGCAAACTCAAACATATTATAAAGAGCAATCCGCGTCTGGTATATTGTAGTCGTCTTATAGCCCTCATCAGCCATATCTGAAAAAATCTTCTGGCAGTGAATGGGCTTCACATCAGTTAAGAGTTTATTGCCTATAACACTCTTGATATTACGCTCATACCGTTCCGAATAGTTTCTGACCGTATTTGGTCTCACTGTCTGCTTTTTTATCCCTATCCAATAATCGAACCAGGCATCAACGAGCATATCCGTTGCCTGGTCGAGGTCACTGTGTTGGTCTATATATGTAGCATCAGCAAGCCACTGTTTTACCTCTTGAAGTTCTTGGATCTTTTCGTTCTGCGTTTTCCAAACTTATCAACAAATCTGGCGAAGTAAGTTCCGTTAGGTTGCTGAACGATTCCTGCTCCAATCTCCTTTCCTTTGAGATCTTTTCCCATTTAAGGCTCCTTTCTAAGCTATAAGAGCCCCAAATTAGCACGCTATATTATACACCAACCGGGGCTCAATTGCAATGTTATTTCATTTTTTTGATAGCCGACAAACCGCGTGGTTACCCCATTTCTTGGGAATCCGCTATATCTCTATGTTGTCCGAAATGAACTTCTCAAATTCCTTTCTCTTAACGAGTTTCTTCTTCTCTAAGTGGGCTCCAGTTCTTAAGGTCAAAACCTTCGCCCTCATCATCTTC
>CAMJPM010000070.1 GCA_946407725.1 uncultured Lachnospiraceae bacterium
GGGATGTGGTGCCGACCTAACCAAAAGCCGTGTCCATTTTATGGGGTATAGTTTAAAATACATGACACCCTTTTATCCGGGTTATTTAATATAGTTGAGCCGTAGATTAAGGAAGTCAGTGGGGAATTCAGTGGGGACGGTTCTCAGAAGTCACTGAGAACCGTCCCCGCTGATTTCCCAAAAATAAGTCACTGAGAACCGTCCCCACTGACTTCCCTTTTTATTGCCGCTCGATCAGGCAGTGGTGAGGCTTGGTCTTGTCATCCTTATCATAGGTGACGGCAACGAGAAGAAGGTTGCTTTTAAGGCCTTCGACAGAAGAGGCATAGTTCCTTGAGCGGATCTGTTCCAGGGCTTCCTCCGGGGTGCCGCCTGCCTTAAGCTCAATGACCAGTGCGGGAGAGGGGTCGTACTTTTTCGGGATATAGGCCATGTCAACATAGCCTGTGCCGGAAGGCAGCTCCTCCAGTTTAATATAGTGATCCCTGTATGTGAAGAAAGCCAACTTGATTACAGCCCTGAGCGCCTGCTCGTTATTGTACCAGAGGGGGGCGCTTTCTTTCATATGTACCTTCTGTATATTTGCCGCAACGGCATCAGCATTACCAGCGATGATGTCGGATAGGAGCTGTTCGCTCTCCTTTAGGCGGAGCATGGTTTCCTTGTGGGTGACCCGGTGGATCATTCCAGCGAACTCCGTCATGATCTCATGATTCGGGATATGTGCGGCCTGTTTCTCATTATCGTAGGTCAGGTATCCGAAATGAGTGAGGATCGTCAGGACATCGTCGGCGGATTCGAAGGAAGTAAGGTCGTTCTTGAAGCTCTGCGTCTGAAACGATACTTCCAGGCCTGCGGTCAGCATTTCCATGGCTTCCCCAAGACCGTCGAAATCAAGATTTATATAATCCAGAGCGCCATATACCGCCGAGCTCTGCACCCAGTAGGATTCGAAATGCCCATTCTCAGAGGCTCGTATCACGGAATTGGGATTGTATACGGAAAGGCGTTTCTTATCCGATGTTTCAACAACATATCCGTCATACCAGGCTTTCATATCATCAAAGGATACATGGTATTTATCGCAGATCCCTTTTACATCATCCTCAAGAAAGCCGGCGTAGGGAGCAAAGAGACCGGGGGATAAGATAGAGTATTCCCGAAATTCTGAAATGGCAGACTGGGTTCCGTCCTTCTTGATGGGAAGGATACCTGTCATATAGGCAGCCGCAAATACATTTTTGGTGATGTCGCTCTTAAAGAGTGAGCGGAGGAATTCAAGGTAATCCTTTTGGGTTTTCGGAGTGCTCTCAGGATCGCGTACCGGTGAGTCCCATTCGTCAATGATGGCGATAAATTTCCGGCCGGATTCTTTTACTATGGCAGTAAAAGCTTCTTTTACATCAGCACCGGGCCGGATAAAAGGATATTCTCCTTCTATATCCCACAAGATTCGTTCGATGATCTTATCAGGCAGTTTTTCCAAAGCCGTACCTGACATAAATCCCGTGATGTCCAGATACAGCACATTATACTGATTCATATGCTTCTCATAGCCGGGATCCTTTGCAATCTCCAGGTCATCAAAAAGGTCATGGGAATCACAGCTGCAGTCGTAATATGCCTCCAGCATGTTTGCAGCATAGGATTTGCCAAAGCGCCGCGGACGGCTTACACAGGAGAGCATATTTTTTTTATTGATGGTGGAATTGATCACTGAAATCAGACCGCTTTTGTCGATATACTCATCGTTTACGATAAATCTAAAATTCCCGTTTCCCGGATTGATATAATATCCCATGCGTCCAGCCTCCCTGATCTTTGGTTATATTATAGCATATGATAGCCGCTTGCTCTATGTGCAATTTATGAGATGAGAAAAGAAGGGAGAGGATAAGAAGCAGGCAAAGAAAGGTGAATTCAGCTACGATGAGAATTCAAAGACGGTAGTTTTTGACGGAGACAACCTTCAGGGAAGCTGCAGGCTTCCCTGAAGACAGCGGACGCAGACAGGGGCAGATGGGGGGATACAGCAGACAAAAAAACCGTCCCCCTGTCTGAACTTTAGGCTTGATTTCTTTGTTTTATAAGGTTATAATAGGTCGGAATTTTAAGAAAAATGATTTCGGAGAATTTTCGGAATCATCAAAAGATGGGCAGGACAAAGTTTCTATGCGGCAAACTCGTCAAGGCTCTTTGTGTCTTACGGCTTTTGTCTGCCAATTATCTCAAAGGAGGGAAAATTATGAAAAGGAAACTGATAACTATGCTTCTGGCTGTTACACTTACAGTGTCAATGCTCGGAGGCTGCGGCGGCGGTAAGAGTGAGGAGCCCGCTCCTGCTGCAGAGACCAAGACAGAGGAAAAGGCTGCGGAAGCTCCCGCAAAGGAGGAGGCTGCAGAAGCTCCTGCTGAGGAAGAAGCTGCAGAAGAAGAAGCTGCAGAAGAAGAGGCTGCAGAGGAAGAACCTGCAGAGGAAGAAGCAGCTGATAACAGCAGTGAATCAGATGCATCCTTCACACTTCTTGATGTAGATGAGAATATGATCGACATAGGTGTTTACGGAAAGTCACCTGAAGGCCTTGAGCTTGTATTCTCAATGTTTACCGGTCCTGATAACAATAAATACGTATCACTTTTCGGCTTTGACAATGCCAGCGGCGGCGGAAATGTTATCTGCGGCCAGTACGAGGCTTCAACCGAGACTGATGAGGACGGTGATCAGTGGACATACTTTGATGTGAAGGATGTTTACAGCGGAAACAGCTTCCAGCTCGGCGTAGCTGAGAGACCTGAAACAGAACAGGTTCTGTTCTTTGACGAGAATGGTGAGGTTATTGAGGGTAAATACCTTTCAAATGCAGAGACCATTAATTATATGGGTTCCGCAGCAGCAATTCTTACGGACGGTGATGCAGGAAGCGCTGACGGCGGTTCAGAGGACAGCGGTGATGCAGAAGCAGCTTCGGATGTCAGCTATGTTGACGGCTTTTATGCCAACAACGGAGGAGAGGACTTTATGATCTTCTTCTATGAGTCATCCAAGGGTGATATTGCCTATGTTAATGACGGAAGCAATGAAGCATTTGCTGAATATACTGTTGAGAACGCAAAGACTGATGACGGAACTCCTTATCTCTATGTTAAGGTTGGAAACTTAGGTCTTGGATACATTGAAGACGGAGATGATATTTATCTTGTAACCGAAGACGGCAGCTCTTTTGCGGCAGCCCGTCTCACAGAGGCAGAGGCTGAGAAGCTTCATTCAATCGTAACCGAGTAAGACAGATACCGGAAGCCCTTTTTCAGAAAGGCTGCCGTGGGATCTTTGCAAAGCAAGCTGGACAGAAGGCGCAGATTCCGGTCAGGGGTCTGCGCCGTTTTATATAGCAGCAGTACCGTAACTAAAAATAATGCCGGCAATCCGGTAAAAATTAATTTCAGGAGTGTTGTCAGGTGAAAGAAAAGAAAAACCCAGGTAAAATCATAGCTATTATAGCTGTCGTCTTTTTAGTGATTGTATTAGGCTTGTTTCTTCTTGTTATGTGCTCGGGCAATGACGAAGAAGGCAGCAGTGATGCATCTGAAAAAACAGAGACAGAATATCAGGACGATAAAGAAAGCAGCGGGAATGCATCTTCGAAAGAAGAAAAAATTTATACCAAAGGCAAGCCGTACGGAGACCCTGATACTACCTGGACGGTATTGCTTTACCTCTGCGGCACCGATCTTGAAAGCAGGTACGGCTTTGCAAGCATAAATATCGAAGAAATCTGCAGTGCGGACCTTGGTGATAATGTAAACATGGTCATTGAAACCGGGGGATCCGGCACCTGGCAGACAGGCGGCATACCAAATAACAAGCTCGCACGTTTTCATGTTGAAAACGGTGAAATGTGCCTTAACGAGACCTGTCCCTCTTCATCAATGGGAGATGCGGGAACCTTACGGGATTTTATAAGCTGGGGCGCATCGGAATATCCCGCGGACCGGTATATGCTTGTTTTATGGAACCACGGAGGGGGAAGCCTTTTCGGAATCTGTGTGGATGAAATGTATAACGGTGACTCCCTTTCCTTAAAGGAAGTGGAAACTGCCCTTGCTGAGGCGAAGGTACCCTTTGAGGTAGCCGGATTTGATGCCTGTCTCATGTCCACTCTTGAAACTGCCGAAGTATTTCAGGGCTACGCCCATTATATGGTGGCTTCCGAGGAAACGGAGCCGGGAACAGGATGGGATTACACTGAATGGCTTAACTATTTATCCGATAATACCGGCTGCAGCGGCAAAGACCTTGGAAAGACAATAGTTGACAGCTATATGTCTAAATGCGCGATCTACGGCCAGGACAGCATGGCGACCCTTTCCGTCAGTGACCTTACAAAGCTTCCGGAGCTTTCTGCGGCTTTCAGGAATTATTCCGGGGAGCTTATAATGACTACACAGGATGCTTCAGACTTTCAGGGCGTGGTACAGGGAGCGGAACAGTCGGAAAGCTATGGCGAAAGAAGCGATTCAGACGGAACATACGACATGGTGGATCTGGGGGATCTAATGAATAATACGGGGGAGATCCTTACGGAGTATTCGGATGACGTATTGGATGCACTTGAAAAGGTTGTGGTCTATGAATCCCATGGAACCTACAGATCCAGAGCCTCGGGACTTTCGGTATTCTATCCTAAATATATAAATAATGATATTTACGAAGCATATGAAGATATTACGGACAACACGGCTTATCTTGAATATGCCAGCGTAATAAACGGAAACTGGGATGCTGATTCCTGGGAGACAGCCTGGTCTGATGCTTATGACCAATATGAGGATGAGGGTGGGTCTTCCGGAGGCGCCTTCAGTACATATTTTTCCGGGGGAGATAATGATGAGGACTACGGAGAAGAAAATGAGGAGGAAAATGAGGAGGAAGGTGAAGAGGATAACGGGGAGGCAAACGGATCTTCCGGAGGATTTATGAATGGCTTCTTCGGAGCTGATCACAATGAGGCATCCGTGAATGTTTTCCAGCAGCTCCACCCGGTACAGGCCGGAGATGAGGAATTGAAGTATGAGCAGTACATTGACGAAGACAGCGATGTGAGGCTTGACATCACTTCGGGACTTAGTCTTGTAAAGGATGTGAGATTCATGATCCTGTTTGAACAGGATGAAAACAACTGTCTTTATCTTGGCTGTGACCGGGATCTGAATGCTGATTATGACACAGGTGAGTTCAGCGACAATTTCCGGGGTACATGGATTACAATCGGCGGTGAATACGTATGTGCCGAGGTTATTGACAGTACAGATGACTATGATCTGTATATCATACCTGCGGTGGTAAACGGGGAGGAAACCTATATAAGAGCCGTGTATGAATTTGATAAGGAAGCGTTCAAGGTTATCGGGACTTATGACGGCGCTGGTGAAGAAACGAACCTCAGCGGAAGGAATATCCATCCTCTTAAAGCGGGAGATAAGGTAGATTTTATTTTCTATTCCTTTGACATGCAGTCGGATGAGGATGAAGACCCGGAGGAAGTTGTCTTAGGGAGTATTGTCTGGAGTGATGACACAGAGATGCTGGATGAAGAAACCGGTGACGGCAAATTCTATTATATACTTAAAATAGAGGATATCTTCGGAAATGAGACAGAATGCGATCCTGTGGTCATGGAAATAGAGGACGGGGAAATATCCGCTTATACATTGGAAGAATATCTGAGTGAATAAGGGAAGCGGACCTTAAATAGCACGGCTTTCAGAATGATGGAAGGAGGAATACAGGATGAACAAGGGAACAGGGGTGCTGCTGGCGGTAGTGGCCATTATCGTTGTTTTGGTGCTTTTCTTTGTGGGAGGATATAATTCTCTGGTAAGCAAACAGACAGCGGTGGAGGAACAGGCGGCAAACATAGACACACAGCTTCAGAGAAGGGCTGATCTTATACCTAATCTCGTTAAAACAGTAAAGAGCTTTACAGAGCATGAATCCGAGGTGTTTTCGGAGGTGACCAAAGCCAGGGAAAAGCTTATGTCAGCCGGAACAATGGCTGAAAAGTCAGAGGCGAATGAAGAGGTGACAAGTGCCTTAAACAAGCTTATTGCCATTGCGGAAAGCTATCCTGAATTAAAATCTGATACAGTCTACGTGGATTTGATGGATGAGCTTGCGGGGACGGAAAACCGCATTTCATACGCAAGACAGAACTACAATGCTGCAGTGGCCGATTATAATAAGGCCATAAAAATGTTCCCCGGGGTGTTCTTTGCAAATATGTTTGGATTTGAAAGAGCAGAACTGTTTGAGGCATCCGAAGGCGCAGAAAAGGTGCCGGATGTGGACCTGTAATTTTTTACTAAGGTGCGGTGCGGGCTTCTGAACAGTTACGGGAAATCTTTTTAACAGGGTTTTGGAGTAATATAAGTGATAAAAAAAATCATTTTCGGAATCATAGGGCTGCTCGCTGCGGGCTGGCTTGCGGTATTTCTTTTCTGTATGGTGGTGTTCAGCCTTCCAAGCACGGTCTATCCTGAACACACAGAATATTTTTATGTCGAGGATTTCAGCGGCTGTCTGAATGAAGCGACTGAAAGATATATCTTTGAAGAAGCAAAGCGTCTTGAAGAAAAGACCACCGCACAGGTGGTGGTTGTTACTGTGCCAAATACCCACGAGGATGACCTGGAGGATTACAGCGTCAATCTTGCCAATGAATGGGGTATAGGGCAGAAGGATACCGATAACGGGATACTTCTCCTTATCAGGACGGGAGAAGATGAGGAAGGCATACGCCTGGAGGTGGGGAAAGGCCTGGAGGGTGCGATACCCGACGGAAAAGCGGGGCGGATCCTCGATACATATGCGGTCGAGGCCAAGAAAGGCCACAGGTGGAATGAGCTTGCGGGCAATACCTTCAGCGCCATAGCTTCGGAGATATATAATGAAGCGGGCATCCCTCTGCCGGAAACGGTAGTGATAAAGGACGACTGGCAGGACGGAGAGGATGTGACCCGGGGAACATTTGCAGATGCAGTATTTCCCGAGGAAAAGGTTTCCGATCTCACCTTTTCTGAAAAAATCTCGGAATCTGCTTCCAATGCCTGCCGGGATTTCTTATGGGGATCCCTGGTGATACTTTTTATCCTTTTTCTGGTCTTTTTCGGCGGTTCCGGAAGCTCCGGGAGCGGGGGATCGGGCTCTTATTCCGGCGGTGGCGGCGGTTTCAGCGGAGGAGGGGGATCCTTCGGGGGCGGCGGTGCTTCAAGATAAATATATTTTCAATAGAAGGTTGCGCTGCAGCCTTGCTGCTTTTTGCTTTCATAGGTGCATTTATCAGCCCTTCTATATAGCTCGTCAAAGGAGAAGCGGTCGTTTTCGTGGTAGAAAGCAACTCCGATGCTGACCTCTATGGGGGTGTCTCCCATTTCCTCGATCCTTATGTGCTCTATGCGGGCTAAGAAGCGTCCTATTATCACCTCTCCCGCATCCCTGTTGGTCACCATGGGTGCGAAGGCTGCGAACTCATCACCTCCGAGACGCATTATGGTGTCGTTTGTTCTGAAGGTGTGCTTCATACATTCGGCGATGGATATCAGAACCTTATCACCGATATTATGCCCGAAGGTATCATTGATGGATTTGAATTTGTCCACGTCAAGGAGAAGGAACATGCCGCAGTCACCCTCGATAAGCTGCTTGCGGACCTTATGCTCACCGCTGCCCCTGTTGTTTATGCCTGTCATCCTGTCTGTCTCGGAGAGATAGAGAAGCCTGTCCCTGGCCTTCTTTTCCTCGTCTATCACCTCCACCATGAAAAGTACGGTTTTTAACTGGCCGTCATTACCACGTTCGGCGGCTATGAAACGGGCACGGTACCATTCCTTGTCGGGATTTGTAAATTCACAGGTAATGGTATTTGTGTTTTTCAACCTTTCATCCAAAGTGGAAAGATCAGTGAACTGCAATATGTCATCCCGTGTCAGTTCATCCGAGCGCAGGATAACGGCGCTTCTCATTATATTTCTGGCTCCGGTGCGGCGCGAGCCCACTATGGTGGGGATGGTTTCGGAAAAGCAGTTTATCTCGTCAAAGGTATCATCAATGAGGTTTATCCTGTAAAGGCACAGGTAAATGGTGGATACGGACTTCAGGTTTAAGTTATAGTCCTCTGCCTCCATCCTTTTTCTGGTTATCAGAACGATGGTGAAAAGTATGAGAAGGGTTCCGAGAAGTCCCACGATCACGCTGTTGGCAAAGGCGGTAAATACCTTGGCGAACATCTTCCTTTCACTGGTGACGGAGAGCATATACCATCCGCCTCCCAGATCCATGGCATTTACCCTGTCCCTGGTAACCCCCATATCTACGGTGAATTCCGTTTCGCCCTCTCTTAAAAGCTTTTCCGCTATGACTGAGTAGGAGCTGTTTTTTTCTTCAAGATAGTTTTTGCCTATTTCTCCGGGATCGGAGTGGGAGACCACACCCCCGCCGTCATCCAGCACAATAACGGCGCTGGGATCATCATCTTTGCTTATAAGCGTCTCGGTGATCTCCTGTATCTGATTGATCTTTATATCAATGGCCACCACGCTTTTTTTGTCGGAGAGAAGACGGCAGATGGTCATAATGGTGTCACCCGTCATTTCATCAACGTAAGGCTCCACATAGGTGAGCTCTCCGTCCTTTTGCATGGCCTCAATGTACCATGGCCTCTCCGTCGGGACATAGCCGGCATCAGGCACCCACTGGGAGCCGTCCAGATATTCTCCTTTGATAAAACCGTAAATACCGGTGGAATCGATGTCGGAAGAGGCTTCCAGCTTTCCGGTCTCCCTGATCAGGTACTGTTCGATCTCCTCTGCGGAAGCATCGGTCCGGAACATATCCTCTATGTTATATGAAATGGACTCCAGTATTCTGATGCCTGGACTTAAAAAGTCATCCAGCTCCACGGAATACTTCAGAAGAGTGGAGGCTGCCTTGTACTCTATATTTTCGGTGGTCACCCTGTCGATAACCCGGAAATTGAAAAATACCAGAAAGAGGAAGCCGATGGGGATCAGGAGAAACAGCAGTATATACCCAGGGCTCAGCCGTGCATAATAGTCTTTTAATGATCTTTTAGGTCTGCTTGGTTTTGCATTAGTGTTTTTATTCATAACCCGTATTTTAACAAAAAGGGATAATGTAAACAAGAATTTGTGACAGTACATGAGAAAATGTGACAAAGTCACGGCTAAGGTGCGGTGCGGTGGGGGGTTCTGAACAGCAACGATTCCTTTGACTAAAGGACGTAAATAGTGTTACAATATAAATTCACAAAAAAGGAGAATAATATGCTGGAATTAAAAAACATATCATTTATGGTAAATGATGATAATAATGATAAAGAGATAATAAGGGATGTGAGCTTTACTGTCCCTGACGGGGAACTGATTGCCATTACCGGACCAAACGGCGGAGGAAAATCCACTCTGGCGAAGCTCATAGCCGGCATTGAAAATCCCTCTTCCGGAAGGATCATCTTTAACGGCGAGGATATCACGGATATCTCTATTACAGACAGGGCAAAACGCGGGATAGGCTTTGCTTTCCAGCAGCCGGTGAAGTTTAAGGGGATCCAGGTCTTTGATCTTATCAAGCTGGCCTCCGGAAAAAACATCTCCATGACTGATGCCTGCAGCTTTCTTTCTGAGGTGGGGCTCTGCGCCAGGGATTATATCGACCGTGAGGTGAATGCCAGCCTTTCGGGAGGAGAATTAAAGAGGATTGAGATCGCCACGCTTCTTGCGAGAAAACCCCTGCTTTCCGTATTTGACGAGCCTGAGGCGGGAATAGATCTATGGAGCTTCAATAATCTGATAGAAGTGTTCCATGGAATGAGGGAAAATATAGAAGACAGCTCTATCCTTATCATTTCACACCAGGAGAGGATACTGGATATAGCTGACGAGATAATCGTGCTGAAGGATGGCATGGTTTCCGTGAAGGGAAAGAGAGATGAAGTACTTCCCCATATACTGGGTACCTCATCAGCCGTTCCCGAATGCAGGAAGGGTGCCATGAAACCTAAAGGAGAAGACATATGTTAAAGCTTGATGAGATACAGAAAAGACTTTTAAGAGAGGTCGCCGACCTCCATAAGGTGCCGGAGGGCGCATATAATATACGATCCAACGGAAAGTCCGCCGGAAGGGAATCCACGGAGAATATCGAGATAATTCCCAGAGAGGACGGACAGGGACTGACGGTAAGGATTAAGGCCGGAACCAAAAACGAGAGCGTCCATATTCCCGTTGTCATGACTGAAAGCGGCATAAAGGAAATTGTTTACAACGACTTTTATATCGGGGAAGATGCGGACATAATAATAGTTGCGGGCTGCGGCATTGATAACTGCGGTAACCAGGATTCGGAGCATGACGGGATCCACAGGTTTTTTGTGGGGAGAAACGCCCGTGTCAAATATGTGGAAAAGCACTACGGATCGGGCGAGGGAAAGGGAAAACGGATATTAAATCCCGGAACCGAGGTTTATCTTGAAGAGAATGGCTCTATGGAGATGGAGATGGTGCAGATAAAGGGCGTGGATGATACTTTAAGAACCACAAAGGCAGAGCTTAAGACTGCTTCCAGGCTCGTAGTCAGGGAACGCCTTATGACCCACGGCGACCAAAGAGCCATTAGCACCTATGTGGTGGATCTAATGGGAGAGGGCTCCAGTGCGGATGTGGTATCCCGTTCCGTAGCCAGGGACAGCTCTTATCAGAAGTTTGATGCAAAGCTTATTGGAAATGCGGCCTGTTCGGGACACACTGAGTGTGATTCCATAATAATGGACCGGGGAAGGATCCTGGCGGTTCCGGGACTGGAAGCCAACAATGTGGATGCCGCCCTTGTTCATGAGGCAGCCATAGGAAAGATCGCGGGAGAACAGATAATTAAGCTTATGACACTGGGTCTTACCGAAGCCGAAGCAGAGGAACAGATAATTAACGGATTTTTGAAATAAACCGGGTAGCAGTTGATAAGGGGAATACTGTATAAATGCAGACGGATAGCTTCCGCTCTGGCTATAGTGCTTTTAATTACGGGAACCATTCAGCCGGTTGCCTTTATTTTTGCGTCTGAAAGTACTGCCGGTATCTACAGGGAGATCAGGGAAATACGGAGTGCGGAAGATCTTATGCTTCTCTCACAAAAAAGCAGGAATGAGAGTTACACAAAGGACGTTTGCTATGTGCTGAAGAACGATATTGATCTCACCGGAACGGACTTTAAGGGTATCTCCGTTTTTTCAGGCTGCTTTGATGGTGCTTCCCATATAATCAAAGGCATGCATTTAACGGAAAGACAGTATAAGACCGGATTTATAAGAACAGTGACAGGCAGCGGGAGGGTTAAGGATCTGAAGCTCTCCGGTATCATTGAGCCTGAGGGTGAAATGTCCTCTGTGGGGGGGATTGCCGGAGAAAACTACGGGACTCTGGAAAACTGTTCATTTGAGGGATATATTCTTACCTTTGAGATAGCGGGGGGAATAACAGGACATAACAGGGAGACCGGGATCATACGGAACTGTCTGAATACGGCTTCTGTGAATGCCATGAGGAGGACAGGAGGGATAGCAGGGTTTAACGAGGGCCTTATAGAGGACTGTGAAAACAGGGGAAATGTCAATTTTTCCCGCAGGACAGCCCATGAAGTGATGGATGAAGAAAAGGATGGCGGTGAAGAAGAAAACACTCTGGATAAGCTTATTCCCGACAGTATTGACCTTAAGGATGAGGATCTTTTCAGGAAATTTGACAACGGTTTAAAAATAAACTATACCGGCGGAATAGCCGGGGTCTGTTCAGGAATAATAAGGACTTCAAAGAACAGCGGAACCGTGGGATATCCCCATCTCGGATATAAAACGGGCGGCATAACAGGTTATGACAGGGGAATTTTAAGCTGGTGCGCCAACAACGGCCAGATTTTCGGCAGAAAGGATGTGGGCGGAATAGCCGGACAGTTTGAACCCTATGCCGTAAACGCTTATTCAGAGGATTCCCTTTCAAGGACAGGGGATGCCCTTACGGAGCTTTCCGAAAGGACTGAGGAATTAAACCGTGAATTCGGGGTGCAGGATGATACGACGAAGGATCATATAGATAAAATACGGAATACCTCGGATGTTCTCCGGGAGGTCATAAAGAATTACAAGGAGTACTACCGGTGCAAGGATGATTCAGTTGAAAAGGAGATAAGGAATAAGACAGATAATATCAGGAACATCCTGGATTCCATTGAGCTTAAACGATATGACAGGGATACGCGGGATGCAATAGAGGAGCTTAAGAATACATCCGACGATATTCATAAGCTTTTAGATGCGGCTGCAGAGGCCGCAGGAGCCGGGATAAGACCCGAAATGTCCGGGTACTTGGGAAAGATCTCCGGTATGGTAAAAGGAAACAATGCCGCCATAGACACAATTATTGACAAGACCGTAAGAGCCAATAAGGACGGGAAGGAATTAAAGGAAGACCTTGAGGATTTAAGAAGCGCCGGAGGGGATCTGGACGATTATCTTAGAGGATGCATTGATGACTATAAGAAGGATCTCAGGATCACCAGCGATGATATCAAGGGATATGTGGACACTCTTTCCAATGAAACCGATATTCTTTTTGATGCTCTGAAGATCAGTGACAGAGAGATAAGAAAGGACGTGGACAGCCTTATAGCATCTCTCAATACCTTTAATGACAGTGTCTCCGAAAGCTACAGGGAGATACAGGAGGAATTACAGAAGATCTACGATACCGACGGAAAGGAAGATGTATTTACGGATCTTTCGGATAATGATGAGGATTCCGAAAAAAAAGGGATACTTCGTGAATGTATCAACTCCGGCAATGTGGAAGCGGATATAAACGGAGGCGGCATTGCGGGCACCATTACGGATGAACCGGATACCCAGTCTGATTTTGAGGTGGTGTCCCAGGGACAGATAAGCTTAAATTATGACAGATTTGAAAAGGCCACCGTTCTCAAATGCCGGAACGATGGAGATATTACCGTACGGAACAGCTATGCCGGGGGAATAGTGGGGAGAGCGGATCTGGGAGCCGTGATCTCTTCTGATAATTTCGGCAGGATAGAGTGTACCGACGGGGATTACGCCGGGGGAATAGCGGGCATGAGCTCCTTTATGATAAGGGGATGCTATTCCATGAGCGAGGCGGTAAGCGGAAAATATGCCGGGGGAATAGCGGGACTTGCCCACAGCCTTGTGAATAATATCTGTCTTTCCGCAGTGGAGCAGGGAAATGAGTACCACGGGGCGGTGGCAGGTGATACGGACAATGCGGATCTTAAGTTTAAGGACAGGGGAAGCATAAGCGGAAATCTGTTTGTTTTCAGAGGCCTCGGGGCGATAAACGGAGTTACTGATACTTCGGAGACCGCGGCATTAAGCTATGAGGAGCTTATGAGGATTGAAGGTATTCCGGATGATTTCAGCAATATGACAGTTACCTTTAAGGCTGAGGGGAAAACCGTAAAAAAGATAAAAAAACCCTACGGGGGGGAGATCCGGGAAGAAGAATATCCGGAGATCACGGAAGGCCCGGAGGGAAAATTCGGATACTGGGAGGAAAAGGATCTAAGCCGGATAGAACAGAACATTACGGTAAATGCAGTATATGTTGACTATATCACCAGTATTGCATCAGGAAATAAAGCAAAGCCGGATCTCATAGCCGGAGGCAGGTTTTACGACGGAACCAGGCTTTTCTTTTCGGAGAGTGAAGAGAACAGCGAAACCGGGAAGGGTGACCATATATACAGAAGCGTAAGCTTTAACATTGAAAGCCCCTACGGGATCCCGGAAAACACAAAGATTACGGTTAGATACAGAAAAAAAGGCAGTGAAGAAGAGGATGACGCCGTATTTATAAAAAAAGAAAACGGCTATGAGGAGGAACAGTACAGGACAGACGGGGAATACCTGGTGTTCGACATGGAAAAGGAGGGCACCTTTTACATAGCGCACCGGGATGGGAAGAGACGATCCCTTATGATCCCGGCCATAGCTGTGGGAACGGCGGTGTTTATCGGTATCATCCTGTTCATAATATACGGGAAGAGAAAGAAGCAGGCGCAGGATACAGACGGATCGGAAGAAACGTCACCGGAGAATAAGCAGGATACAGACGGGACTTAAAAATGTATCACCGGAGAAAATGAAGGATAAAGACGGGGCTATAGAAGCATTACCGGAGAATAAGCAGGAATAATATATATGGAAGATAACAGGAATGTCATGTACAGAATAGCCGCATTTATCGTGGACAGGCGGAAGGCTTTTCTTCTGCTCTTTGCCATTGCAGTGATCTACTGTCTGGTGCGTATTTCGGATGTACAGGTGGAAAATGACGTCACAAAGTACCTCCCAGAAGACACAGAGACCAGACAGGGAGTGGATATCATGGACAGTGAGTTTGAGACCCACGGATCCGCAAAGATCCTCCTTGCAAACATAACCTATGACCAGGCGCTGATCGTGGCTAAGGGACTTGAAGATATAGATGGCATAGATACAGTTAAATTCTATGATGAGAATAATGAGGACTATAAGGACGATGCCCTGGAGGACTATTACAGGGACTCTGCGGCTCTGATCACCATGTCCTTTGATGAGGATGAGGATACTGAGCTGTCCCAGAAGGCCATTGCCGATGTGCGGGAATATGTGAAGGATTACGATTCCTATGTATTCACCACGGTTGATCTGGATGAGAGTGCCGATCTTAAAAAGGATGTGCTCTTTATCTTAAGCGTGGCTGTTTTTGTAATTCTGGCGGTACTCATATTCACGTCCTCCACCTATGCGGAAGTGCCCATATTCATGATCACTTTCCTGACGGCTGCCATATTGAACAAGGGAACCAACTATATTTTCGGCACCGTTTCCTTTATATCAAATTCGGTTGACATAATATTGCAGCTGGCGCTGGCCATCGACTATGCCATTATCATGTTCCACAGGTATATGGAGGAACGGGATAACGGACTGGAACCCAGGGAAGCCATGATCACGGCACTCAGCAAGGCTATCATCGAGATCTCATCCAGTTCCTTAACCACCATGTCGGGAATGGTGGCGCTGGTATTCATGCAGTTTAAGATCGGAAAAGATCTGGGACTGGTGCTTTGCAAATCCATCCTCTTTTCCATGCTTTCCGTATTCCTCTTTATGCCGGCTCTCATCATGTGGTTCAGGAATAATATCGAGAAGACAAGGCACAGGAGCTTTGTTCCGAAGATCACCGCCTGGGGTAAGATTATTGTGCGCACAAGACATGTGCTGCCCATAGTCTTTGTGATAGTGACTGTCTTTGCCTTCAGGCTTTCCAGCACTGCAACCTATATTTTTGACAAATACACTGCCAGAGGGCCTAAGAAAACACCATATGTGGAGGCTAAGGACAGGATAGACGAGACCTTTGAAACCGGAAATAATCTGGCCATAATACTGCCAAAGGGGGATTATGAAAAGGAGGCCTCCATAATAGGGGACTTAAAACGGCGGGAATATGTGGGAGATGTTCTGGCCCTTGCCAATGTGGAGGTAGGGGACAATAAGGAATATGTGCTGACGGACAGCGTGACTCCCAGGGAGTTTGCGGAGATCGCGGATGTGGACGTGGGACTTGCAAAGCTCCTTTACACCGTATATGCCCAGGATAAAGAGATATACGGGGCATTTATTGACGGGATCGATGAGTACAGGGTCCCAGTGCTGGATCTCATTGATTTCATATATGATAAGAAAGAGGCCGGAGCCTTTAATTTAAGCGATAGGCAGAGTAAAGATCTGGATGACATACATGAGCAGATCATGACTGCCAGGGTACAGCTTGAGAGTGAGGACCATTCCAGGATAATCTTAAACCTGAAGGGAAAGGTGGAAGGAGAGGAGACCTACAGCGAAGTTGATGATATAAGAACCATGGCCCAGTCCTATTATAAGGACAGGATCTACGTGGTGGGAGATCCCACGGCAGCTGCCGATCTGTCGGGGTCATTCAGCAATGATAACCTGGTCATCAGCATACTTACGGCCTTTTTCGTCGGTGTGATACTGCTCTTTACGTTCCAGAGCATAAGCCTGCCCTTTATCCTGCTTATTACGATCCAGGGAAGTATCTGGATCAATTTCGCCATACCCAATATCACAAATACCCCTCTGTACTTCTTAGCTTACCTGATCGTGTGCTCCATTCAGATGGGTGCCACAATCGACTATGCCATAGTCATCACAAACAGATATATGACCCTCCGTCAGGAGATAACGATAACCAACAGGAAGGAACTGGTGATAAGATCCTTAAATGAGTCCTTTGCCACCATAATGACCTCCGGCACCATCCTCACCATTTGCGGTTTTCTGGTGGGAAATCTCACCAGCAATGCGGTCATATCAAACATGGGAGACGCCCTGGGAAAGGGAACGCTCCTCAGCATTGCAATGGTAATGACCATACTGCCCCAGCTCCTCTATTTCTTTGATCCCATATTGGACAAGAGCTCCTTTAAGGTAAAGACACCGGAGCTCAGTGGAAGTCTTGCGGGAACAGCTTTGAGGAAGACCGCCGGAACTATGGTGGTGAACGGGACCATAAACGGCTATTTCTCGGGATATCTTATCGGTGAATTTAAGGGCACCATGAACGGGGATATAGATATAACCTTAAGAAGGGGCAGCAATAAAGACCTTCCGGACGGGAAGAAGACTGAAGAGGATAAAGAGGAATCGTAACTGTTCAGAACAGTCACTTGCGGAACCGCAAGTGGAAAGATGTCCAGTGGACACCTTTCGGCTCCTCGTGCGTAGCACGACTCTAATGAGCCGAATGCGCGTATCTATTCAGAATCCGAAGGGTTCTGAATAGATACGCGGAAACCGGGAAATAAAATGATGAAAAGATCCTGTTTCATAACTGCAAAGATACTCTGTATCATTCTTTGTATTGAGGCTGCCGTCCTTTTGTTTACGGGACGGGGGGCTTTTTTTGCTGCGGAGGCTTCAGGGGATGCAGGGGCAGGCACGTCTGCGGAGGTTACCAAGGATGCAGGGACAGGTGCGGCAGAGGAGGCTTCAAAGGGAATAAGGATAAGCACGGCAGAGGAGCTGATGGAGCTCATTGAAGGCTCGGGGGATGATGCAAGCACTGCCGGAAAAACCTATATTCTGACATGTGACATAGACCTTACGGGAAAGAAAACGAAAGCATGCCAGGTGTTTGGCGGTGTTTTTGACGGGGGAGGCCATGTGATAAGGGGGTTTTCCTATTCGGGAAAACAGTCCTCGGCAGGTTTTTTCCGGACAGTGAACAGAGGCGGGGTGATAAAGGATCTCACCGTGGAAACAAATATACAGCCCTCGGAGGACATGAAAAATGCGGGAGGCATTGCCGGTGTTAATTACGGGCTGATCACAGGCTGCAGCGCCAGGGGATATATCCTGGGAATTGAGGCTGTGGGAGGTATTGCCGGAAGAAACATGCCCGGGGGAAGAATAGAGGGCTGCTCTAACAGGGCTGAGGTTCATGGGATGCGGCGTACAGGGGGGATAGCAGGCTTTAATGAGGGTGTTATCCTTAAGTGCGAAAACCACGGAGAGGTCAATTCGGGGGAGAAAACCGCCTTTGAGCTTAAGGATCTTAAGAAAAATAAAAAGGATAATTCATATACGGAGGATGAAGGAAATGAGGAGGAAAGCAAGAATCTGGAAAAGCTCATTCCCGACAATATGGATCTTTTATATGATGACCTTAAGGAGTCAATAAAGAGCGATCAGGAGGTGAATTATACAGGCGGCATAGCGGGTGTGAATTCCGGTGATATCAGGTATTCAATTAACCATGCCAGGGTGGGATATAAGCATCTGGGATATAAGACCGGAGGTATCGTGGGATATGAAAGGGGGATAATTGCCGGATGTGAAAACTACGGGGTGATAAGCGGCAGAAAGAATACCGGGGGTATTGCGGGACAGCTGGAACCCTTTGAAGAAGATGAATTTACGGAGGATTCCTTTAATAAGGCGGTGGATGAGGCCGATGAGCTGGTATCGCTCATCACCTCACTGCAGTCTTCTGTAAAGGATAAGGATGACGATATACAGGATAAGACGGATAATATCA
>CAMJPM010000071.1 GCA_946407725.1 uncultured Lachnospiraceae bacterium
CACTGAGTTTCTGAGGTTTGTAAATTCTTTTTGAATCTCGAAAGATTATCTCTTTGAGAACTGTGGAGCGCGTCTTGCGGCTTTGAGACCGTACTTCTTTCTCTCCTTCATTCTGGGATCTCTGGTAAGGTATCCCTCTTTCTTAAGGGTTGCCCTGTACTCATTATCCACTTCCAGAAGAGCTCTCGAAATGCCGTGGCGGATGGCTCCTGCCTGTCCGGTATAGCCGCCTCCTGTCACATTGACTTTGACATCATATTTATCAAGTGTATCGGTAGCTACCAGGGGCTGACGGACTATAACCTTCAGCGTCTCAAGTCCGAAATACTCATCAATGTTCTTTTTATTTATGGTTATCTCTCCCTTTCCGGGTACAAGATAAACCCTGGCAACAGATTTCTTTCTTCTGCCTGTGCCGTAATACTGGTTTACTGTCTTAGCCATTATCTTCCCTCCAATCTAAATATCAGAATTTAAGTTCCTCGGGCTTCTGAGCCGCATGATCATGCTCAGCACCAGCATACACGTGAAGCTTCTTATACATCTGGCGCCCTAAAGGTCCCTTGGGAAGCATTCCCCTGACAGCGTGTTCAAAAACCTCTTCCGGTCTCTTTGCGAGCTTCTGCCTTAAGGTCTGTGTCTTAAGACCGCCCACATAATCGGAATGTCTCCTGTATATTTTCTGATCCATCTTTTTTCCGGTTACTTTGATCTTGGAAGCATTTACTACTATCACATAATCACCGGTATCAAGGAAAGGAGTAAACTCAGGCTTTGTCTTGCCGCGAAGCACTGCTGCAACCCTGGAAGCGAGACGGCCCAGTGTCTGTCCCTCTGCATCGACTATATACCACTTTCTGTCGATCTTAGAGGCACTTGCCATATATGTATCCATTGCGAATCCTCCGAAATAATTAAATCAAATAAGTTCCTGCCGTGAACCGGGGCTGTTGGTCACAGCGCAGATTATTTTACAATACACAAAAACCCGTGTCAAGGGGATTTTTACATTACCCCGGGCTTTATCCCGGACTCTTTATCCCAGACTTTTATCCCGGGCTCCAGCGGCAGGATGCACCGCAGGGTAGTACAAGGGAGGACGATGTCACGGGAAGTCCTATCTCCTGTGCCTCTGTTTTACCCTTAAAATCACTGTTTATCAGGGTTTGAAGCATGTATTTCAATACTCCGGGCTGCAGTCCGGTGGTATAGGAGTTAATCAGGAAAAACAGCGGATCATCACTGAGAAGGCCTGTTGTTTCCTTTATAAAGGGAAATACACTCTCTTCCATCTTCCATATCTCTCCCTTCGGGCCGCGGCCGTAGGAGGGGGGATCCATCAGTATCCCGTCGTATCTGTTCCCCCTTCTGATTTCCCGTTCAACGAGTTTTTTACAGTCATCCACAAAAAAACGGAGCCTCTCTTCCGGAATATGGGACAGCCTGCAGTTTTCCTTTGCCCAGCTTACCATGCCTTTTGAGGCATCCACATGGGTCACATGGGCGCCGGCCGCTGCACAGGCTGCGGTAGCTCCTCCTGTATAGGCAAAGAGATTTAATATCTTTATTCTTCTGTCCGGATCTTTAACTAAAGCCGTCCGGATCTTTTCTGCCATCCATTCCCAGTTTACGGCCTGTTCCGGGAAAAGCCCGGTATGCTTGAAAGAAAAGGGTTTCAAATTGAACTTCAGCTCCTTATCCGCAGAAATAAGATGATACCCTATGCTCCACTCCTCCGGAAGATCGAAAAACTCCCAGCTGCCTCCGCCTTTGGAGCTTCTGTGGTAGTGGCCGTTTTTCTTTTTCCATCCGAGGTTCTTTTTCTCCGTATTCCAGATCACCTGGGGATCCGGCCTTATAAGTATATACTTTCCCCAGCGCTCCAGCTTTTCTCCGGAGGAGCTGTCTATAACCTCATAATCCTTCCAGTTATCAGCAATCCACATTTTATGGCATTCCTTTTTCTATAAATATTGTTTACATAACATTTCTTTCGACTCACCGCATCTCAGCAGATCCGCGGAAGCCCCTCACCATAGAGACGGGACACCACTCTTTCCCCACCAACAGGGGTTTTTAGAATCAGCCGGGATTTTTCGGCTGCTTCCCCCACTTCGCCTATTATCGCGGCATTTTCACCGTACTCACTGCTCTTTACAATACTTAAAGCACGATCTGCATCTCCGGGATCTACTGTAAATACCATTTTTCCCTCGTTTCCCATATACATTATATCCAGGCCAAGAAGTCCGCAAAAGCTTTTAACCCCATCACTTACGGGTATTTTTTTCTCCGAAATATGAATATCCCTGCGGGAAGCATCCGCGAACTCATTTAATACGGTTCCAAGCCCCCCTCTGGTCACATCCCTCATGGCGTGAACCCTTATCCCGTTTTCAAAAAGGCTCCGTACCATTTTATTTAAGGGGGCGTTATCACTCTTTATCAGGTCATTTTTAATATTTAACCTGCTCTTCATTATAGCCGCATGGTGGTCCCCTATATTTCCGGAAAGGATCACCTTGTCTCCGCTCATTATTTTCTCCGCTCCAACAGCGATCCCTTCGTCTATAAACCCCACGCCGGCTGTATTTATATAGAGACCTCCCTCCGATCCCCCCGGACACTCCACAACCTTCGTATCTCCTGCAGCTATAATGACCCCCGCTTCGGCGGCAGTTTCTTTCATTGAACGGACTATACGTTTCAGATCCTCCGTATCAAGTCCCTCTTCAAGCACAAAGCCTGCTGTCAGGTATTTCGGCACAGCCCCGCTCATCAGGAGATCATTTACGGTCCCGCAGACCGAAAGCCTTCCGATATCTCCTCCGTCATAAAACACCGGACGTACAACAAAGGAATCAGTTGTAAGAGCCAGTCTCCCGGCTCCCGGCACCACCGACGAATCCTCCATTTTATTCAGATATTCGTTATCAAATGCGTTCTTAAAGACCTCTTCTATCAGATCCTCTGTAGCAGCTCCTCCGCTGCCCTGTTCCATGCTTATCTTCACCTGTTTTCCTGTGTCCGGATATGTTTCAGGGCACTATCTCCTTACATAATTGTTTTTGCCAGGGTTTTCAGACGCAACCTGCGGATCCGCAGATTACTGTTCTGAACAGTTACATTGTTTTTTCATTTCAGATATTATACAATAAAAAAAACTATCCACAAGATACAAAACAGACTTTAAACAGCAATAACTCATAAGGGGCGGGATATGAGCGAAGAGATTAAGATCACAGATCTGCTGCTTATTAAAACTGATGACAGCCGGGACAGATATATAGTTGAAACAGATGCCTTTTATTACGCCATGGAGAATGGGAGCACTCTTTCCACCCTCCGTATCTCCGGAGATTTTGTGGATTTCTGCTACATTAAGCTCAAAGGCACCGTATATATCGCCCCTATAAAGTTCCGGATGCTGAATAACGATTACACAGATTATCTGGATGCGGTAAAAATAAAATCCGTCCGCCACAGGGACAACTGGATAAATGAGCCCGATGCAGACACTATTCTTACTGACGCAGAAAAACGGCTGCATATTTACAGCCGTTCTTATCCCGGATTTATAAATTTTATCCGCCTGTCCGGTTCCTATGACGGTTCATGGAATCCCATAAGTGTTCCGGAACCACAGGAATTCCCCGAACCGCAGGAGCAGCCGTTTACTGAACCTTCTTGAGCCACTCCTTTATATTGGAAACACCATTTAATTTATTACATCCGTTATTATCAAAGATCACCAGTGTCGGGGCCTGCATAATGCCGTATTCTTCTGCAAGATCAGGGTTTTCATTGGCGTCCACGGTCTTGTACTCTATCCCCGCATCATTTAACATATCGCCTGCTATTGCACAGTTGGGGCAGGTGGTAGTCTTAAAGAGCATAGCCACATTTTCCGCATTTTCATCAGCAGACTTATTAGATCTCTTCACCGCACTCTCATTGAAATCCACATAAACAGGAGCCTTTTTCTTCATCACTGAGGAAGCGACATTATAAACCTTCCTGTCCCTGTATTCCTGGGCTTTCCCGTCATTCCAGTTGGCAACGGGTCTGTAATAGCCGGTAATACGGCTGTATATCTCGGTCTTCTGTCCGCAGTGGGGACAGATGGTCTGCTCACCGGCCAGATATCCGTGTTCCCTGCACACTGAATAGGTGGGAGACATGGTATAATACGGAAGCTTGTAGTTTTCCGCAATCTTTCTGACCAGCGTTGCGGCAGCCTTCCAGTCAGGCAGCTTCTCACCAAGAAATGCATGGAATACCGTGCCTGAGGTATACAATGTCTGCAGCTCATCCTGAATATCCAGAGCCGAGAAGATATCCTCAGTATAACCCACCGGCAGATGCGATGAATTGGTATAATAGGGTGTTCCGTCCATATTCGCAGTTACGATATCAGGGTACTTTTCCTTATCGTGCTTTGCAAACCTGTAGGTGGTGGATTCCGCAGGAGTCGCCTCCAGATTGTAGAGATCACCATACTGCTCCTGATAGTCTGAAAGCCTGTCCCTCATGTGATTCAATACCTGTTTGGAGAAATCCTGAACCTTCTTATTTGTCATATCTGCCCTGAGCCACTTTGCGTTTAATCCAACCTCGTTCATTCCGATGAGTCCGATAGTGGAGAAGTGGTTTGAGAATGTGCCCAGATATCTCTTTGTATAGGGATACAGACCCTGCTCCATAAGCTTTTCTATAACCTGTCTCTTGGTGCGCAGGCTTCTGGCACTGACGTCCATAAGGTGGTCAAGCCTTCTGTAGAAATCCTTCTCATCCTCAGCGAGATATGCGATCCTGGGCATATTTATGGTTACCACACCGATGGATCCCGTTGATTCTCCGGATCCGAAGAATCCTCCGGACTTTTTTCTGAGCTCCCGGAGATCCAGTCTCAGTCTGCAGCACATTGAACGCACATCGCTGGGTTCCATATCGGAATTTATGTAATTTGAGAAATAGGGTGTACCGTATTTCGCGGTCATCTCAAATAGCAGTCTGTTATTCTCACTGTCGCTCCAGTCAAAGTCCCTTGTAATGGAATATGTGGGGATAGGATACTGGAAACCCCTGCCGTTGGCATCTCCCTCTATCATGACCTCGATAAAGGCCTTGTTTACCATATCCATTTCATGCTGGCAGTCACCGTAGGTGAAATCCAGCTCTCTGCCACCGACTATCGCATTGATATTCCTGAGATCATCCGGCACCGTCCAGTCAAGGGTTATATTGGTGAAGGGAGCCTGTGTTCCCCAGCGGCTGGGGGTGTTAACACCGTAAACAAAGGACTGTATGCACTGCTTTACATCCCTCTGTGAAAGATTGTCAACCCTCACAAAAGGCGCAAGATATGTGTCAAAAGAGGAAAAAGCCTGGGCTCCTGCCCATTCATTCTGCATTATACCGAGGAAGTTCACCATCTGGTTGCAAAGGGTGGAAAGATGGCTTGCGGGTGAGGATGTGATCTTCCCGGGAACACCTCCGAGACCAACCTGAATGAGCTGCTTTAAGCTCCAGCCCGCACAGTAACCCGTAAGCATTGAAAGATCATGGATATGAATGGCTGCACTTCTGTGGGCATTTGCTATTTCCTCGTCATAGACCTCGGAAAGCCAGTAATTTGCGGTAATAGCACCGGAATTGGAAAGGATCAGTCCTCCCACGGAATAGGTGACGGTTGAGTTTTCCTTGACTCTCCAGTCATTTATCTTAAGATAGTCGTCAACGATATCCTTGTAGTTAAGAAGAGCCGAATTTACATTACGAACCTTTTCGCGCTGCTTACGGTAAAGTATATATGCCTTCGCAACATCGGAATATCCCGCTTCCGACAGCACCTTCTCAACGCTGTCCTGTATCTGCTCCACGGTGATCCTTCCGTTCTTTATCTTGGTCTCAAAGTCAGATGCCACCCTGAGGGCTATCAGATCAATTACACTGCTGTGATACTCCTTTTCAAGAGCAACAAAAGCCTTGGTTATGGCTCCCGAAATCTTTGAGATGTCAAAATCCGCTATTGCTCCGTCTCTCTTTACTACCTGATACATGAATCAAACCTCTTTCGTATTCTTTTGTGTTACAATCCGGCGGCCTGCCTGTCCACCAAACTGCAACCTTTTCACCCAAAAATAGGTGCGGAAAAATCCGCACCTAACTATAATAGTAAGCTTTCTTAAAAATGTCAATATATAGTATTAATGTTCTTTGTATACAACAAAATGTAGCGGTTTTTTCGCCTTTTTTGAATAACAAGCGTATTTGATGGCGCCCGTTTTTGATAACATGCGTTCCTGTTATACCCAAAATGCCTTGGTTATTTCCCATAGCCACGCAGCGGAGTGCGTGGACTTATCACGCACTATGTGCGTGATGCCCCCACGGCGAGTGGCCCGGGGCTTAATAGTATCTTATATTCCACGTAGCTCCGCTGAGGGAACGTTTTTTCTTACTTCAGACAGATACTCTTCCATCTCACTCCTGTCAGGGGACTTTAAGGTTTTATCCGGCACGCTGTCTCTTGAAACGAACTGCTGCAGGAAATAGTGTTTCGCACCCTTTATCAGCCCGCCGATACGGACAAAATCCTCCCTTGTATGGAGCCCCTGTACCACTGTGGTGCGGAATTCATAGTCCGTACCGCCGTTTATCAGCAGGTTTATACTCTCTTTCACAGCCCCGGTGTCAGGATTTTCTATCCCCGTGGTCAGACCGTATTTTTCAAGGGAATTCTTTATATCCATGGCGATATAATCCAAAAGCCCTCTGTCCGTCAGCCTCTTTAACACCTCCGGATGGAAGCCGTTGGTGTCCAGCTTTACGGAAAACCCCAGATCCTTAACGGCACTTATAAGATACTCCAGATCCTTATTAATGCAGGGCTCTCCACCGGATATCACAACCCCGTCAAGGAGCCCCTTCCGTTTCCCAAGAAAGGAAAAAAGCTCTGTGTCACTGCAGTAAGGCTCCGCTTCTCCCCTGGCAAGCTCACTGTTATGACAATATGGACATTTCATATCACATCCCACAAGGAACACCGTAGCGGCTGTTTTTCCGGGGTAGTCCAGTAATGTAAGCTTTTGTAATCCGTATATTACCAAATATCCATCACCTCGTCAGAAGATATGGCCTTCTCCACAAGCTCCTCAATGACCCCCTCCAGCCTGGCCTCCGAAGCCTTGATGGCGTTAAGGTTTGGCTTGGTAACAGGGTGTTTTGCCACGAAAATAGTACAGCAGTCCTCATAGGGAAGTATGGAGATGTCCGCAGTGCCGATCTCCTCTGCCTTGTCAATTATCTCCTGTTTATCAAAGCCTATAAGCGGCCTGAATACCGGGAAGGATACTGCCTCATCCGTAGTAAATAGGCTTTTCATGGTCTGGCTTGCCACCTGTCCCATGGATTCCCCTGTCACCAGGGCATAGCAGTCCTTTGTGTCTCTTGCCAGGCGCTCTGCGATCTTCATCATATAGCGCCGCATTATTATGGTAAGCTCATCATGAGGGCATTTTTCATATATTGTCATCTGTATTTCGGTAAAATTGATAATATGCAGCCGGATATTCCCGGTATAGGAAGAAAGCACCTTTGCCAGGTCAACCACCTTCTGCTTTGCCCGCTCCGAGGTATAGGGAGGCGCATTAAAATACACCGCGTCCATGTAGACTCCCCTGCGGGATACCATATATCCGGCAACAGGAGAATCAAAGCCTCCGGACAAAAGAAGCATGGCCCTGCCGTTGGTGCCAAGAGGCAATCCTCCCACACCTTTAATGACCTTTGAATACATAAAGATCTGCTCTCTGAGATCAATATGAAGGAAAACCTCCGGATCGTGCACATCCACCTTCATTTCGGTATATGCATCAAGCAGGGCTTCTCCCACATCCGCATCCACCTCCATTGAGGTCATGGGGTAGGATTTATCCGCTCTTCTGGTATCCACCTTAAAGGTAAAATTCCTGTCGGGGTAGTTTTCACCTATAAACTTTACCGCCGCTTCCTTTATCCCCTCAATGGTCTTATCCTGAATATGGCTTACCGGACAGACACCCACCACCCCGAAGGTCTTTGTAAGCTCGGTTATCACGGCATCATAGTCATATTCCGACTTTGCTTCACAGTAGATCCTGCCGTTTATCCTGTGCACATCAAATTCGGCGCCTGTTCTCCTTAAATGTATCCGCACCTGCTTTTCCAGAGCTTCTTCAAATAAATGTCTGTTTTTTCCCTTGACACCAATCTCGGCATATTTCAGCAGGAATGCCTGAAATCTGTTCTCCATTATCTTCTCTTAAACCTCCTGAGTTCGGGTATTACTGTATTTAAGCACTGCAGGCAGTAGTCTGCCTCCTCTTTTACGGTATGTACGGAAAAAGAAAACCTCACCGTTGACTCTGCTTCATCGGCTGAAAGACCCATGGCCTTAAGGGTCGGCGAAATCTTCTTTTTATGACTGGAACAGGCTGATCCCGCCGAAATATAAACATTCTTTCCCTCCAGGGCGTGCAGCAGCACCTCTGCCCTAATGCCGTTTACGGTAAGGGAGAGAATATAAGGCGAAACCTCCTCCCCTCCGTTTATGGCAGTATCCGGGATCTTCAGAACCTCACCTGCAAAATACTCTCTTATTTCCCTTATTCTTCTGTAATTCTCATGGATATCCTTATACATGAGCTCCGCTGCCCCGGCAAAGCCGGCTATCCCCGGAACATTTAAGGTTCCGGATCTCTTTCCCTCCTGCTGTCCTCCGCCAAAGATCAGCGGAGAAATATGGGAAGCACGGTCTGAAATGAAAAGCAGCCCCGCCCCCTTGGGACCGTGTATCTTATGGGAGCTGACCGATAAAAGATCAATATTTGCGTTTTTCATATCCAAAGGGATCTTCCCAAAGCCCTGAACATCATCCACATGGAAAAAACACTCAGGATTTGCTTCGTGTACCGCTTTTGAAAGCTCCTCCACAGGAAGCACGGCCCCCGTCTCATTATTTACATGCATTATCGAAACCAGCACCGTATCCTTTCTCACCTTTGAGATAAGCTCCCGGATATCTACCTGCCCCTTTTCATCCACGTCAATAAACTCTGTTCTCCAGCCCCTCTTTTCCAGGAACCTTAAGGGCTCAAGAACGGAGGGATGTTCGGTCACTGTCGTGATGATATGCCTTCCCCTGTTTTCCTTAAAAATTGCAGTCCCTATTATCGCGGTATTATTGCTCTCCGTCCCTCCGGAGGTGAAAATGATATTCTTTCTCCCGCATTTCAGGATACCGGAAAAGGTGTCAAGGGCTTTAATCACATACTCTTCAGCATTAAATCCCATTTTATGTAAACTTGACGGATTGCCGAAATCCTCTTTCATTATCTTATCCATAAGCTCCACAACCCTGTCGTCCGTCCTTGTTGTGGCAGAATTATCCATATATGCTTCCATATTGTGCTATATCGCTCCTATATATTATGTAAACCAACAGTCCATTGGTCTTTATATTATGTAAACCCTTTAAATCCGTCAGTTCCCCGGCATTACCCCATACCCTCAGTAAGGTATACGAGCCAGGACAATACCACCATCCCCGCGGTCTCCGTCCGGAGTATCCGTTTCCCCAGGGTAAGGGGAACCGCCCCCTTCTTTTCGGCCATATCTATCTCATGCTCCGAAAATCCGCCCTCCGGGCCGATAAAAACAGCAATCCTGCTGCCCTTTTTTACATTAGAGAGAACCTCACGGGTTTTATCCATATTTTCCGCCAGCTCATAGGGTATTAATATATACTCGAAATCGACACATTTTTCAAGTGCCTCCTCCATGGAGATCACCTGCCCCACAGAGGGTATCACTGCTCTTTTACTCTGTTTTGCTGCAGCTTGTGCCTTTCCCTGCCAGTGGGCGGCCCGATCCGCTGCCTTTTTCCCACTAAGCTTCACCACAGAACGCTCAGTCGCAACCGGTATTATCTCATATACTCCGAGCTCCGTACATTTTTCCACTATTATATCCATCTTTCCGGCTTTCGGCAGTCCCTGGAAGAGAGTGACATACACCGGCAGTTCCACATCCGCCTCCTTTATAAAGTCCAGCTTCAGAAGGACTTTTTCTCCGGAATACTCCTCTATATGGCACCGGTATTCCTTTTTTGACATACCGTCCGAAACCGACACACATTCCCCTTTTTTCATACGGAGAACGTTTTTTATATGATTATAATCCGATCCGGAGATTTCTATATCATTTCCCCGGATGGAGGAGGGCTCAACGAAAAACTGATACATAGCTCACCCACTCTCCGTCACGGTTTTCTTCAAGGATCTCGAAGCCATTGAAAATAAGGCTCTTTTTCATATCCTCCGCCTTGGTATCTATTATGCCGCTCACTATATAGAGGCCCCCGGGTTTCAGCATTTCCGGGACATAACCGGTCATGGGAATCAGTACCTCCGCCAGTATGTTTGCAACTATCAGGTCATAGCCTGATCCCGCATGATCCCGCACATTCTGATCATTTAACATATCCCCGATAACGAGATGATAGGGCGCAGACTTAAGAGCGTTTTTCTCAAAATTGTCATTAACCGCCGGAACGGCACCGTCATCTATATCAACCCCCATGCCGCTTTCGGCCCCGAACATAAATGACAGCAGAGACAGTATGCCGCTTCCGGTTCCTATATCCAGAAATCTCATGCCCTCCCTGACATGCTTTTCGAGCGCCCTGATGCAGAGCCTTGTGGTCTCATGGGCTCCCGTACCGAAGGCGGTTCCGGGATCGATGTTTATAACGTAATCATGGGAACCTTTATCCTCGCTTTTTTCCCAGGAAGGAGTAAAAAATGCGGTCTTTCCGTCTTCAAAATCTATGACAAAGCTCTTAAAAAACTCCTTCCAGTTATTTATCCAGTCCTTATCCTCCGTCTCGGATACCGAGATCCCGCCGTCTCCGATATCCATGGTTTCCTTAAGACGCATAAGCATCTGGTTCACACTGCCGAGAATAGTTCCGGCATCCTTATCCTTTTCAATATAAAATGAAACAAACGCATCCTCTCCCTCAATATTGTTTTCCGGCAGTACATCATAAAAAGTACCGTTTTTCCTTATATCCTCCGGAAGAGATGCGTCCTCTATCTCCACACCCTCCACTTCGAGATCTGAGAGCTCAGCTGCTATTATGTCCTCTGCTCCCTGTACTGTCTTTATGGTATAACGCACGTACCTCATTTAATACTGCTCCTTCCTTATCAGTTCTAATATCCTTTAATTCAGCATTGCACCGGAAGCCTTCCGGTCAGTCCTTTTTAATAATATAGGCATCTGAATAATAGGCTTTATACAGCCTTTCGGCTGCTGTGAGTTCCGGATTGATGTCCCTTATCCTCTGGAAATACTGCTCCGGATCCTTTCCATCGGGCACATATATGACTATCTCATTTTCACCCTTTATTTTCACCGTATCTCCGGGATCCTCCCCCTCCTCAGGGTTAAGACGCATGGACATCAGCCTTCCAAAATTTTTAAGCTCAAAATAATTTTCCTCCGTAGTAATACCCCTGAAGAAAACGCATATATCCCCGGAATGTTCTTTGGATATCGACTGCATTGCAGCCTTGTTTACATCAAAAAGCCCGCTCTTTATCTTTCCGTACAGAGGCATGACCATTACAAGCATAAATATGACAAGCCCCGCTGCCGGAGATTTAAACAGAGCCTTCAGCACAGGGAAAAAGGCCCATGCTGCTATCAGGATATACAGCGGATAAGCCGGGAAAAGATACCGTCCGGTCAGATACGGGGTGGTGCATGACACCGTAAGGAAATACAGGATCCCCACGGATAACAGGAAGAAATATTTTATCCCCGTATATTCCATAAAAATATGGAAGATCCTTTTAAGCACTCCGTTTTGCCGTCCGTTTCCATAGTTTCCAACAACGCTTGTCCCGTCAGGATCTTCCGTTTTCCGGATACCTGCTGCCGTGATCCATATAAGCCCCGCTGCAAGAAACAGCAGAAAAAGCTTCAGTTCACCGCCGAAAAGTTCATTATTAATATGAGAGAACATAACCCTGAACCTTCTTATTATTTCAGGAAGCGTCCTAGTCCCGAAGGACTCCGATCCCACGTCCGACCCCGTAAGCTGCCAGATACAGGCGGGGAAAAGAAGAAACACCAGAACAAATGAGACGATGTAGATAAACCCATGCAGAATAAATGCCTTTATATTCTTCCGGCAGAGGAAATAGATCGAAATAAAGGCCGCTTCGTAAAATGCGAATATCAGAAAGTAATAGTGGGTCAGTATTCCGGGAACCACTGTTATTAATATGATCAAAACACTCTTTATATCAAAAAATTCCCGCTCCCTGTCCCGTGAGAGGATGAGTATATACAGGTAGTTAAGTGCAGTTGTAAAAAAGGTCAGCAGCACATACATCCTTAAGTTCATAAACTGTCCGACGGCGCCCATGGAAAGGATAAAGCATATGGCCACTGCTCCGGCAAAGACCCTTTCCGTTTTTTCCGGCCCATCCTGCATTTTATCCCCGGGATACATTTTAAGCGCTGTAAAATAAAGCAATACCACTACCCCTGCGCCGGAGATAAGATTGATGATAAGGGCGAACCACTTTGAAAACATCCCCGGGAACAGGGATGAAATAAAGTGGAGCAAAAGAAGGTAGAGCGGCGGATGGGGATCCCTTGAGGTATTCCCGATGGCATTTGAAAAATCAAAACGCCCCTCCGGCTGCACCGCTACCGCATCCAGCACAAAATCCTCTCCATTTACAAAAGAGTTCAAAGGAACCGCCGGCCTCATCCCATCTCCGGAATTCGCAGCAGTATATGAAAGCACCTCATCTTCATAAAGATACTCTTTATAATGCCCGAACAGCGCAAATATCCCCATAAGAAGAATGAGGGATAATATAAGCCATTTATGATTTTTTATCTTCTCTGATACTCTCATTTTTTAAGCATTTTATGATCCGGACGCCAAGAATCACGTTCCGATCAATCCGCCTGAATTTTTTACTCACATATCCGGGCAAAAACCGATATGCCCGTCTTTTCTGCGCTCTCCGATAGAACCGCTTACTATAGTTCCCGGTCTTAAGGGCTCTCCTTCACATACAACCCTTATATATTCCCTGGTATAGCCGCTGTTATTCTCTTCGATCAGAACCTCGGCCCTTTTTCCTTTGTGTCTGTCCTCGTAGGCTCTCCTGTTCTCACTGTCCAGCTCCTTTAATATACAGAGCCTTTCATGCTTTTCCTTCCTGTCTATCTGGCCTTCCATTTTATCGGCAGCAGTACCCTTTCTCCTGGAATAGGGGAAAATATGGGTTTCGTAAAATCCTGCTCTTTTTATGAATTCACGGGTCTCCCTGAACTCTTCCCCGGTCTCTCCCGGAAAACCCACTATCACATCTGTTGTTATTGCCGGGTCGTCAAAGGTCTGCCTCAGCATTTCCAGGCTTTTTAGATACTCCTCCGTACTGTAGTGACGGTTCATTCTTTTAAGGACACTGTCACATCCGCTCTGGAGCGAAAGGTGAAAGTGTGGGCAGAGTGAGGGAATATCCCCGATCTCTCTTAACAGTTCCTCAGTTATAATACCCGGTTCCAGTGAACCAAGCCTTATCCTCTTTACGCCTTCTTCCCCATCCAGGGCTTTTATAAGTCCCTGAAGATCCTCCCCGTCTTCCGGCCTGTCTTTGCCAAAGGAAGAAAGATGTATGCCGGTCAGCACAAATTCGCTGTATCCCTCTTTGACACAGTCCTTTACTTCCTCTGTTACATCACTTATGCTTCTGCTTTTTATCCTGCCCCTGGCATAGGGTATTATACAATATGAACAGAACATATTGCACCCGTCCTGAACCTTCAGGAATTTTCTGGAATAACCCCCCTCTCCGCTTCTGTGGCCGCCGTTTCCGGGATTCCTGCCCTCATCCGGGATATAATCCGTGACCGTATTCTTCCCCTTATGGGATATTTCCCAGGCCCTTATTATTTCAACTATGTTTTCCTTACCGGAATTCGGGACTGCGATATCTATCCCCTCTTCATACACTTCCTCTTCTCCGCGGCTGTCCACATAACAGCCCGCCGCTATTACTACGGCCTCCGGATTCTTCTGCTTTGCCCTGTGCAGCATCTGTCTCGTTTTCCTGTCTGCTATATTGGTCACAGAACAGGTATTTACTATATAATAATCCGCCCGGTTCTCAAAGGGAACTATGGTAAAACCGTCGGAAATCAGTTTCCCGGCCATTTTTTCCATCTCATATGCGTTAACTTTACAACCAAGGTTGTGTAATGCTATCTTTTTTTTGTCCATTTTTGCCATCAGTATATTTTCGTTTAGTATATAGTCCCGTAAAATCGTTAATATTTTCGTAAGTTTTACAGTTGACTTTTACAGAATATCAAATTACCATATTGAGGACAAAGAAAAAACTTTGTAAATCATACAGGAGGTTTTCTATGAAAACAGTTAAAATTTCACTGAACTCAATTGATAAAGTAAAATCCTTCGTTAATGAGATCACTAAATTTGATTATGATTTTGATCTTGTTTCCGGCAGGTATGTGATCGATGCCAAGTCCATCATGGGTATCTTCAGTCTTGATCTTTCAAAGCCCATCGATCTCAATATACATGCAGAGGATAGCGTTGATGAGGTATTGAAGGTTCTTGAACCCTATATTGTCTGAGTTTAAGATCGATCATTATGTGTTGGCGGGGCAGATGCCGGAAACGGCGTTTGCCTTTTTCTTATGCCGGACTGAGCCTTTGTCAGATCCCGCAGGCCTTTTTCTTATGCCGGGCCTTTGTCAGATCCCGCAGGCCTTTTTCATATAGGGCTCGATATACTGTCTTCTCTCCCTTAAAAAGTATCTGATCTCCTCTATTTTCTCATCAAAATCCTCAAAGCTGCACCTGTCCCCGAACCAGCGCTTATACCCTGTGACCACGGGGATCCGGTTTTGACCGGCAACGCTGTTTAATACTTTTTCCGCTGACTCCTGGTCATACACATTGTCCTCTATATCAAGGAACCTTTGATAAAAACTCTTTCTGAACCCCTCATTCCGGAAAAGGGGATATAGGAGCATTCTCTCAAAAAACAGATTTCTTCCCAGAAGATCAGTGATATCCTTTCCCTCTTCTTCCATCTGTATTAAGTCTTTCTTCAAATCCTCATAATCATCTTTACCCTCACTTAATATTGCACCTATGGAATCAAAATCAACCTTGTTTTTCTGTAATTCTATATTATTGTCGAAATTTAAGAACCGCCATTTTCCGTCTTCATAGGGCCGTTCCGTCTTTCTGACACTTCTCCACATTGCCACATTGGTCTTTGGCCAGTCCGAGGTATCATCCGCATAAATCCTCGCCGCATAATAATCCATAAGGCTCTCAATGTCAACAAGCTCCGAAAATTCCTTATATATGCTTTTATCCGAAAGATCGTTTTTTATTACGAAGCTTACAAGCTCCCCGTACAATTCCCTGTATTTTTCATCTCTGCCGGAATCCAGAATGCCGTTTTTTACTATCAGGGTATTGTCTTCATCTACCCCGTAGTGTCTGTGGAGATACTCTTTATCCTCTTTTTCATGAAGAAGATACGTGCCCCAGAATTCACCATTCAGAAACAGGAATGCCGGTTCGGAAAACTCCTGGACCCCGAAGGACAGGCCGTTTTTCCTGAAAAGTTCACTTAAAAAAGGGTCCCTTACAAAGGAATACATATCGTCCCCGCCGCCGGACAGGGATACATTTGCATCTGACCTGTTATCAAGATAGGGATAGAAAAAGCTTTTTTTGTCATATTCCTTCCGCTGGAACAGGGAAAGGCTCTTCTGGGGAAAATTCCTGGAATTGTGACCTCTTACCCTGATCCCGGTCTTCCCTGAAACAAGAAGTGTTCCCCAGCTGTCAAAAAAGCTGATGTCCGCTGGTCTTTCCCATTCTATCCCTCCCTGGGAATAATTATAAACATAGGCCTCATGCATGTAGACATTCCCTATCTTAACGGTGCCATCAAGGGGTGTATCGGGGTTTTCCTTAAGGAACTCCTGCGCCTCCTCACTTTTACTGACCCTTCTTAAGAAATCATCTGTCCCCTTTTTTCCTATGACATATATCCCTCTTTCATAGCCGAAGATATCTTCGGGATCCAAACACAGGGAGATCACCGGGGTTCCCCTGTATGAGGGCCTGTCCTGATATCCTATAAAATAAGATCTTGTGACTGTTTCGCTTCTGTTTCCCTCCCGGTCAAAGGAAGCTGCCTTAATCACCGTGCATTTTTCCACCGGCTCTGCCGGAAGCACATATCCCTTTCTGTCAGAGTATTCGAAATAATCCACGCTGGTAAAAATATTATCTGCATAGAGATTTTTTTCAGGGCTTTTATCATCTATCCTCACAGGTCCCGTATACAGAGGCGAGCTTTCTGTGGGCTCGGTGGAATCCAGAGTGTACCTTATCTCCCTGTCCCCGCCGCAGTATATTTCCAGCATAAAGGGTTCGGTATAAAAACCGGAATTCTTTGAAAACACCGGTGAATCCGTATCCCATTTCTGCTCCGTTCCCCCTTTTTTAAGCCCAATGCCTGTAAAAATAAGCAATAAAGATGCCAGTACAAGGAGAATTATAGTAAGGCTGCTCTTAAGTTTTCTTTTCCCTTCAGAGTTCATCCGATACTTCCAAAATAATTACTGTTTAGTTCAAAGTATACTATGACATGATATACTTTTAGAGTAATATTTTCAAATGCGTAAAGAACCCGTCCCTTTCGGGACGGGTCTTTTGTATAGGTATTTATATTTTGGTCTTATTATCTTACTGGAGGAGTGAAAGCACACCCTGATTGCTCTGGTTAGCCTGTGCGAGCATCGACTGGCCGGCCTGCTGAAGAATGTTATTCTTCGAGTACTGAACCATTTCAGATGCCATATCGG
>CAMJPM010000072.1 GCA_946407725.1 uncultured Lachnospiraceae bacterium
CGGCTGCTCTTTTATGCCCGGCTGCTCCTTTAAGCCCTCCTGCTCCTTTAAGCCCGGCTGAACATCTCCGGTTTCCGCCTCTTTCAGGCTGTTTTCCAGGGCTTTAAGCTCTTCCGGGTTAAGATCAAGGAGCTTTGATATATCCGTAAGATCTCCGGAGAAAGCCTTTTCCATGGCCTGGGAGAACTCTGCAGCCTTATCATTGAAAAAGAGGTTTACTATACCTCCGTTTGCCTTAAAGCTTTCTCCCGCTATCTCGGATAATCCGGAAGAAAGGCTTTCCAGACTGTCTGCGATCTTATACTGGTTTTCCTTATATGCTTCAAATTCCTTAATATTATTATCATTCAGGGGAATCCTGAGCTCGGTCATCTGTACGATGGATTTGGGATCCGTCAGGGGAAAACGGGATGCGGAATATGCCATGCCCTGCAGGGATCTCTGATCTATGGGAAGTCCTCTTTCCATCATGGCAGTCACCATATCTGAATTCTGCTTTGTAATGGGGAGCCCTGCTTCATTCAGGGCCTTTCCCACTGCGCTGTTCCCGTCCAGATTGGCATAAAGGGGTGTAAGGGATATCTTTGATTCGCTTGCACCGCTTACCGCAAAGGAAAGGGTCTGTCCCATGGTCAGTCCCATATTCTTTGAAAGAAAAGCGTTGAGCTTTGTGTTGTCTCCCAGGAGCAATGACACGGTGCCGTCATCATTCATACCAACTATCTGTCCGGAAAAGGTATCTCCGGCCTTGACGTATCTCACCGCATCCGAAGGGACAGTAGCAGTTTTCTGCGTAATAAGCTCGGCTCCGGATACGCCCTGGGCGCTGCCAAGCCCCGAATTTATATCATATAATCCGGTATTTGAATTGACATTAATATTCATACAAAGTTACCAGTAAAGCTTCTCCTGTGTATGGGTGAAAGCCCGTTCTTCTTTATGGCCTCGATATGTTCACTGCTGCCGTAGCCCTTGTTGCTGAAAAATCCGTATCCCGGATACTCTTTATCCATTTTCTCCATATAGTGGTCACGTTCAACCTTGGCTATTATGGAAGCCGCCGCAATAGAAGCGCTTTTGGCGTCACCCTTTATAATCGGAACCTGTTTTATGCTGACTCCGGGAATGGTCACCGCGTCATTTAATAATATATCGGGTTTTACAGACAGATTGTTTATGGCATCCCTCATGGCTTCATAGGTGGCATTTAATATGTTTATCTCATCTATCCTCTCATGCCCGGTGTAACCCAACCCAAAGGAAACCGCTTTCTCTTTTATTATTTCCGAAAGCTCTTCCCTCTTTGCGGGTGTGAGTTTTTTTGAATCATTTAAATACAGGATGTCACAGTCCTTTGGAAGAATGACTGCAGCCGCCACCACGGGTCCCGCCAGAGGCCCCCGTCCGACCTCGTCTATTCCGCATATATAAGGACAGGACGCGTATTCCCTCTCATAGGAAAACATATCATACATGCGTTTCTTCTCTGCCTTGATGGCTTCTGCCTTTTTTAAGGCTGATAACACAAGTTTCTTTACCCCGGCCCTGTCGTCATCCTGAAAAGCCGAAACCGTCTTTAATATCTCCTCCTCACTGCCCGAGGATACGGCGGCTGATATTTTTTCCTTTATCACGGAAATCTGTTCTGCCATTATTTTACCACTCCGAAGGAATCTATCGGACTAAGCCTGAAAAATACCTTTCCTATTATATTGCTCCTGTCAATGTTTCCCACCAGAACACTTCTGGAATCCACGCTGTCATTGACATTGTCTCCCAGTACAAAGTACTCATGATCATTAAGTATTACCTCTGTCGAGGCATATCCGGCGTCCATTATGGTATCCCGGTTATACTTATAAGGAAGCACATGGGAATTTATCATCAGTACCCCTTCCCTTATTTCCACCGTTTCTCCCGGAAGTCCTATTAAACGTTTCACAAAGAATTCTCCATTATTCTCCGGAGCCGGGAAAACCACAATGTCAAAGCGCTCCGGATCCTTAAACCTGTAGCTTATCTTATCTACCAGAAGAGAATCCCCGTCGTGAAGTGTTGTCTCCATAGATGCCCCTGAAACCACTGTCCTTTGAAAACAGAGAACCTTGATGATAAGGGCTGCCAGAAGGATCACCAATATATAAAGACTGAAACCGGCTGCTTTTCTGATCTTTCTCATATAATATCCAGTGTTATTCTGCCCAACTTTCCGTTTCTTAAGTCATCCAGGATAAAGGAGACTGCCTTGTCCGTATCCGGCTCTCCCCCTTTTTTCAGGGCATTCCTGTGCCGCGCAGCCTCACAAAGCATTTCAAAGGGTCCCATTTCTCCTGTCAGTCCATAGATATTATAGAGTATTTCCGGTTCTTTATCCATTGTTTCAGATAAAAACTTCATTACCATTTCTTCCCTGTCGATCACCAGGTCATTCATGGTCCCCAGCAGCGCAAGATGATAACCGGTCTCCTCATCATCAATCTTCGGCCATAATATTCCCGGCGTATCCAGAAGCTCCAGGTTCTTTCCCATCCTAATCCACTGCTTGCCCCTGGTCACCCCGGGTTTGTTGCCGGTTTTTGTCACTGCTCTTCCGGCATAGGAATTTATAAAGGTGGATTTTCCCACATTGGGTATCCCTGCCACCATGGCTCTCATGGGCCGGTTAACTATTCCCTTTTTCCTGTTTTTCTCTATCTTTTCCCGGCAGGCGTTCTTTACGGCGGTGTCGACATCCCGCATTCCCTTTCTGCCTCTGGAATCTAAAGCCACGGCCTCGGCACCACGGCTCCTGAAATATTCCAGCCACTTTGCCGTCTCCTTTTCATCTGCCAGATCTGCTTTATTTAAGACCACCAGACGTCCCTTGCCCTCGCAGAGCTTTTCTATTTCCGGATTTTCCGATGAACGGGGTGCCCTGGCATCCAGAAGCTCGATCATAAGATCAATGATCTTTATGTTCTCCTCCATCATCCGCTTTGCCTTCATCATATGTCCGGGAAAATAATTAAAATTCATTCTACAAAACCTATGCCTGTATCCCCGCCTGCCATGTGGAACCAGGCCTTTCCTGAAATATGCTCTCTTTTAACAGCCCCCAGATTGGCGGTACGGCTGTCTTCAGAGGAATTACAGTTATCTCCCATAAGGAAGTATTCATTATCGTTGAGCTTTAATGGTTCGGAGGCTATTCCCGCATCGGAGATCATGTCGTCAAACATGTCATTCTGGGCTTCTCCGTTTAAGAAGAAAATACCGTTTCGTATCTCAACCGTATCCCCCGGAACAGCCACCACCCTTTTTACCGAATAATGGGCATTGGTATTGCCGTTAGGAAGAAACGCCACTATATCCCCTCTTTTGGGAGGAATGATATTGTAAACCACCCGGTTTAAGAAGATCACCTGTCCATTGTATAGCGAAGGCTCCATGGAGGTTCCGATAACGGTTGTTTTTAAGCCCAGGGTATATACAAAAAAATATGCAAGGAGCGCACCTAAAAAAACCATGAACAGATAAGAAGCGAATGCCGCAAGCCTCTCATTTGTTATGGTCTTTTCCTTCCTGTAAAAGCTTAAACCTTTATGCTTTCTCGCCATGTTTCTTTTCTACACTGCTTTACTGATTATTATAAGAACCGCCATATTTCATCACCTGAAATATGGCGGATGTCCTGTCAAACGGAAATCACTTTCCGCTCTGTTTCCTGCTCACTTACGGAAGTCAGACTGTATCAGTCTACTATCTCCTTAAGCTTTGCTCTCTTACCTGTTCTCTGTCTTAAGAAGAAGAGCTTAGCCCTTCTGGCCTTACCGGAACGTACCACTTCTACCTTCTCAACATTGGGAGAGTGGATGGGGAAAGTCTTTTCAACACCCACACCGTAGCTGTTCTTCCTTACGGTAAATGTTGCCCTGCTGCTTCCGCCCTGTTTCTTGATAACGGTACCTTCAAATACCTGTACCCTGGACTTCTCACCCTCTGTGATCCTGTTGTGAACCCTTACGGTATCACCAACCCTGAATACGGGGGGCTCTGCCTTGAGCTGTTCCTTCTCGATTTCTCTGATGATTTCTGAATTCATTTTATAAAACCTCCATATCGTCCCTTATCACTTTGTAATGCCTGATCTGCAGGCTACTCCATGATATATGGGCATTTGACGTTCTTATCACCATCCGTTTTTGGATCCATGTGACAGAGGACCATCTCCTAAAGACTGAATACGAAACACCGTAAGGATCTTATATTTACGACCCTGACAGGCGTTTAGCAGTCTCACGGACAAATACCATAACACAAACCAGGGAATAAATCAAGAGGGTAACATCTTACTGTTTAACCCCGTATCATTTCCCCTTCAAAATAAAATCCGCAGCACTTTGTGAGCCTTACGTCTACGATCTCTCCCACAAGGGAACTGTCTCCCTTAAAGTGTACCGAGGTATTCTGGGGCATACGTCCGGTGACCATGGAAGGATCCTTTTCATTGATGCTCTCCACCAGCACCGGAAGGGTCATTCCGCTGTAGTGCTCCGTCCTTTTTCTGGCGGTCTCCTGCACGGTCTTTAAGACCCTGTCAAACTGGATATGTATCTCCTCATCCGTCATATTAAAGGGCATGGAGGCCGCGGGGGTGCCTGTTCTCTTTGAATAGATAAAGGTAAATGCCCCGTCAAACTCCGCTTTTTTGATCACATCTATAGTCTCTTCCACATCCTCCGGGGTTTCAGTTGGAAATCCCACTATAATATCAGTTGTTATAGCAATATCCGGCATCCTGTCCCGGAGCTTCTTTATCTTAAGGAGATAATCCTCCTTCGTATAATGCCGGTTCATATCCTTTAACACCCTGTCGCTGCCGGACTGCAGTGCGAGATGAATGTGGTCACAGATCTTATCCGAGGAAGCCATTACTTCAATAAGCTCATCACTCAGATCCTTGGGATGGCTTGACATAAAGCGTATCCGTTCCAATCCCTGTATTCCGGTTATCTCCTTTAAGAGCTCCGGAAAGGTAACAGGCGGTTCAAGACCCCTTCCGTAGGAATTGACATTCTGCCCCAGGAGCATCACCTCCCTCACTCCGTCTGAAGTGAGCTTCTCTATCTCCCTTATTATGTCCTTAGGGCTGCGGCTCCGTTCCCTTCCCCTGACATAGGGCACGATACAATAACTGCAGAAATTATTGCAGCCGAACATTATATTAACACCGCTCTTAAAGGGATACTTTCTTAGGGAAGGCAGTGACTCCACTATCTCCTTTTCATGCTCCCAGATATCGACTATCATTGAGCCGGATCTTAAGCGCTCATACAGAAGTTCCGCAAACTTATAGATATTATGGGTGCCGAAGATAAGATCCACAAAGGAATAGCTCTCCCGTATCTTCTTAATAACACTCTCCTCCTGCATCATGCAGCCGGAAAGACAGATGAGGAGCTCCGGATTTTTTTCCTTAAGAGACTTCAGCACCCCCAGACGCCCGAATACCCGGACATTGGCATTATCCCTTACAGTACAGGTATTATAAAGAATAACATCTGCTTCTTCCTCTGACTCTGCCTGAGTGTAGCCGCAATTAATAAGGATTCCGGACATCTTTTCGGAATCCCTTTCATTCATCTGACAACCGAAGGTCTGGACAAAAAACCTGATATCCCTGCCCTTTTTCTTTGAGGTCTCCTTAAGTATTTCCCTTATCCTTCCCGCAAAATAAAGCTGTCTTTCAGGCTCAGTGTCCGGGGGATTCAATAAACCCACCGAATTGGATAAAGAACGTCCATCCGTTATTCTTTCCCCGTCCCTATCTGATATCATCGGATCACATCCTTTTCCGTAATTACCATATCCATGGCCACGTCATATTTATCCACCGGCACCCTGTGTACCACCTGGCACGAAAAGCCCAGGGCTATCTTCCATACAAAACGGTCGTAACCCTTTAACCTTAAATATCTGTCATAGTAACCCTTTCCGTATCCCAGACGGTTGAATTTCCTGTCAAAGGCCACACCCGGCATGATAATGATGTCAGGACGGTAGTCCACCGGTTCATTGTTTCCCCTGGGTTCCGGGATGCCATAGCTGCTCTTCTGGATATCGGAGATCTTTCTCACCTCAAAAAACTCCATGGTTGTATCATCAATAACACGCGGAAGGGATACCTTCTTTCCACTGTTGATCATCTTAAAAACCGCATTCAGGGTGGAAACCTCACTTCCGAAGCCCGCAAAAGCAAAGATGGCCTCTGCATTCTGATACTCAGGCAGCTTAAAGAAGGAGTCTAACACATAGTAAGACGCCTTTTCCCTGTCCTCATTTGTCATGCACTCCCTGAGGATCATTATTCTCTGTCTCAATGTTTCCTTGCTGTCTCCAAAAGCAATGATATCTCCCATCAATCGTCCTCCAGGTAATCCGGTAGATAAAAATCAGGTGTTCTCTTTGCATGGATAAAGGTACCTATGTCTTCACCCGATATTATCCTGTGAATGTTATTAAGATCCCCCGCATTTGCTATTATCATGTCCGCACCGGATGATACCGCTATGTGGGCGGCTTTCAGCTTTGTGGCCATCCCTCCGGTGCCGGAAAGGCTTCCGGTGCTGTTCTTTCCGTAGGAATCCACATCCTGACTCAGATCTGTGATCTCCGGAATGAATACTGCCTCCGGATTCCTCCTCGGGTCATCGGTGTAAAGTCCGTCAATATCCGAAAGAAGAATAAGGAGATCCGCACTTACGAGAGCCGCCACCATGGCAGAAAGTGTATCGTTATCCCCCAGCTGTATCTCATAGGTGGAAATGGTGTCGTTTTCATTTACCACTGGAATAACACCCAGTTTTAATAACTCGGAAAAAGTGTTCTGGGCATTATATCTGTTCAGATCATTCCTGACAGTGCGCTTTGTCATCAGCACCTGGGCCGTAAGCTGGTTATATTCGGAAAAGATCTTCTGATAGATCATCATGAGACGGGCCTGGCCGATGGCCGCCGCAGCCTGTTTTATCTGAAGCTTGTCATCCCTGCCTTCCCCGGTGTTTTCTCCGCTGTAATAAACATCCTTGATATTCGCAGCCTTTAAGCCCACGGAAATAGCCCCGGAGGATACGAGGATCACATCCCTTCCGCCGTTATGCAGATCCGTAAGCTCCCGCACCAGCTTCTCTATCCTTATTAGATCCGCTCCGCCTGTTTCCGGATGGGTGATGGAGCTTGATCCTATTTTGATAACTATCCTTTTATGTCCGGAAAAATTCCTCAATGTGATTTAATCTCCTTTCCGTTTTGCAAGAATGGCTTCCGCGCATTTTAAGCCGTCAATAGCTGCGGACATTATGCCTCCTGCGTATCCTGCCCCTTCCCCTGCCGGATAGATCCCCGGAACAGATGAAAGAAAACACTCGTTTCTAAGGATCCGTACCGGTGATGAGGTACGGCTTTCCACGCCGGACAGTACTGCGTCTGCCCTGTCAAATCCCTCAATCCTCTTACCGAAGGCTGAAAAAGAGGAAATGATATCGTTTGATATATTATCAGGAAGTATACTCCTTAAATTTCCCGGAGCAAAGGCTCCCCTGCACTCAGGCCTTATGGTATCAAATGAAGCCGTGGTAATTCCGGATACAAAATCGCCCAACCTCTGACAGGGAATACTTCCGTTACATTCGAGGAAAGCCCTTCTCTCCAGATCCCTCTGGAATTCCATTCCGGACAGCACTCCGAAATCCCCGTATCCGTAAAAAATAAAATCCCCGGGATCAACAGTTACCACAATAGCACTGTTGGCATTTTCCCCGCCCCGCCCCGAATAACTCATACCGTTTATGCAGAGCATTTCCCTTTCGCTGGAAGCATTTACCACATAGCCTCCGGGACACATACAGAAGGAATAGACGCCCCTGCCGTCATCAGCCCTGTGTGTCAGCTTGTAGGAGGCGGGAGGAAGTCCCTTAACATCACCGTACAGCCCCCGGTCTATAAGGCTCTGGGGATGCTGGACCCTTACTCCCACCGCAAAGCTTTTAGCTTCCATCTTAACTCCATTGTCCCTTAATAATTCAAAGGTATCCCTGGCGGAGTGTCCTATGGCAAGAACCGCATCTGTGCAGTCCATATATTCATTTCCATTTATCAGAATTCCCTTTAAAACCCTGTCACTGTCCAGTTCAAAACCGGTAAAGCAGGAGGAAAACCTTACACTCCCGCCCATCCTGATGATATCCTCACGGATGTTTTTAATCACCTTTACAAGTATGTCCGAGCCTATATGGGGTTTAGCGTCAGTCAGTATATTTTCCGGAGCCCCGTATTTCACAAGACTCTTTAGTACAAAACTGCCTCTGTTCTCCCTGTCCTTTATCCCGGTGGTGAGCTTGCCGTCGGAAAAGGTGCCGGCACCTCCCTCCCCGAACTGAACATTACTGTTAATATCAAGTGCTCCCTTTTCCCAGAAATCCCGTACTTTTAAGGTTCTATTATCCGCATCCTCTCCCCTTTCTATTACAACGGGATTAAGTCCTGCGTGAGAGAGATACAGCGCCGCAAACATCCCGGCAGGGCCAAAGCCTATGATAACAGGGGATTTCTTATCTCCCGGGGGATTAAAAGCAGCCGGAAAACTGTACTCCCTTTCCTCATAAAGGCTTACGTGCTTATCCCTGATCCGCTTTATAATTCGCTCTTCACCTTCTACGGAAACAGCCACGGAAAAAATATGGAGAACGGAATTCCTCCGCCTGGCATCCACAGATCTTTTAAGGATCTTAAGGCTCTTTATCTGATCCGGCTTTACACCTAAGATCTTACCCGCCTTTTTATATAATTGCGCCATGCTAAGCTCATGGTCGGAACGTATCTCATTGATCTTCAGCATTTATTAGTTTTTAATCATCCTCAACTGCGATTTTTAAGAGCCACGCCATTTAAGGTTAAGGTTTGCTTCCCTTATCCCCGGCCGCATAGCCGCTGGCAAAGGCCCAGTAGAGGTTATATCCGCCGCAGTTTCCGTCAATATCCAGGCACTCTCCTGCAAAATACAGCCCCGGAATCCCCTTTGCGGACAGATCGGGATTTATGCTCTCTCCTTTGATCCCCCCGCTGGTCACCTGGGCGGAATTAAAATCCCCGGTTCCGTATATAGAAAAGCCCATGTTTTTTATAAGTCGGGCTATGTTATATAATTCCTTATCATCGGGCTTTTTCGGAAATTCCTGTCCCGAAAAAAGCTCCTCACTGATCTTATTTATCACATTTACAGTCAGTCTTTCGGAAAAGATCCCGGTAAAGAGCGAAACCGGATTTTCACATGAGTTCCCGCCTGACAGCCTTTTTTTAAGCATTGATAACACCTGGTCTTCACTGTACTCCGGTAAGAGATCCACCTCTATCCTGCTTTTCTTTCCTGCCTTCAGGGCTTTTGCCACCCTGCCGGACAAGTCAAAGACACAGATCCCGGAGGGGCCGGAAGAACCTGTCTGCAGTTCCCCCTTGGACACTCCCGAAGGTACACCGTCAATAAACAGCGTTATTTTAACCTCTGCCCTCACGGGATTATCATTAAAGAAAGGATCCTCTGATAAAAGCCGGGTAAGGGCCGGAAGGGGTTCCTCCACCTGAAGTCCGAAGTTTTTCGCAAAATACCAGGCGTCTCCGGTGGAACCGGTCTTCGGGGCAGCCATTCCCCCGGTGGTGATTATCACCGTGTCATATTTACGCTCATCCCTGCCCTTTTTACCGGATTTGAGATGACAGAGTGTGAGAAAAAATCCGTCCTCTTCTCTTTCGATCTTTTTTACCAGGGTCAGTGGATGAAAGCTTACTCCCCTGTTCTTCAGCTCCAGTATCAGAATGTCATTTACCGACCCGGAGGAATCAGAGCGGGGATAATATCCGTTATTCTTTATATGATAAAGCAGTCCGAAGGAAGAAAAAAGCTCTAACAGAAACTCCGGGCCATAGTTTTTATATACATCTCCAAAAATGCCGCAATCCCTTACGCTTCCCCTGTAGTCGTGTTCCGACACGGAAACGTTTAAGAAATTGCACTTTCCGTTCCCCGTCTGCAATAGCTTCCTGCCGGGGAATTCATTTTTATCAAACAAGGTGACCCGGGCGCGCTCCGATGCAGCAATGGCTGCCATCATTCCGGCAGCCCCGGCTCCTATAACAGCTATATTCTTCAAATCACATGATCCTGAGAGCTCTGCAGATGCCGACGATAAAACCTCCCCCCGGCACCTCGGCAAGCTCTTCCTTTCTAATGCCCTTGAGCTTCAGAATAGAAAGAAGATAGACGATTCCTCCGAATACAATGGAGAAAACAGTACTTATAAGATTTCCCGTAAAGAAGGAAAACAGCTTATATACCGCAAAGACCACTATACCCATTATCACGGAGGCTATTAAGGGTATCACAAAGGTCCGAACTATCTCCTGCTTATAATGGAGATATCTCCTTATGGAGAACTGGTTCATAATGCACATCAGAACGGAAAAAAGCAGGGTTGAGAACACTACGCCGTAGATCTCCATATCAAACTTATCCATCATCACATACAGTGCAGCCACATGAATAACAAGAGCTATTGCAGAGTGTCTCACCGGAACCTCCAGATGATTGATACCCTGTAAAATACCGTTACTCAGTGTTGAGATGGAGGTAAATATAATGGTAACAGCCCCTATCGAAAGAAGCTTTGAAGCAAGCTCCACATCCCCGGTAAAGAGCATTGAAAGGATGGGCTTTGAAAGGATTACAAAACCCACGGTACAGGGGAATGCAAGCAGCATGGTAAACCTCATGGCTGAAAAGATCTTTCTCCTTGCGCCCCTGATATTTTCCGAGGCCATGCATGCTGTAAGCGTGGGTACCGTGGAGGAACACATGGCGTTTGCAAATGCCACCGGCACATTTATCATCAGCCGGTATTTACCGGAGTAAATACCCCATATCCTGGTTTTCTCCACATCATGACCTTTAAGGGTCATAAGCCTGTTAAATATTCCGTTGTCCAGAACATCGGAAATATTGTAGATAGCGGTACTTAAAATCACAGGAACGGCTGTTATAAATATGATCCTCAAAATATCCCTCATATATTCATCCGGGTGATCATCATCCACGAAAAGACGTTCCCTCTTCATGGCTGTATTGATGATGAGCAGGATAAATATAAGCACAAGCAGCCCCGAAAGTGCACCCATACTGGTTCCCAGGGTACTTCCGGCGGCTCCGTAGGCAGCGGCATAGCTGTCATTTGAAAGCAGCGCAGCCACTTTTTTCCCGTAGATAAAGAAAGCCGATGCCGCAAGAATACTTACCACCGCATTGACTATCTGCTCTATTATCTGTGAAATTGCGGTGGGGACCATGGTTCCCATCCCCTGGAAATAACCGCGGATAACACCCATTATGGCCACGATCAGAAGGGTGGGGGCGAATATCCTTAAGGCAATGGCACTCCTGGGCTCGCTCATAAGGTTTCCGGCAAAAAATTCCGCCCCGAAAAATACCGCAAGGCAGACTATGGAGCCGGAAATAAAGGCAAAAATAAGACCTCCCCGGAAAACCCTTCTGGAATTCACGTATTCATCCCTGGAATAACGGGCAGATACTATCTTTGAAATAGCAAGGGGCAGACTGTAGGATGAGATCAGCAGCATGATATTGTAAATCTGGTAAGCCGCCGCATAATAGCCGTTGCCCTCATCACCTATGATATTGGTCACCGGAATCCTGTAAAAAAGTCCTATGACCCTGGTGATCATCCCGGCAATGGCAAGTATTCCGCCCTGTATTATGAAATTATGTTTTTTTCTGCTCTTATATGCCATTGAATACCAAAACCGGTATCTGTTCAGAGCACTCCAGTTTCTGAACAGATACGCGCATCCGGTTTGCTATCTGATCACAACCTTGTCAGAATAAGTGTCCTGAATGATGGATACCCAGGTCTTACCCTGATTCATCACTATTTCCTCACCGGTATTGTCAAAATACCGTACGGAACCTGTGTCACCGTCAAAACGGATCCACGTGCCATCCCTTGCCATTCCGTGGGTGATATAGGTCATCTTTCCGCCGGAATGACAGTCAAATCCGAGATACCCCTTATCGTCTACCACTTCCCAGGATGAATACTGGAGGATCAGGTTGTCAACTGCAAGCTGTTCGCCGTTTTCGGCGTCGATCTGGGGTTCATCATACTCAAACCTCAGGTATTTTCCGCTCTTCTCATCATAGTCAAACCAGGGCTTATTAATGAGATATCCGGGCTCAATATGTTCGGCTTTGTAAGCGTCCTCTGAATCCGGAATTATTATCTCCCCGTCATTTGCAAAGGTGAATTTTCCTTTATAATTACTGCTGTAATTCTGATCGTAGCCCTTTATCTCTATGCCCTTCTTTATACCCTTTGCTGAGGCGTAGGCATTGTGGGGAGCAACCCTGTCGGTGGTCCTGTAAAACACCGTGTCTCCCTCACTGGAAAGACCGCTTAAGTTATCTACAAAATCCTGCTCCAGAAGCGGCATGGCATAGGCTGACTGGCCGTAGTGGCAGTAAATCGCGTCATATTCCAGAGCATAATATACGAAGTAGTTCCTGCAGGACCTGACAGAACCTATCTTATTCAGATCGTCATAGTTCTCAAAGATCCCCATCATTCTTGTAATTGAGCCCTCAACAACACACTCATATAGCACATCCGCCATGGAGGTGCCGCTCATGGGCTGGGCTTCCTTAATGTTATTAAGCATTATGGCGACGGGACGCCGCTCACCCACAGCCTTGTCCACCAGCTTTCCCGTGAGATAGCTTCTTATCTTCCCGTCTTTTTCCTCCCTGGGCATTCCGTAGGAGGACTCATGGCCGTATTCTGCAATAAGACCACTGGCAATGGCTTTCGCACTGTCATCTGCGGAGTTCTTTGCAGCCTCTTCAAAATCAGAGTAGGCATCCGGATCGGACACCGTTTCAGAACCGTTTTCCACCACCTCGGTATTCTTATTTTCTGCAGTATTTCCCTCAGGTTTTGCCCCTGAACAGGCGTAAAGCAGACTCACCGAAATACTTAAAGCTAATAACAAACCCGATAAATGTTTCTTTATCATTGATCTTTTTCCCCTATCTGAGGATCCCAAGAAAAGACAGAGCCCGTTCCTGCTTTTCAAGCATAATGCGCTCTTCCTCTTTATCCTCATGATCAAATCCAAGTAAGTGTAACATACTGTGTGCGATTAGGAAAGCAAATTCACGCTTAACGCTGTGACCGTACTCTTCTGCCTGTTCCATCGCCCTTTCCGAACAGATAACGATATCCCCCAGGATGATCTCGCCGCTGTCCGGGTCAAAGTATTCCGGAGAATCCTCCTTTATTCCCGAAAAATCCCCAGGAGGTATTAACTCAACCATGGGAAAGGAAAGCACATCGGTAACAGCGTCTATTCCCCTGAATTCCCTGTTCATCTCCCGTATCCTCTCCCTGTCCACAAGGGTTAAGTTTATCTCTGCCTCAAAGGGACAGCCCTCCGTTTCGAGCACATGGGATGCGACGCTATTAAAAATATCTTCGCAGGGAAGCCCAATATCAATTCCCGAAATATCCTCAAAGCAAAAAGTCATAATACAGTGCCTCGCCCCTTAATTTATCAGAGATAAGATTAAGGTCATTGAGGGAAAGCTCGGATTTTAAAATCCTGCTGTCGCTCATCATATTCTTTATCACTTCATTAATGATATCGTTGTATGCCGGTCTTTCACCATCGTGCTGATCCATGTATTCATAGAAATCAGAGATGACCTTCCGGACTATCATCACCATTCCGCTTTCCTTTGTCAGGCGCTTATTGTCAACGGCATAATACTCCTGGATACCATCTATGATAACAGGGGGGAATTCCCTCTCCTTAACTATGGACATGGTATTTTCCTGAATATTTTCCGTTTCATCCTTAAGGATACCGATCCTGTTATAGTAGCAGATCCCCAGGCTCTTTCTCCTGTCCGCGTTCATCTTTTCCGTAAGGATATCACAGAAATGCGCCGTATGGATGGCTATGTCATATTCCCTGCGGTAATCCTTTTTAAGCTCCTGCATAAGAACAAATTCCGGATCCACCACGCTCTTATAATAAAGCTCCTTTTTCGCAATGGCGTTAATAAGGATCTTCGGCCTTACGATCATTATGATGATAAAATTAAGAACGGCACCGATGGCGGGAAAGAAAACCACCTCCGGCAGAATATACGTATCCGATAAAAAAAGACAGGAGACATAACCGATGACACAGATGGAAAAATAAGCTATGGCTGCAGCCACAGGGGATATGTTTTTACGGGGTGCAAAAAGCACCAGAAGCATAAATCCGGTGATCATTATATAGAAAAAATACACGGAGCTCTCATAGAGCACCAGGAAGGATATCCCGGAAAAAAGCAAGAGAGAAACGGCTCCGTTAAAGGGATTTGTGACAAAGCCAATAAGCACGGCGGGAGCCGACAAGGGCAGCATGAACTCAAAACACAGGCCCGATAAAAGGGACAGTAAAAGACCTGCTGCATACGATAACACCAGGTATTTTGAGCCTTCCTCTTCAAAATCGGCTGATTTAAGCGGCACCTCCGATATGATACAGAGTGCTGTCGCTATAGCTGTATTAAGATATATTTCCTTAAGTGAAAAAAGCCTGATATATGAAATAAAGGCCGTGCCGCCTATACCTATAAGGGGAATAAGCACAAGCAGCATTAATTTTGCGGCTTCTGAATTAAGAACGTCTTTCTTTCCGTCTTCCAAAACGTCCCCTCCTCACGCTGTTATTATCAGCGCCATCACCCTTCACTTCAAAATCCTCATAAGCCTTGACTATCCTCTGCACCAGAGGGTGCCTTACCACATCCAGGGATGTGAGATAGATAAAAGCAATATCGTCTATGTTTTTAAGTACTTTTTCGGCCGTAATAAGCCCCGAAACAGTTCCTGTACTGAGATCCTTCTGGGTCTTATCCCCGGTTATCACCACCTTGGAACCGAAGCCTATCCTTGTTAAGAACATCTTCATCTGCGCAGGAGTGGTATTCTGCGCTTCATCCAGAATGATATAGGCATTATCCAGGGTTCTGCCCCTCATATAGGCCAGAGGCGCCACCTCGATAAGCCCCTTTTCCATGTTTTTCTGAAAAGTTTCCGCCCCCATGATCTGATAGAGGGCATCATATAAAGGCCTGAGATACGGATCCACCTTGCTTTGCAGATCCCCGGGAAGAAAGCCCAGCTTCTCTCCCGCCTCTATTGCAGGCCTGGTAAGGATTATTCTGCTCACCTCTTCATTCCTGAAAGCCGTAATAGCCATAGCCATGGCGAGATATGTCTTTCCCGTTCCCGCCGGACCGATGCCGAATACCACCATATTATCCCTGATGGCATCTATATAGCTCTTTTGTCCCGCAGTCTTTGGCTTCACGGGCTTTCCCTGCACCGTGTGGCATATAAGGTTCGCCTCCGAAATTGAATTTATAAGTGAGGCATTGTTCTCTTTTTCAAGAGAGATGGAATAATCCACATTCTGTTCTTCTATGGTATTACCCTTTTGTGACAGCTTGATTAACTCCTCAAGTACGTTTTTAGCGTGCCTTACATCCCTGTCATCTCCGGAGATATGGATCTCCCCGTTCCTTAAAGAGATGCTGACACTGTATTCCTTCTCTATTTTCTTTGCATATATATCGAATCCGCCGAAGACATTTCTAAGGTCATCAGCAGCAATATTCCGTATTATCTCAAACATTTACTGTAAAACGCCGCACGTGATAAGCTTTGATTATTTATGATACGGCTCATTATTCTTTATCCGGTATGCCCTGTATATCTGTTCTAAAAGTATAACCCTCATAAGGGGATGAGGAAAGGTCATTTTTGAAAAAGAAAGCCTCATGTCCGCTTTTTCAAGGATACTTTCATCCAGCCCGTCGGGTCCCCCGATCACAAACATTATATGGCTTGAACCGCTGTTCTCCAGCCTTGTTATACAATCTGCAAGCTCCGGGCTTGAAAGCTCCTCTCCGCTGATCTCAAGGGTTATAATATAAGGCTTTCCCCTGATCCGCTCAAGCATCCTCTGCGCTTCTTCCCTTTTTCCCGGACCGTCCTGAACCTCGATTATATTCAGCTTAACGTAATGCGACAGCCGTTTTTGGTATTCGGCTATCGCATCACGGTAATACTTTTCCCTTATCTTTCCGGCACAGAGAATGTCAACTCCTGTCAACTATCCTCCTCCGTACCATCGTCGGTGTCATCTGTACCTTCCATCTCTTCACCGTCATCGGTATCATCTGCACCTTCTGTCTCTTCACCGTCATCGGGAGAAACTATTTTCTCAGCCTCTTCATCACTGCTTTTAAATAGCTCCTGATAAAGATCATCCACTATGAATTCCAGAAATGACGGCTCCAGATCCATGAAACGCTCATTTAGCTTTGTTTTTATAAAGGTGGTGCGGAGAAAATAGGCATCAACCCTGTTGCTGTCTCCCTCCACAGCTTCTCTGTCAAGGGACTCTGCCGTATAGGATTCAAAGAAAAATTTGCGTATCTCCTCTATCTTCTTTTCTTCCCTTTCGGCTTCCTCCGTAAGAGGTCCTATCTTTCTGTATGAATT
>CAMJPM010000073.1 GCA_946407725.1 uncultured Lachnospiraceae bacterium
GTTTTCAAGGTTCGAAATAATATTTTCAAGGGTACCTTTTGACCCTTAAATCATACTATCAATGGAGATGATATAGATTTCAGTAATCTTGAAATGGAATTCTGTCTTGTTGATAACAGTGAATCAGCAGATGTGGAAAAACCGATAGAAGACATTTCATTTGATGAAATCTGGATAACTGACTCGGATAAGTATCCTTATACATTTCTGGATGGTACTTCCATGGCAACTCCTGCCGTAGCGGGAGAGGTGGCCATCCTTGCAAAAAATTATCCGGATGACAGCGCGTCAAAAAGAGCTGCCAGGATTCTTGCCGGCACTGTTCCGGTTGATGATTTTAAGGATCTCTGCATTACCGGAGGGAAGGCAGATGTCGCAAATGCCCTTGATGAAAATACTTATACTCCGGTGATTAACAGCATAAAGGCTGAAAAGGATGGCCTTCATGTCAAAGGTTTCTTTTTTGGGTCAAAGGATGATACCGATGTTGAAATAAGCCAGGGCAGCAGTACATGGTCTGTTTCAGGGAAAACCCTTGAAGTCCTTAAAGTCAGCAGATCAGGCGATGGTGCAGGTGATATTCTCCTTAAGACACCTTTGGGGCTTAAAAATGAAGAACTTAAGGTTACCGTGACTGACAGGGATAAAGAAAAGGGAAGGCAGAGCTTTGAGCGGATCCTTTCTCCGGAGGATCCGGATGAACACCTGGAAAAGGGACGCTTTTATGAAAAGCTGCCAATTTCGGAAACAAGCTTTTCATATCTTAAAACAATTACTCCTAAAGGAGGAGCCTGCGCGTTAAACGGCGGCTTATATTTCACGGGTGAAAACGTGGAAAAAAATATTATGGATATAATCAGTTTTAAGAATGGAGAGTGGCGTAAACCAGAAGATCTGATAAGCACGTTCAGCAGGATCATGGCATGGAACGGAATGCTTGTGTTTTTTGTTAATGGCAGACTGTTCTTCCATGACGGAAACAGGATAGTTGAAAAGAAAGAGTTTATTCCGGAAAAGACAGAGACGGAAGTAACGGAGGATATGAAATGGGTATTGACTCACCCGGATGAAAATGATGTCCGGTTTGACTTTTATTATGACGGAAAGGATGCCCTTCTCATAAGAAACAGGGAGGAAAAGGATGAGGATGGCTATGTATGCGATAGCACATCCGCAGTATACCGCCTGGATCCTGAAAGCGGCAGAGGATCATATATCGGTAAACTTGAAAACTATTATAAAGACAATATAGTTATAGCCCATGAAGAAAGGCCGGATTCTCCAAATACCATTTATTTCCTGGGTAAGGGATTTGATGCCGATGGAAACCAAAAAGATTTTATAGCGGAAAAGGCTACTCTTGATCCATTTAAGACAGAAGCAATAGACAACATAAAACCGAAGGACTGCAGGATAAACGAAGAGGGTGAATACTGGACCGGATGCGGAGTGAGGAACGGCATATACTTAACGGGAGGACGTGCCGTCAGAGAAAATGCCGGAATTGACAATATTACTGCTGACAATTTCTTTTTCGATTATTCGAAGCCTCAGGATGGGTTTGTTCCCTGTGAAAAAAGGATCTGTGATACCGCAGTCTCACCGGTCGCTGCAGTTGCCGCTTATGGAAAAGTGTATTTTCTTGGGTGTTCAAAGAATGGTCCCGTAATGTGCTTTACCGAAGCCGATACCCTGCCCCATTACGGGGACAGTCCGGAGGAACCGGAGAAAAAGGTTGATTATTCAGATCCAGCGTCCCCGCTACATCTGACCGACGGGTCGGATGTGGAAAAGCTTGGTACGGATAATGCTAAGTATGTTTTTACCCTGTCTTCCAATACAGCTGTTATCGGCGGGACGAAGTCAGATATAAGCGGTTTCTTTGAGGCTGCGCCCGGCTATGACAGTTCGGCAAAGCACCGTTATGTAAGCAGTGATAAGAAGATAGTGAAGGTAAATAAGAAGGGCATTCTTACCACGAAGAAGAGGGGTGAGATTGATATTACCTGCGAGCAGAAGGAGAGGGGCAGCTCCTGGCAGCCGTTGGGAGAGAAGATGCATCTCTTTGTGCAGGTGCCGGAGATGTAGAAAAAAACTGACACCAATAAGGGGGACAGCGGATTAAATGCATATTCATTCCTGAGTAAGACTACGTATTCCCCGACAATGTGGAAATCATCTAATCCAAAGGTTGCCACCGTGGATGAAAACGGGAAGATCACCATACTAAAGCCCGGACGTACAAATATCATCGCAGAGTACGGCGAAGGGAATACAGGATCAAAGAAAAAATACAGGACGAAGCTGAAGGTCAAATGAGCTATGGGGACGGGGTTAATGGGTCATTGCACGGTTCTTGAAGGCTTCCGGAAAGGGATGGATTATAATTTGTTCAGAACCCTGGTTGAAGAACTATATCTGCATTTCCTGAAAATGCAGCTGTAAGTGCTTCAAAAGCGCTAATTCCGTGCTTTCTTCCGGTGCTGAGATAGGACATTACATATAGGTGATTCTGCGCACCGTTTTCTGTACGGAAACAACCTGCTATTCGAAGCCGGGTTTTTAAATTTCTGATATTCTGCTCCGAAATTTATACGTAATTACGAATAACTATTGGAGAGACGGCTCAGGAGTGTAAAAAGCCATATGAAAATATCCGGACAGTTTGAATCTGTGGAAGCAGCTGATGACTACGCATTAATAAAATCATATATAGAGACATGCCGGCCAAGTGAGCAACTCAATATCGTCAACTGTCCAGCGGATGTGATAGTTTCTTCCGCTCTGTTAATGATGTAAAAAAACTGTGAATAGTAACACATTATTATGCTTGACGATATGACACAAAAGAACCGTTTGACACTATGAAAAACAAGTATAATAATGGAGGTACAGAAAAAAAGGCGGCTGTCTTTGAGGAGGAATCATGAGACAATTAAGCGTGGAAGAGGCAACCGAGGACTTTGGCAGAATGCTGAACGAAGGTTTTTTCAGGCGTGACCGTTCCGTCAACACGGCAGATGATTACTCGGGGTTCAAGGAAGAGCGTGACGTACAGACATCCATTGCATATGCAAACTCTGAGGAGTTCCGTGGTCTCTGTGTTGAGGAGGGGCTATTAAGAGAATGAGGAGTTTAACAACAGGATGAAGAGCCGGTTTTCAGCTCTTTTCAGAAAAATGGAAGAATACCTGCGGATGTGCGGGGCTATGGAATATGCGTATATTAACCATAGGCTTCTTGCCAAAGCCGTGGTTGATTATTTTGACGACATTGAAAGGCTAAAATACTACGAAGGGATAGAACGCATCAATGAAGCCAAGATATATGCATACCAGACGTACTGGCTTTTGCGGAGAAAGCCCATTCAGATAGTCAGTCCGACAGTATCTGCCGAAATCTTGCTGTATCTGAATGAATTTATACTTGCCTGCATGATGATCTCGGATATATACGGGGAAGCGGGGTGTTTCCAGCCTGGATAGAAAAAGATTTATAGGATTACTGTTCTACAATTTCAAATACAGGGATTATACACAGAAATCCCTGGAATTGATGGCAGAGGCTTTTTTCCTTGGGAATAAAGAACCTGTGGTATGATTGGTTAATAAAAGACCATCATAAATAAATAAAGACCCCCTATTGGATTATTAGTATTCGGTAGGGGGATTTTTAAGGTTTCTATGAAGAAGCTTCACAGGAATACAGGGATATGAGTGTGATTGTTAAAAAAACCGAAGAAATATGCAGGACTGAAGATAACGATTCTGATATAGTTTCTGATAATGATCCTTATAAGGATTCCCGGGAATCCATCAAAGGCGAACCCTTAAGCAGCATACTAACCGATAAGGAGCTTGCTGTACTTAATAAACCTTCAGTATCGGCAGATTCAAAAAACGAGATACTGTCAAAGCAATAGCAATACAGGGTGGAGATGGAAACATAAAACGGGGAGGCTATGATGAATACGAGTTCGGTTCAATAGAGGTGGAGCTGACAAAGGACGGACCTGTCAGGGCGGGGTAAAAAGTATATAGCAGTTGGCACGGGAATGCTTGATTTTAGAGGATAAAAATAAGATAATCAGTAAAGGGATGGATTGCTATGACAAAAGCAGGAAGATTATTTGAAGAAGAGGCAGAACAGAAGTAAAGGGATTTCAATAAAAGCGTGAGATTGAAAACAGGAAGGAACGGCATCAACAGCTATAGGAAAAAGCGGAAATGAATTTATGAAGTCTGATGAGGCCAGGAAATCAAAGGCAATTGAAACCGGGAAGGATGCCCTGAAAAAGGCTGCAGAAACAGAGATCGGGGAGATCCAGAAAACCCTTGAAAGCGAGGAGAAAAGTGCCTTTGGAGAAAGTGCGGGAGCGGTTAAACGAAGGAAGTTTGATTCCTTAAGCCGCGGGGACAAAAAGAAGAGGGTTGACGAGGCTGTAAAACGCCGGAAAAATGCCCAGGATCTCGCTAAATTGGAAATACAGACAGGGAAAAATGATAAGGAGACCCCCGATATTGATGAAGCCATGCCATAATCAATGATAAGACCTTTGAAGAGTTATACGATGAACGCCGCAGGGAATTAAAGAAAAGCATATCTCCGGATGAGGATATTGATATGCCCATTCCCGGCACGGATATGGGTTCCTATTACAGGAGCATATACAGGAAGCTTAAAAGCGAACATAAAAACCGTAAAAAAGCTATAAGTAAAACATACTCCCTTCTCCATCCCGCAAAGCATGACGTTGAAGAAGAGGACGGGGCAGAGAAGAAGACAAAGAAGGAATACGGCCCCGGTGAGATACCGGAGGAGGAGCTGGAAGTACGTTCCGATGAATATGAAAAGACTGTATTTATAAATGAGTGCATCGCCGATCTGGAAATACACCATCACAGGGGCCATGGCGCCCGCATGGCAAGCTTTGCCAGCTCTTACGGAAAGCGTTTGGGCAAGAACCTTTCATATCTTTCAGGGCGGGTGCTGGGCAGATATTTAACCGGCATGTCTTCCGATGAGCTGAAAGAAGTGGTAAGGATCAATGAATCCGGTATCCCGGAAGAAAAGGAAGCATTCTGGAAAAAGATCTTTGATGAAGGTAAAAGCGTAAACCTGCATGAAATGGATTCGAAGAAACCGGAGGTATTTTTAAGAAATCTGTACTATAAGGACAGAATGGCAGGAATGCTGTCCAATTTTGAAAAAGATTTTTCGGGCCATATTAAAGATAAAAACATCATAGATCAGGCAAAGGCCTTATACGAAGCCGGATATAATAACGGCAGGAAGCATATGGAGATCTCCCAGGGCCTGATCCACAAGACATTAAAAGATGAATAATGAATCCTCCCGCCTTTACAGAAAAAGGAAAAATGCCGAAGCTCTTAAAACGGGAGCGGAGAATATTATTAATACCCGTATTGCGGCACGCCGGAGGATAGGCTTTGAAACCCGGATGAAGCTTGGGGAGGAAACCCTTAAAAATCTCTCTGCATTTATGACCGGTGACAAAAAAAGCCGATGAGGAGCTGGTCAATAATTATCTTGATAAGGAAAAACGATTTTCTCTTCTGGCTTCCCTGACCTGGGATATCATCCGGATGCATGATGATTTTGATATCACAAAAGATGAAAATTATGCCCGGAACGCTAAAGACGGTATCACAAAGGATGAATATTTTGCCCGGAATGCGTGGAAGCTTGAAAAAATAAGCAGCATGGCAATGAGCTATGATGCGCTTTTACGGGAAAACCCCGATTATGCTGACACCTTAAGGGTGGTCTCCAGGGATAAAAATGAAACCGATGGAATACATGGGAATGCCGGATAATGTGGTCTTTGACGAGCCGGAGGACAATTCATTTCCCAGGGAACCGGAGGAGGACATAGAAGCGCTTTTTAACAGCTGCCTTACTGAAACCGGGGTTGATACAAAAGCCTATGAAAAGTATATCGATGTCATTGTGGCATCTGCAGAGTCAAAGGCCAGGCAGTTTTACAAATGGTTTAGCCTGGGTTAATCTGACCGGGTAATTTATGATATAATGATACAAGGGTCAAAAGGTCACAAATGACGTGTTTGTACACGAAGTGGTTCACCACGTCCGGCGGACGTCGGCTCTGGACGGAGCGGAGCAGAGACTGCGCTGCGTATAAATAATGAAGGAGAGTGGAAATATGGAAAGAAAGACCAAAAAGATCAGTTCCAAGCTGCTGGCGTTCATTCTGCCGGTGGTGGTGCTCACAGTTGTTGCGCTGGTTCTCATCGCGGCAACCCTTTCAAGGAAGCGCATGACGGAGATGGCTACAGAGACCCTGGAGTCCTCTATCTCCAATCAGGCGGATAATATCGAGGCCTGGCTAAGTGAAAACCTGGAGTACTTCAGTACTGTAAAACACATGATGGAGGCCCAGAATCCGGGACCTGATGAGATCGTGCCTTTTCTCGATTCTCTTTACGGCTTTAATTCCAATTCTCCAAACGGCTTCTATCTGGGAACAGCAGACGGAAAGCTTTATAAGGCCACGGAGTCCGGTAAAAATGACAGCGATGTCACCGGCAGCACATGGTTTAAGCAGGGCATATCCCGGATAGCCATGGCATACGGTACCGCCTATAAAAATGACCTGGGGCAGACTGTTATAAGTGCCACGGGCATACTGAACGACGGATCCGATGTGATAAAGGTGCTGGGAGCCGACGTTACCCTTGATAAGATAAGCATAATCGTCAATTCCGCAGTAAAGATGAAGGGGGCAAGCTCATTCCTTGTGGACACCAATGACTATAAGATCCTTGCCCACAGAGATGTGAACCTTATCGGAGTAAATCTCGCCTCGGCCGGAAGTGACGCCCTTCTTGCCGGAGCGGCTAAATCCATTATGGATAATGATCTTTCCAGTAAAGAGATTGACGGAAATATGGTGGCGTTTTCATCCATAACCGGAACCGACTGGGTGCTCGTTTCCTATATACCCACCAATGTAATACTAAAGTCAGTATCCCAGATGGGAATTCTCCTTTTCATAGTGGGAGCGGTGGCTATTATTCTCATAATCATTCTTATCCTGCTGGTTGTAAGAAGGGTAATAGCTCCTCTTACACATATTTCGGACAATATCGCCGCCATGTCTGAGGGCGACTTTACCATCAAGGTGGATTCCTCAAGCAATGATGAGATCGGCCTTATGGGCTTAAAGGTGTCGGAATTCGTTGCAAGTATGAGAAATATGCTTGCCAGCATCAGTGACGAATCTGAAAAGCTTAAAGAGGAATCCGATAATTCCGACAGGGTTTCAAAGACAATGTATGAGGCATCCCAGTCCCAGGCCGATGCCATGAAGCAGCTTAACGAGACTGTTGACCAGCTGGCTCTCGCAGTAAACGATATCGCCCAGAACGCCACCGTTCTTGCAGGTGTGGTGGCCGATACCAGGGACAATTCGGACAAGGCCCACGACAGTATGAAGGAAACCGTGGATATTTCACAGAAAGGCCGGGCGGATATGGAGCAGCTCAGCGTGGCAATGAGCGGAATATCCGATGCCAACGAAAAGCTTGTTGAATCCATTAATAAGGTGGGCACCGCTTCTGAAGAGATCACAAACATCGTGGCCATTATCAGTGACATTGCTGAAGAAACCAACCTCCTGTCACTTAACGCCAGCATCGAGGCTGCAAGGGCAGGTAAGGCCGGAAGAGGGTTTGCGGTTGTGGCCACAGAGATCGCCAAGCTTGCCCAGACCTCGTCAGAGAATGCCAACAGCATTTCAAAGCTTGTAGAAGAGATCAGAAAGCTTATTGACGACGCTGTCAGCCAGGCCAGTGACAGTGCCAGAAACATCAAGGAAAACAGCGAGCATATTCATGTGGCTGTGGGAACCTTCGGCCAGATCTACGGTAATATCCAGGATACCAACACCCTTATTGAGGCAATGATCAAGGATATCCAGAAGGTGGAGGATGTTTCCGCAAATGTAGCAGCTATTTCCGAGGAGCAGGCCGCAAGTGCCGATGAGATACTTGCAACCTCCCAGAATATGGTGGAAATGGCCAATGATATCACCAGAAGCAGCCAGGATGTGGCGGATAATTCCCACGAGCTTGCGGGAACAAGCCAGACGCTTACATCCTATGTTCAGAAGTTCAGGATTTGAGGAGGCCGGGAATATGATTAAGAATACAAGTATTAAAAGACTTTTTATCGCTGTTCTTACATTTGTTTTTATTTCAGGACTCCTGACAGGCTGCGGTGACAAGGGCGGCTCTTCAGCATCCGGCTCGGATGTGAGGGTGTTTTACACAACCCCGGTACTGGATGATTTTAAAGGGCTTTTGCTTAATGCCATCAAGGATAACGGTACAAAGTACGGTGTGGCTGTTACGGTGGGAGAGCCCTGTTCAAGCGTGGATGAACAGGTGTCCCAGATACGTGAGGCCGTTTCTTCCGGATACAGCATGATCATATGTAACCCGGTGGACGTGGAGACAGTTCTCCAGCTGGAGGTTGCTGCCGGAGATCTTCCGGTGATCTTCATAAACTCCCAGCCTGAGGAGGATAAGCTTGAAGCAAACAAATATATGTATGTGGGCAGTAATGAGAATGACGCCGCATGCTTCCAGGCAGAATATGTATGGAATAAGCTGGGAAAGCCGTCAAAAATGAATGTGGCCATCTTTCAGGGACAGCCGGGACACCCCGCATCACAGGCAAGGACCAAGGGTGTCAAGGATTACTTTAAGAAAAACAACGTGGATGTGAATTACGTATTTAACGATACTGCATACTGGGATACTGAGAAAGCCCATGATGAGTTCCTGATCTTCTTAAAGACAGGACAGCCCTTTGATACGGTGATCTGCAACAACGACTCCATGGCCATCGGGGTTGCCAATGCAATGCAGGAAAACGGCTATGATACCGCAAAGATCCCGGTGGTGGGTGTAGATGCCACCGATGGCGGATGCCAGTCCATACGGGACGGCGGAATGCAGTTTACTGTATATCAGTCGGCAGTAGGACAGGGGGCCGCCGCCATAGAGACCTCCATAGCACTTGTTAAAAAAGGCTCCGCCGCCGGGGTTGAAGGCGTGACGGATGACGCGCTTTATGTATGGGTTCCCTATGTTCCCGTAGATAATAAAAATGTCAATACATTTAAATAATAGAGGGATTTAATTGGCGTCGAGCGCATTGCAATTCAGCGGACTGGCAGACCGCTGAATTGTAACGGGATTGCCGGAGACCACTTGACAAGTTAGAGATATCTAATTATACTATCGATTAGATAAATCTAATTGCGCGGAGGCGGGTATGATCTCGTGGATAACAGCAAATCTCGGAACAATAGTTGTTGCGGTCTTTCTTATCCTGATAGTGGCTTTGATAATCCGGTCGATGATAAGGGATAAGATACAGGGAAGATCGTCATGCTGCGGTAGCTGCAAAAACTGCGGAGCATGCCCATCCTGTAAAAAAGTTGATGTGTGAAGAAACGGTTCCCGTAAAGGGAACCGTTTTCTTTATAGCAAAACAACAGAAAAAACAAACATTATACACACAAAAAACATAAATTCAATTTATAATCGTTAGAAAAAGATACGATCAATATAGAAAGGAGCTGGACAAAATATATGGAAGAAACGAATTTACAGGAAAACAATACAAAGAAAGACGGAAACATCTCTGTTCCAAAGCCGTTATTTGCACTCATCCTTATCGCCCTCTGCGGCACACTCTGTTACGCTTCATATATTACAGGGTTCATGAAGGGAAAGGAAGAAGCGAAATACATGATGCATGAAGATATGAGGCCGACGGAGGCACATTTTGAGGATCATGAGAGCAAGGGAGCGGAGGAGCAGCCCGCAGCAGATAATAACGAACCCGGACTGGAGGATATCTTCCGGCGGGCTCTGCCCTTCGGGGATAAGGGCGGTCACGGAGATGCAAACCCCGGAAACGGCGGGGCAGATAATGCCGGGCAGTGGAATGACGGAGCAGATATCGGCGGAGGCAGCAATCCCGGAAATTCTTCGGAATCACCGGCTGCGGTTCCGGAACAGAAAGCTTTTCTCGGTATAATCGGGGTAACCGTCAATGAGGAAATGCAGGACAGCTATAATATGCCCGCCGGTGTGATGATAAAGGAGATACTTGATGACGGCGCCGCTGACAGGGCGGAGATAAAGCCAGGTTCCATCATCACATCCTGTGACGGCAAAGCCGTGACAACCATTGAGGGCTTAAAAGAGATGCTTGGCATGAGACAGCCCGGAGACATGGTAAATATCACATTATTTGAGCCGGTGGAAAAGGGAAGCTACACTGAAAAAACTGTTTCCGTAACATTGACCGGGGAAAAGTGAATCAAGATTTTGCGAAGGGCACCTGAAACCTTTGATAAAGCGTTTCGGGTGCTTTTTTCTGCTGCATTCCCTTTTCAAACAGATCCTCCATGCATACCTCTTTCCCGGTGTAATTGCTGTAGCTGTTTTTATCAGGCCATAGGCAGTTATCATTGTGATGGTGATGGTAAATAAAGCACCATCACCGTTACCATATTTCAATTCTTATGGTATGATTAGATGATCAGGGTCAAAAACTGATATCATTAAATAATTCTGTAATTATTAAAAAGGAGGACATGGCATTATGAGAAAACGGTTAGCACATTTATGGCTGGTACACATGTTTGTATTAGCAATGGTTTTTTCCTGGAAAACTGTTGCACTGGCGCAGGTAAAAGATCTGCAGGGTACGATAGTTTCCACTTCCATGGATTCCATTAGCAAATATGGAAATGTCAACCTGTCAATTGAGCGCAGTGAAATAATTGATGCCGGCTATAAATTCGGAGATGTGGTTACGGTATCATTTTTAGACAAGAAGCTGGATATTCCGTATTGCAACACTTATTCGGATGTTGAAAATGGAGAAACAGCCGTTATTACAACGAATAAGGATACGGATAAATATGTCTTTCTGGCAGTAAACAAAGGGGATTTTGCGACAAAATACGGACTGGCTGAAAAGGTAACGGGTGAAGATGGATCAGTTTCATGGAATGCGGTTAAGGGTGTTTCTTTCCCGGTCAATGTTACTATATCCATGAATACTCCGGGCGGATACTATGAAGAGTATGTGCTTCACCATCTGTCATATACGGATGAGAGGACTGATTATCCGGATCTGACGGATGATGAATTCGCAAATTTCAGGGAGGTTACAGCCGGAAAAATAGGAAAAGGGAAGCTTTACAGATCAGCATCTCCTATTAATCCGAGATACAACAGGAACACTTATGCGGATTCGGCGATACAAAAAGCAGGGGTGACGGTGATCATGAACCTTGCCGAAGACGAGGAGACCGCAAAGTCATATGAGGATTTCGATAATACATATTATTCGAAACAGACATACATTCCGGTTAATATGAGCATGGATGTTTTTGCCCAGGATTCCAAGGAAAAATTCGCCCAGGGGCTCAGGTTTTTTGTGGAAAACCCGGGTACATACTGTATTCATTGTACAGAGGGCAAGGACAGGACCGGTTTTGTATGCGCTGTTATCGAGTGCCTGATGGGAGCCGGCCATGACGAGATCGTGAAAGATTATATGACTACATTTTATAATTATTATGGGATAAAAGAGGGGGATGAAAAATACGAATACATTGTAAAAAACTTTGACAATAATCTTTGCAAGGCTTTTGAGATCACAGATGCCGCCAATGCGGATCTGCAGGAGGAAGCAGCAGAATATATAAAATCCCTTGGCCTTACGGATAAAGAGATAGAGGCGCTTAAGGCCAATCTTAGTGATGCCCCGGCGGAGGAAAACAAAACGGACCAGGTCATCCCGAATGCAGCCGGCAAAACAGTATCCGTAAAAGCCGGTGATGTGGATATATTCTATCCGGAGACTCTTCCCTATACAGGACAGAAATGGAAGAAAGTACTGAAGGACGGAAATACAGTTATTTATGTCATTATAGATGGTAAGAAGTGCGGGGTCAGTAAGATACGCATGAAAGGCGGAACTAAGGCAGGGTCGTCTGCAACGGTGACTAAGATCACTTTCACAGACGGGAGGACGTTCAAAAAGAAAGACCTTGGGGATATAAAGATAGAAATAAGGCCTTATGAGGTGTCAGTTAGCAGCATTCTGGCCGGTAAAGGAACTCCGAAGCTGAACAAGAAAGGAAATGTCAAGGGCCTGAAGTGCAGTATGGAGAATCCGATGACAACGGATGCGGAGATCGTGAAGATACCTCCCAAGTCGGCTAAGTATGAAAACGGGATGGTGATCTTCAGCGGTAATTTCACAGGAACTATTAGCGGTAATCTTATTGGCTTATGAATATGCGGATAAGCCCTTATTCTGCTTTACTATAACCTGAAAAAATGGTATCTTTATCAGTAAGTCGGGAGGGGGACTGAAAGGAGCTCATTTCATGGAAAAAGCAAAGGTTTATTTCACGGATTTCAGAACGCAGCTTGAGGTCAGCCAAGGAGAGAAACTGAAAAGGCTTTGCAGGAAAGCAGGTATCGGGGATATTGATTTTGACGGAAAATTTACCGCCATAAAGATGCACTTCGGTGAGTTGGGAAATTTTTCCTATATCCGTCCTAATTATGTAAAAGCCGTGGCAGATCTCATAAAGGAGCTGGGAGGAAAACCATTCCTTACCGACTGCAACACCCTTTATCCAGGAAGCAGGAAGAACGCTGTGGATCACCTTTACAATGCAGAGGTGAACGGATTTAACAGTGTTACCACCGGATGCTATGTCATCATCGCCGACGGCCTCAAGGGAACTGATGAGGCGGAGGTAGTGGTACCAAACGGAGAGTATTGCAAAGAGGCTCTTATAGGACGCGCCCTCTATGACGCCGATATCATCATTTCCCTTTCACATTTCAAGGGCCATGAGATGACGGGCTTTGGCGGAGCCATAAAGAATGTAGGCATGGGCGGCGGCAGCAGGGCCGGAAAGATGCAGCAGCATAACGAGGGAAAGCCCAGGGTAAGGGAGGATCTGTGCAGGAACTGTAAAAAGTGTTCCAGGGAGTGCGGCTCCGATGCCATATCCTATGAAAGCGGCAAGGCTGTCATAAACCAGGACATATGCAAGGGCTGCGGAAGATGCGTGGGAGCCTGTGCATTTGACGCCATCTACACACCCTATGATATCGCTACGGAGACCCTCTGCTGCAAGATGGCGGAATATACAGCCGCAATACTTAACGATAAGCCTTCTTTCCATATCAGCCTTATAATGGATGTTTCCCCCAACTGCGACTGCCACGGGGAAAACGATGCACCCATACTTCCAAATATCGGAATGCTGGCATCCTTTGATCCGGTGGCGCTGGATCAGGCATGTGCGGATCTCTGCCTTGCGGCGGAGCCCGTAAGGAACAGCCAGCTGGGAGACAATCTGGCAAAGGAAGGCTGGCATCATCACCACGATCATTTCCTTGACAGCAATCCCAACGTAAAGTGGAAGGAAACCCTTATCCACGGGGAAAAGATAGGGCTTGGCACAAGGGAGTACGAGCTTATAAAAATGTAAATAACAGCTGATCAAGAGGTTTTGTACCGAAGTATCAAGCAGGGCAGGGCTTTGTCCCTGCCCGTTTTACTAATAAGGAAAATCCTTTTCGGAATTGTGGGTCTAATACCAAACCCTGTATAATTATATATTCCATTGTATAAAAATTGAATAGTCATTACTGCTTTCCACATACAAACAATGAGTATCCTTAGTAAAAGCACTTCCATGAATTAAGAGAAAATTCTTGATTTTCGGAGGTGCTTTTCATTATGGCATTAAGTGATAGTGAACTACAGGATATTATAAGTAGTTTAAGCCCAGAAGATAGACAAAAGCTACTTTCTCAACTCAATAGGCAAGTCCAAGTAGATAACATTTCAAATCCGACTCATGCAACAGGTCAAAAGACTCAGCCTAAGGTAAAACCGAAAAATGCAGATTCAAAGGTGTACTGCTGTCCTATCTGTGGAAGTGCTTCCTATAAGAAAAAAGGCTATACAAATCAAGGTATGCAGAGATACCTCTGTAAAGATTGCGGAAAATCGTTCAGTGAGAATTATGGTGACAGTTAAGGTACAGTCATCTTTCAGAATGGCAATGGCTGACAATCCTTAGAGGTATAGTGTATCATCATTCAGTAACCCAGATAGGTAACGATGCTAATGTGTCAAAGTCAACAGCTTGGGCTTGCAGAACAAAGATAAATCAAGCCATAGCAACTATGTATGGATATACCGACCTCTTCAAAGGAACAACAGAGGCAGACGAATACTACACAAGAGCAGCCCCTATTGACAAACTATTGACAAACATCGGATTTATGCTATTATAATGACAACATCTCCCTCAGGCCTCTGTGGAAACACACGCACACTTGAGGGCGTTTTGTTTATTAGGAGACGGTTATGGCTGATAAAGAATTCAAAACAATTGAAGAACAGCTTGATATACTCCGTGAACGGGGTCTTACCGTAACGGACGAAAACAAAGCAAAAGACTTTCTTCTGCGTAATAACTACTATCGAATAAGCGGGTATTCTCTTACCCTTCGCAAAAATGACGTTTTTTCGAAGTCCGCCACTTTCCAGAACATTGTTGATATATACAACTTTGATCACGAGCTGAGACATATTATTCTTAAGTATCTCGAAGTTATAGAGGTCCACGTGAAGTCCGTTTACGTTTATGAATTCACTCGCGTGCATGGTCCTACCGGATACCTCGATGATGCCTTCTTTACCAACAAGGACAAACACAAGGAAATTCTGGATAAAGCTAACCAGCAGAAGAACCAGCGTCTTCCGCACGAAGCCTACCTTAAGCACTTCGTAAATGACCTTCAGCAGGATATTCCACTTTGGGCATTTGTGGATCTGTTTACGATATCCGATATTTCCTTTTTGTATTCGATCTCCGAGCAGCCAATCAAAGATGCCATTGCTCATACCTTTGGACTCACAATGAGCAGAGGCTCTGCTATACTCGGAGGGTATATGCACAGCATGACCATCATCCGAAACCTGTGTGCTCATGGCAGCCGTATCTATAACCGATTATTTGAGCAAAAGCCGTCTCTTAACAAGAAGGAGAAAAGCCTCTTGATAAAAAACAAGAACGGCGAGCTGGACAATGCTCATTTTTATGGCTTCGTACTCATAATGAAACGCTTGCTTCCAGCCGATATATTTAATGAGATGAAGAGCGACATTGTGGCGCTTACGAAGAAATACCCGTTCGTCCGAATGAGGTACTATGGTTTCCGGGACGACTGGCAGCAAATGCTGTGACAGAGATCATATTCCACGAACTTCTCCCACGAGCCCGAGAGGGCGCAATACTGTGGGTGTTTTGGAGCCAGGGTTAATTCCCTGGCTCTTATATTTTTTTTGATTGTTTTATTCAACAAGCTCTGTTACAATAGTTCCCGGATAAAACACACAGATAAATCGAACACCTAAACTGCTATAGCTCCGTCAGGGGCTTATGGCAGTTTTTTTATTTTCCGCTCCTGCAGGGCAAGAGCAAAAGCGATCGCCGGATACGGCGTTATGAGTTCTATGCGGCAGCTCTATGGCTGCCAGAACTCGCATATCCCCCTCGGGGATATGCAGAAAAACAGCAAGCACTGCCTCGTGGTACCACGAGGCCAAAAATCCTACATTTTTTCTGTCGGTAAAAATGCACGGATTATGCTTGCAGGGGAGATATCCCCTGACCCCTTGTCTTGCTCCTGACCGGAGCGCTAAAGACAGTGCCGGAAACGGCAATATGTTCATAAACTCCCGCCCTATGGCGGCATTCACGAAAGGAGTATTTCAGATATGAAAGGAATAGAGCGAAATCACCATATGATAGGAGTTCAGAAATATAGACACCCAGCTTGTCCGGATCGGCAATAATCTGAACCAGATCGCCAAGCGCGCAAATGAGACGAGAAGCATATATCAGAGTGATATTGACGAGATTAAAAAGGAGTTCAATGAGATATGTCGATTACAAGAATCCATGCTATCAAAGCTACCGTAAAAAGGTCAGTTGACTATATCTGTAATCCAGACAAAACTGACAGCGGAGTGCTGATTTATTCCTTCGGCACGGAGCCTTCCTATGCGGCAACATCCTTTAAGAATGCGCTGAAGAAAACCGACCCGTCGGATCCGAATCTGGCATACCATCTGATACAGTCATTTGCTCCCGGAGAGGTCAGTCCAAAGGAAGCCCATGAGATAGGAAAAGAGCTTGCGGAGCGTCTGCTCGGCGGGAGGTATTCTTATATCATTTCCACCCATACAGACAAGGGGCATTGTCATAACCATCAGATATTCTGCGCCGCCGACAATATCGACCATAA
>CAMJPM010000074.1 GCA_946407725.1 uncultured Lachnospiraceae bacterium
CCTACGGATACAAAAGCGGAAATATCCTTTCTGTTAAAGCAGTGGGGAGCGGAAAGGATACTCTGTCCTATCAATGGTATTCTTCTCTTTTTGAAAATGAAAGCTATTCTTTGATACAGGGAGCCACGGAAAGCACCTATACCATACCTGACGGCATAGGTGCAGGATCCGTGGAATATTATTATTGTGAGATAATGGATAGCAATGTTCAGCCGGCAAAGGTTTCAAGCACTTCGAAGGTAGAAGTAGTAAAGGCCGATTACACCGGGGAGAGCACTCAGGATTATTACCTCAGCGGAAAGCCCCTGAAGGCTGTAACGGATGATACCTGTGATCTTTCTGATCTGCCGAAGGGATTTTCATATACAGAAGATGTAAATATCAGCGGGGGTGACGGGTTTATCACAAAGTGCCAGGTCGATGCCGCTAATAAACAGCTTATCTTCAGTGCAGCAGAGCAGGCAGAACCTAAGACTGCAGAGATAAAAATACGTGTAAATGGCGGAAAGAATTACAATGATTACTATCATACGGTTTACATAAAGTCAAGGAAGGATGCCGGGGTCAAAATATCAGGCGGTGACAGAAGCGTAACCTATGGTGCTGACAGCTTTAAGCTGGATGTGAGTATTTCTGATATGGGAGCACCGGGAACCACTGACTTTGTTGTGGAAGATCCCAAAATAGCGGAGGTTGATCAAGGGACAGTAAATATCAAGGCTGCCGGAACTACCCGCATCACGGCAAAATATGAGACATTTTCAACCTATGGGGAAGATACGATCACCCTTGAGGTTAAAAAGGCTGATCTTCGTATCACAAAGTATCCCGAGGGAAAGACGGGGCTTGTTTATGACGGATCCGTGCATGAGCTTATTAGCCCGGGAAAAACAGAAGACGGGGAATTTAAATATGCCGTTACAACAGATGAGAGAGAACCTTTTTCATATACCGAAGATATTCCGGAAGGCGAGGAAGCTGGAACCTATTACGTCTGGTATAAGGTTTTCACTGATGACAATCATAAAGACTTTGAAGCGAAATGTATAACGGTCAAAATAGCGGAAAAAGACGATCCGAATAATAATGATCCAAATAATAACGATCCTCATAATGACAATCCTAATAATGATGATCCAAATAATAACGATCCTGATAATAACGATCCTGATAATGACAATCCCAATAATGATGACCCTGAAAAGGATGAGCAGCCTAAAACCGTCACGGGCCTTGCAACGGGTGCGATAAGTGATCCGGATCACCCGGAGGAGGGAAACGACGGCTGGTCCGGAAACTATGTGTATTACGGGAATTATGATGTGGATAATGACGGTACGGCAGAGCCCGTAAAATACCGGGTACTTGATAAGAATACGGACCGCTTCGGCGGAAATACTATATTTCTTGACTGTGACAGTATCCTTTACACGAGCCGTTTCAATGAAGAAGGTGAGCACAGATGGCAGGACAGCATTATAAGAAGCGGACTGAACGGGGATAAACTGTTTGAAAAGGATGGCTGCTTTGAAGCCCCGGAAAAGAAGGCTGTTCACAAGAGCACTGTGGCTTCCCATGACCTCGTGGAGGGGACGGGGGAGGGACAGGTATCAGCCTGGACAAAGAATGATTTTAAGGAGTATATTGCCCTTGATAATGACAGGATATTCATACTGGACGCAGAAGACGTGTCCAATATCAAATATGGCTACAGCACGACAAATGAGGGCTGTAATGACCGGAAAAAGGCCGGGGACTCCGGTTACTGGTGGCTCCGCTCATTATTCATTAATGATTATTATGATTCAGCCGGTTATGTGGCACAGGACTCTTATAATGGCGGCCTTGGCCATGATGTCGGTCTTACTGATATTGGCGTGAGTCCCGCTTTTAATGTTGACCGGGATTCTATCATCTTCACATCCCGGGTGTCTGAAACCCCGGATGAGTATAAGCTTACACTGTCAGATAATGAATTGAAGATCGCGGTTACCGGAGGCAGTCTTGTTACCAGAAACGGAAATACCGTAACGGTTCCCTATACCATCACAGGATCAGATTCGGCAAATGCCGGACGGGTGTCGGTTCTGATCCTCGACAGCCCTTACAGTCCAGGCGAGACGAGGACAGAAGGGTTCAGTTATCTGGAATTGAGTATAGACAGCTTTTCCGCATCGGATACAGGAACCTTTACGCTTCCGGATCCTTATGCAGGTAAAAAGATCGGAGAGGATTATTATGTCTATATCCTTGCAGAGGACGTGAATGAGGGGAAGGAGACGGATTATGCCAGCGCTCCCGAAGCGATAACCTGGGAGTCGAAGTCTTCAGCCGATCCGGATGATCCTGCGTCCGATCTGGATAATCCTGCGTCCGATCCGGATGATCCTGCGTCCGATCCGAAAAATCCTGTATCCGGAAATACGGTCAGAGTTCCCGTAGCATCTGAGGGCGGTGCATTAGTAAGCTTCGCTTCACCTGAGGATAATTTTGCCGCCATCGTACCGGGAGGGTCATCGGACGGCACCGGAGGCAATATTAAGAATCAGGAGCTGGATTTTTCAAATGTAATCTCATCCGGTGTGGATCCTTCAGCCCTGAAAATGACTGCCATCCCGGGTTCGAAATTCAAGACAAAGGCAAAGGTAAAGGATAAAGGCTCCGTTAAGACAACGGGTGGAGTCAAGGCAAAATTCAATAAAAAGGACAGTACAGTTACAATTACCTGTAAATCAAGCGGTACCGCAACCTTCATGATGGATGACGGGAATACCTATACGGTAAGCTTTACGGTGGAGAAGCCGAAAGCGGTTAAGGAGGCCAAAACCATGGCTGCAGGCAGCGCCCCGGCTGTAAAGACCCTGACGGATCTCTTCGGCACCCATATTAAAAGCGGAAAGCTTGAGATCGTTAAACAGAAGCTCTCCCAGGCAGCGGTTTCGGATAACAGTCTTATAATAAATCCTGCGGAAAAGGACAGCATAAAGCTCCGGTATCAGTATCTCAATAAGAAGTATAAGATGAATATAAAGATTAAGTAGATAAAACTTTCAAACGTGCATCGGTGCCGCACAGGCACGTCACCGATTCATGTAACAGGTCTCTGACCTGTTACTAGTAACACATCAAAGATGTGTCACATAGCACCCTTGCCTGCGGCGAGGTACAAATCATGAAGGAATCAGTAATAGCTTTGTTGAAAAAAAGTCTTATATTGGCTGCGATGACAGTCCTGGTCATTGGAGCGGTGTCGTTTATCGGGCCTGTGAGCACGGCTCAGGCAAATGACCTGTCCCCCGTTGCCTATCGCTACTACGACAGCATTAGTGAGAGCTGGAAAGACGGATCCTGCACCGATTACACCGTCCTTACGGGGGGGGATTACGATCAGATCGGGAGTGGCGGAACTGAGAAGTGGTATGTCGTAAACAGTAATATTCGCTTCGACTCATTACTCTTAAAAGGCACTGTGAATATCATCCTTGTGGACGGGAACACAGTGACTTTCGGAGACGAAAACAACCCCATACATAGTAATTACGGCATTTTAAGTGAGTATAACAACACCGATTCTAAAGTACCTCTATATGATCTTAAAATATATGGGCAGAGCGGCGGCACAGGCGCACTGACGATTTATCAAAACTCGGATTACGAATCTGCATCCGTCTATGTTGACGAGTATTACCAGTATGGCGGCAAGGTTAATATAAATAATACCAGTAATTCCGGTATTGGTTTAAAAACACATGGGAGAGTTGAGCTTAATAATAGCAGTTTATCGGTTAGTTCCGCCGGCGGTGATTCTATAAACTCGGAAGATTTAGTGACGTTCACCAATGCAAAAGTTACCGCCAAAGCAACCGGAGACAACAGCTGCGCAATAAAAAGCAATTATAACCTCAGCATCACCAACAGCGAAGTAACCGCTGAAGCCACCGGAACGGGCGGATGCGCAATATATTCCGAGTCTGCCATGATTACCATCACCGACAGCAAAGTGACCGCTACGGGAGAAGACGGGATCAAAACCCATACCGAGAATAATTCAGGATATGTTAAGATGTCGCTTTCCGATGAAGATGATTATGTTCAGGCCAGCAAATACGATACATATGAAGTGAGGGTTACAGATGGGGCATACCTCACGGATGACACGAACCTTTACATGGGAACCATGAAAACCACCAGCGAGATCGACGCCATCGCAGGCAAAACGCTCGTCCCCGCCTATGGGGTCAGGATAGGCAGTATGTCCCACGGCTCTGTCACGGCGTCTCCAAAGGGGTTCCGCAAGGATACTTTCACTAATGCAAATAAGACCATCACCCTGTCAATAACCCCTGACCTGAGCTATACCCTTTCCACACTTACAGTTACGGGGGATACGAGCCAAGCCTCGATCACACCCGACAAGATCAGCGATAACGAGTACACCTTCATCATGCCTGCCGAGTCACCCGAGAACGTGACCGTCAGTGCGACGTTTACACAGCCTGCGGTTAAGTATCTGGACGCAAGTGGGACAGAGCAGTCCTGCTCATCCTATACCGCCCTCGCAGGCGGCGAAGCGACCACTCTGGAGGAAGGCTGGTATGTTGTTCCGAAGGGCACGACCGCCACTTACACTGGCACACTCACCTTAAATGGCAATGTGAATCTCATTCTCGAAGACGGCGCAGGGCTGTGTGTCGGCACGGAATCTACCCCTATCTCCGGCATAGGCATCTACAGCAACAGATATAATTTTACTGTCTACGGTCAGAGTACTAATGAAACTACCGCCGGAACGCTGAAGGTCTATAGCAGCAGCAACGATGAATTCAACTGTGGCGGCATTTCCCTGACAAGCGCCAGATTTACCCTGAACGGAGGAAATGTTTTGGTTAGCAGCAAGGGTAATCAAGGAAACGGGATTTACGGCGAATATTTTACCATGAACGGCGGTAAGCTCAACGTCTCCAGTGCAAAACACGCTGCCATCTATACGTTCTATGATATTACCATAAACGGCGGCACCGTCAGCGCCACGGGCTATGACTGCGGCCTGCACGCTGCCAACGGCAGCATTAAAATAAACGGCGGCAGCGTAACAGCCTCCGTAACAGACACTCTGGGTTCTACACATCCCGCCATATACACAGAAAATGGCAAAAACAGTGATTCCCACACTGCTTACACTATCAACAGTATTACCATAAATGGCGGCAATGTGACCGCAAATTCCACCATCAAAGCCAATGGCACAAATGATGGAGAAGGCAGCATTATTCTTGGTTTTTCAAATGTCGCCGACAGTATCAAGGCAGCCGGTTATATTGCCGGAGAGCATGGAGCTGTCAAGGTCGCAGATGGCAAATGCTTCTGCACCGCAGGTGACGACACGAAAGTCTACAATGGCACGCTGACAAACGGGCAACTGACTATCATTGCGAACAAGAAACTCTATCCCGCCTACGGTGTCTTCATTGGGTCTGTAACGAATGGCACAGTGTCCGCATCCAGTGAGGCATTCGCCATGACGGATTTTAGCACCGCATACAAAACCGTCACGCTGACGGTGACGCCCAATGATAAATATACAATCGGAGTCGTGAGCTATAACTATGATGACGTCGACCACCCGATCACGCCGGGGACCGGGGGATATTACTTTACGATGCCCCCAAAGAATGTCACCATCTCGGCGACGTTCCTGAAATCCCTTGATCACAGCGATATCACCGTTTCCGACGTTGTCGGTCAGACCTACACGGGCAGTGCTATTACGCCGACTGTCACGGTGAATGACGGCAGCGCGGAGCTGGAGCAGGGAACGGACTACGCCGTCAGCTACAGGAAAGTCGTGAATACACAGGAGACCCTTCTGCCCGGCGCACCGACGGATGCAGGCAGCTACAAGCTGGTCATCACGGGCGAGGGCAATTACAGCGGCGAGAGAACGGTAGACTTTACCATCACGCAGAAGCCCATCACTATTACAGCGACAGACCAGAGCGTAGAGCTGGGTAAAGCCATCGCTACAGGCACGGACTGGGTGAGCATTAACAGCGACGGACTTGTGAGCGGACATAAACTAAGCGCGGTCACGGTGAGCACCGAGAATGCGAGAACTGCCATCGGTGATTTTGACGCTGCGATCGTTCCGAGCGCTGCGAAGATCGTGAGCGGCACGACGGACCCGACGGACGTGACGGCGAACTATGCCATCACCTATGTAAACGGCAAGCTGACCGTCACGAAAACCAAGGCGAAGGTGACCAATAAGCCAACAGCAAATAATAACCTGAAATATACAGGCTCGTCACAGCGTCTTCTCAATACGCCAGGCACGGCAGATACGGCCATGGAATACGTTTTGGGAGAAAATGCGACCACTGCACCGACCTCGGGTTACAGTAGTGATACCGTTCCCAGCGGAACGGATGCCAAAACGTACTATGTCTGGTATCGCGCGAAAGCGGATAATAACCATGAAGCCGGTGATGCGGATGTTCTTAGTGTGGCGATCGCCAAGGCGGATCCTGTGATAACAGCGAAGCCGACAGCAACGCAAATCACTTACGGCCAGACGCTGGAGAAAAGTACTTTGAGTAACGGGGTTGCTAAACTTGGTGAAAATACTCTTGGAGGTTCCTTTGCCTGGAGCGATACGACAAAACACCCTGAGGTTTCGGACAGCAACAAAACGGAATATACAGTAAAGTTTACGCCCACGGACAGCAGTAATATCAACGAGGCGACCTGCAAGGTGACGCTGACCGTGAAGGCGGCGGATATACCGGACAGCGCAATAACCCGGCCGCAGGCTGAAACGCTTGCTTATAACGGTGAGGCACATGAACTTGTAAGTGCAGGTAAAGCAGAGGAAAACGGGGTAAAGATCGGAACGGTGTGGTACGCAGTGACCGTCAGCAGCACAGAAGGAGCACCGGCTTTTGACGGGGATTCTTCCGCTAAGGACAGAAAGTGGAATGACTCCGTTCCTGCAGGAAAGGACGCCGGAACCTATTATGTCTGGTATAAGGTCGAGGGAGATAAAAACCATAATGGCGTGGCGGTGTGTCAGACAGCTATAACTGTGAATATCAGCAAAGCAGCAATAACGGATCCGGCTGCATTCACAAAGAAATATCTGTATTCAAGAGATAATGACGACAGCATCAACCTGTTCAATGCTCTTCCGGAGGATTACGGAACGGTAACATGGAAGGCACCGGCAGCAAACGGTCTGACATTTGATCCTGCCCCTGCAGTTTCCGGTACCGGTGTACTGTCCTATACAGTGAAAGCCGGGGAGAAAAATACGAGCGGCACTATCACAGTCACTGCCGAAATGCAGAATTACAATGATGTAACCTTTACCGTCAATGTCAGGCTGACCGATCTGATCTCCGTGAAGCTTAAAAACGGGGTCTCTGTTACCCTGAAAAACAATACAATGACCTATGGACAGAAGCTCTCAGCACTGGAATTCAATACCGCAGAGTTTGTTTCGGATGATATAGATCAGGATGTGGTAGAAGGCGCTCTTACCTGGAAGGAGCCGGATACCATACCTGACGCCGGAACCATCCCGGCAGCCTGGGTTTTTAACCCGGAGGATACGGTTTATATTCCATGTGAAGGAACCGTGACTGTAAATATTGATAAAGCATCCATCAATCCCGGAGTTTCAATTACAGGATGGACATACGGAGAAACTGCAAACAGCCCGTCTGTTACAGGGAATACAGGGAATGGAACAGTTGAATATACCTATTCGGTAAAGGGGGCAGAGAGCTTCAGCCAGGAGATTCCCACAAATGCAGGGAATTTCACTGTTAAAGCCGAAATCGAGGAGAGCACGAATTACCTCGGAGGTACAGCCACAGCGGACTTTACCATTGCCCAGGCTAAATCATCCGTGAAGAAAGCTGCGGCAGCTGTCAGCGCCCTTGAATATGACGGGGAAGCCCATAAGCTTGTTGCCGCCGGCGAGGGTGATGGCGGTACCATGTATTATGCTCTGGGAAGTGATGATTCCAATGCTCCTTCGGACAGCTTCTCTGAAAACCTGCCGGAGGGCACGGATGCCGGAACTTATTATGTATGGAGTAAGATCAAGGGTGATGATAACCATAAAGATACTGAAGCGGCTTTTGAGTGCAGCGTGAGTATCGCTAAAAACAGCCACCATCCTTCAGTCTCTTTGGATTCTGTAATAAGGGTGGATGACACAAAGGAAATTGATCTTTCTGAATATTTAGAGGAAGAGGGAACTCCGGGAAGCCTCATTACAACAGACGGTGATGATATAATTGAAGGCTCTCCCGCGGTAAACGGAAATATTTTGAAATTTAAGACTGTAAATGACGAAGAGATAATAGGTAAAACGGCAGCTATTTCTGTCCCGGTTGAAAACTCAAAAAATTATGAGACCTACAATATTGTTGTTACTGTAAAAGTAGTTGATAAGCACATTCAGGAGTTGAAGTTTGAAAAAGCTTCCGTGACCCTGAAAGCCGGTGAGACCTTCACCAATAACTTAAGCGGCGCAAATACAGCAGTAAGCTTTGAGAGCAGCGATGAAAATGTCGCAGAAGTGGATATAACAGGCTGTGTTACGGCAGTAAGCGCAGGAAATGCGGTAATAACTGCCACTGCTGCAGAGACAGAGGAATATTTTTCTGCAGCGGAAAGCTATACAGTGACTGTTCAGGAGGAAAAGGAAGAAAAGGAAGAGAAAGAGGAGAAAGAAAAGGAAGAAGAGAAGGGGGAAGAGAAAGAAGAAAAGGAAGAGAAAAAAGATGAGATAGCTCCGCCTGAAAAGAAGCCGGATAAGGTACCTTTAACAGAAACAGGTGAGAGCTACGCGTCAACAGAGGATAACTTTGCTCCTGTAACAACCGGAGGAAACGGAGGGAGCGGAGGAGACATTAAGAAGCTTGTACTTGACTTTTCAATGGTGGCAGGATCAAATGTGGATCCCTCCGGGCTGAAGATGACCGTTATAAACGGCTCGAAGCTTGTCACAAAGGGAAGGCTGAAGGACGCTGATTCAGCGAAGGCATCCGGCGGTGTTAAGGTGAAGGTGGACAGGAAAACACTGATCCCGAAGATCACCTGTAAGAAAAGCGGCAGCGTTACACTTACAATGGAAGACGGTGCGACCTATACGATCAGTTTCACGGTAGAAAAGCCTAAGGCACAGAATACAGCAAAGAAGATGCAAAAGGGCGGGGCACCTGAAAGAAAGACCGTTGCGGATCTTTTCGGAACCCACATAGATGCCGGGGAGCTTTCCATAGTGAAACAGAAGCAGTCCCAGGCCACGGTATCGGATAATTCCCTGATCGTGGATCCCGCAGAAAAGGACAGTATCAAGCTGCAGTACAGGTATCTCAATAAGAATTACAAGATAACCATTAAGGTAAAATAAGAAATACTATTGACAACAGAATAAGAACCGCTCCTGTTATAATCGGAGTCCAAAAATCTGTTTCTTTATCCCGCCTGTTGGCCTTGTATTCCGGGAAGCTTTCCCTGCGCTCCCGCTTAAAGGTAATGGTGAACAGGCTGTGGACGCTGTAGAACATCAGGTCAAACACACCCCTCTTTGCTGCAAATAAAAGGCCTCCGGTGCCTGCAAGCATTACTCCCGATGAGAAGCAGGCATCGCTAAGACAGTGAAAAAGTCCGAAGCCCCGGCCTCTTTGGATAAAGAAGACGATAACAGAGAACAGAAGTCCCGAAAATACGCATTTCAGGATATTAAACGTTTTCATTGAACTCTCCGGATAAGCTTGCCCTGATTTTTTCGGTACACATAACGTAATGTCCCGCACTCACCTCCAAAAGGGCGGCATCTTCATTAAGAAAGTCAGGATCGCCGTCCTTCCCCGGATTGTAAATCTGTCTTTTTCTCATCTTTTCATAGACAGGATCCGGCAGCGGAATGGCGGAAAGCAGGGATTTCGTATAAGGATGAAGAGGATGGTTAAAAAGCTCATTGGAAGGGGCAAGCTCCACCATCCTGCCAAAATACATCACTCCGATACGGTCTGAAAAATACTTTACTACCGAAAGATCATGGGCAATAAAGAGAATGGTAAGATTAAGCCTCTCCCTCAGATCATTTAAGAGATTGATAACCTGTGCCTGGACCGAAACATCAAGAGCAGAAACAGGCTCGTCGGCAATGATAAGCTCCGGCTCCATGATGACGGCCCTGGCGATTCCTATCCTCTGGCGCTGTCCTCCCGAAAACTCATGGGGATACCGGGATGCATGCTCCCTTGTAAGACCCACAAGCTCCAGGATCCCGTAGACTTTACTGTCAAGGTAATCCCCGCGCCTCTCACCCTTTATCAAAAGTCCCTCTGCAATGATATCATATACAGTCATTCTGGGATCAAGGCTTGAAATTGGATCCTGATATATCATCTGTATCTTTGAGGCAAGCTTCTTTCTGCCTTTTTTTCCGAGCCCGTCTATTCTTTCCCCGTCATAAAAGATCTCACCTGATGTGGGCTGGTAAAGCCCTATTATGGCCCTGCCCGTGGTAGTCTTGCCGCAGCCGGATTCCCCCACAAGACCAAAGACCTCTCCCTTGTTTATGGTGAAGCTTACATCGGAAACCGCCTTATTTACGGTTTTTCCTTTTTTGAAATACTGGCAGAGATGTTCTACTTTAAGGAGAGGCTCTGCAGCATTATCATCATTGATTCGTACCGCCATACCTGTTCTTCATCCTCTCTATTCTTTCCCTTATAACTCCCGGCATCTCCACCTTCGGCGCATCCGGATGTAAAAGCCAGGTGGCAGCATAATGCGTATCCGTAATCTTAAACATGGGAGGCATCTCCTCAAAATCTATTTCCAGTGCGTATTTATTTCTACCCGCAAAAGCATCTCCCTTTGGAGGGTAGAGCATATTGGGAGTGGTTCCGGGGATGGCTTCCAGCTTATCCTTTGTATCCATATCCGGCATGGAGGAGAGAAGCGCCCAGGTATAGGGATGGGCCGGCTGATAGAAAACTTCCGGTGCCGTTCCGTATTCAACTATTTTTCCGGCGTACATGACAGCCACTCTGTCAGCCATATTGGCCACAACCCCCAGATCATGGGTTATGAAGATCACGGAAAGCTTCCGCTCCTTTTTGATGCGGTTAATCAGCTCCAGGATCTGGGACTGTATGGTCACATCCAGAGCAGTTGTAGGCTCGTCGCAGATCAGGATCTCGGGATCTGCCGCAAGGGCGATGGCTATCACTATTCTCTGTCTCATGCCGCCGGAAAACTCGAAAGGGTACTGGCGGTATCTTTCCAAAGGATCAGGTATGCCGACCTCCTCCATAAGCTCCAGGGCCTTCTTCTTTGCTTCAGCTTTAGTAAGAGTTTCCACCTCTCCCTCCGCAAGCCTGGTGAGCTCACCGGCAGTTTGAATAGCCTCCATATTATAGTCTCTCTCATCAGCGGACAATTTAAGCTGCTTAAGATGAGAGAGGAGATTATCTATGATTACAAGAATGTTTTGTCTTATCTGCTCCTGATCTATGGGAATAAAACGGGGAGCCTCTAAACCGTGAGTTTTTCCGGAAGCAATGATCATATCATATCTGGTCTTATCCTTCCTGTATTGTTTCATTCCGGCCCTGTTTTTCTTTTCCGCGCCGAAATATGCCTTTATCTGTTTCATTAAGCCCGCCGGAAAAGGAGATATCACCGTATCCCCCTTTATGGCAAGAGGATCCAAAAGCTGAAGGGCTTTTTCTCCAAGAGCACATCCCTCCCGCTCCCACTCGGCTCGCACCGGATTATCTTTCAAAAAAATCTCCCGGCTCTTAACGATGGATCCTTCAGAATTCTCTATCCGCTCAGCCTGAAGTCTTGCGCTTCTTCTGAGTCCGGCCTCCATTCCGTCTATGAATGATAAAAGATCTTCCCCTTCCTCCTGCCAGACCAGGGATTCCTTTTTTATCCCTGCTTTCTTCTCATTTTTCCTCTTTATGGCAAACTGCCGGAAATCATTACAGAGCTTTTCGGGATCCCCCAAAGATGAACCTTCCTCATTAAAGGCCTTTTCCATTGAAACCTTAAGCTCCGTAAGATACTTTTCAAGCTTTCCCCTGCACTCTTTTCTGCGGGCTTTTACCTTTAAGAGCATGGCTTCGGTAAGCTGTTCCCCTATACGCATTATGGGATTTAAGCTTGACATGGGATCCTGGAAGATCATGGATATCCTGTCTCCCCTTATCTTCTGGTATCCTTTTTCATCGGTAAGAATAAGGTCCCTGCCGCCAAAAAATATCTCCCCTGACTCCACCACAGCGTTTGGTGGCAGCAGCCCCATTATGGTTTTGGAGGTCACGGATTTGCCCGACCCGGATTCCCCGACAATGGCCAGGGTCTCTCCTCTGAAGACTTCAAAATCCACACCTCTTACAGCCTGAACCCTTCCGTCGTCAGTCTGGAAGCTGACCCTCAGATTCTTTACAGTGATCTTTGCCTCCTTCATATGCTAATTCACTCCTTTCGTGGCAGGATTGAATGCGTCCCTCAGGCCGTTTCCCAGGAGGTTAAAGCTTATCATGAGAAGTCCTATGAAGATGCTGGGCCAGAGGATGGTATGGGGTGAAGTCATGGCATGGGCGCTGCCCTGTGACAAAAGAGAACCGAGAGTAGTGCCTGAAATAGATGAAAGATCAACGATCCCAAGATAGGAGAGGGACGTTTCAGAGCTTATTATCCCGGGTATCAGCAGGGCACAGCTTGTGATTATGGTACCGGCGGCATTGGGGAGGATATGCCTGTACATAAGTCTTGTGTCAGATGCTCCCAGAGTCTGGGAAGCCATCACAAATTCCATTCCCCTGAACCTGTAGAACTGTGTCCTTGTCAGTGATGCTATGGCAACCCATCCAGTGAGCACAAAGGCAAAGAGAAAAGATCCTATTACACCCACTTTGGCTGTGAGATGCATCTGGAACAGCGTTGCCACGATAATGAAGGGTACTCCTGACAGTATATCCAGTATCCTGTCCATTATCATGTCAACGGCACCACCGTAATATCCCTGAAGGGAGCCGTAAACGGTTCCTATGAAAAGATTGATAACGGCTACAAGGACGGCGAATAACAGGGAAAACCTGCCTCCCACCCCTATGGCTCCGAAGAGATCCATGCCCATGGAGGAGGTTCCCATTATATAGAAAGGCTCATGTCCCATGATATAGCGGTAATAGTTGTAATAACAGATCCTGCACTGTACAGCGCCAGATTTTTTGACGCTGTAAATATAGCTTCCGTCATCTGAGGGAATTCTTATGGAATAGTAGGGCACCCCTTCTTCCTCCTTCTCCGTGGCATATACGGGAATGAAGCTGCCGTCCTCCCTTAAAATTGCCCTGCCGTCCTGATCCACCTTATACCAGAGGTTGGGATTATTCTTAATTCCCTCTATGTCACGGGGAAGCACATAGGGATAGATCACCTGGATGCCGGTGTCATTCTGCCATTTCTGCAGCCTGTCAAACTCATCATAGGAGAATACCCTGTGGACAATACCCAGGGCATAGTAGGCATTGACCCTTATGTCATAGGTTTTCCTGACTATATCATGACCGCGGTATCTGCTTTTCTGTTCATTTACATCAAGCACCTTTATAAAAGGGTCCATGCCTGTCTCTTCGGCTATGCCTCTTAAGGCCGCCATGGATATTTCATTCTGGGAATCATATATCCTGCCTCCGTCAAGTATTCCCGAATGGGAAAAAGCCGGGACAAAAGGCGGATAACCAGTATAGATACTGTCCTTGTCGGTTATCTTATAGGGGGATATGATGGGCGACAGAATACAGAAGATCACAAGAAAAAGAAGTATCCAGGCTGCCGCCACCGAGGATTTATTTTTAGTAAATCGCAGCATCGCATCAGCAAGATAACTCCTTGGGACTGTCTTTAAAGCCTCATCGCTGATCCTTTCCCTATGCTTTGCAAATACCAGTTTTTCCTTAGGAATATCCATATTTAACCCTTCTCACCCATTCTGATCCTGGGATCTAAAAATCCGTAGCTAATATCCACAACGAGCGCTCCCATGAGGCCGATTGCGGTATAAAAGGCTGTTGACAGCATAAATATATTGTAATCAGGTCCGTTTATGGCGTTAAGGGTAAGAGAACCCACGCCGGGGATAGAGAATATCTTTTCTATGACAAATGAGCCGCTTAGTATTCCCAGAAACTCGCCGAAGATCCCCGGCACTATGATCACCATGCAGTTTCTTAAGGCATGCCTTACAGTGGCCTGGGTTCTGGTGAGTCCCTTTGACCTTGCAAGAAGCATGAAATCACCGGTGAGCACCTCGGAAAGCTCCGCCCTTGTAGTCCTTGTAAAGGAGGCGATGACACCCAGGGACAGAGAGAGTATTGCCGGCATCATGCTGCGGAGCATCTCAGGTGAAAACCAGTCCGTGCCGGTCTTCATCACCAGAGGGAATATCTTAAACTTATAACAGAAAACATACTGTATCACAAAAGCGTAAACAAAGCCCGGTACCGATATCACCATTATCGTAAGTGTGGATATAAGATAATCGATCCAGGTATTCTTCCTTACAGCGGCGAATATCCCCAGTCCTATTCCTATGGGAATGGAAAGTATTATGGAATAAAGGTTTACTACTACAGTAGCCGGCAGCTTTTCCGCGAAAACAGCCCACACCTCCTGCCCGAAATAGAGCTTGTCGGAAAGCCCCCAGTCAAAGGATGTGACCACGCTTTTTATAAATATTGCAAACTGCATGAGATAGGGTTTGTTATAGCCCATGGCCTCACGGCGCATCTTAAGCACCTCCGTATGGGGATCCCCCGGAGGAAGCTCGGGCAGCGGAAGCATTCTTACCAGCACAAAGCTCATGAGCATTATGATAAAAAATACCAGCAGCATATACAGTATTCTTTTTATCGTGTATTTTATCATGTGTTGTTCCTTTACAGCTGTTCTGAAAAGCCCGGCATATGTTCCCCTAATACTTTAGTGTTCCGCCAAGCTCCCACACATGCGACTTCCATTCCTTCTCATCATAGTTATAGCGGATATAGCTTATCCCTCCGAATTTCATAACCGGATTATAAATGTCGGTGGGGTAATAAACCTGCTGCGATAATAAAGCCCTGGTGTTGGTACACATCACAGGGGAATAATCGCCTGTTTCCAGTATCCTTTTTTCCAGGGCGGCCAGTATCCTGATCCTTAAGCTTAAATCTGCCTGCCCTTCACCGAAGTTGTATGTCCGGCCGTCTCTTACTACCTCATTTCCGTTTATGGCCTCGCCCCACTCTATGAGATTAAGCCTTATGTTTTCACCGTTTATTTCAAGCTCCATATACTCCTTGCTGCTGTCGAACCAGTTTACATTCACCTGATATTCCGGATGGGTATAATAAGTGATTATTTCGAAAGGATTCATGACGCTGCTGTTCCAGCACATTAAGCAGATGTCAGACAGTCCGTTCTGGAACTGGTTAAACCATTCATTTCCAAGGGGAGCGGACTTTTCAATCTTTATCCTGTTTTCAAACCCTGTACCGGCAGAGGCTTTTGCCAGGACGTTATTGAGATACTCCACATTACGGGTCGCAGAGTCGTTATCCGATAAAATAGTGAAGAGAAGAGTTACTGTCTGATCACTGATGCCGTCCTTATCGTTGTCCGTGATATATCCCTTATCCAGTGCATCCTTAAAAGCCTGCTGATAATATCCGCCTGCCGCCTTCTGATCAAATCCGGTAATGGATTCCTCTGCTGACAAAAGACTGGGATAGTCTGCGGGATCAACAGAATAAAAGCTGCAAAGGGTTTCCTTTGCTACATCGGTATCCCTGTAAAATAAGAGCTTTTCGGTATCATATATAATGGAATTCGGATAAAGACCATACCCGCCGGATGATCCGGGGTATAGGGTACTGGCGTAAAGCTCCCTGTCTATCGAAAGAGAAAAGGCTTTTCTGAAGGAATCGAGAAGCAGGGTTTCCAGATCCATGACAGAACTGTCAAAATCCGGGCTTTCTTCCCTTTTTCTTATCTCATCCTCAAACCCGTTTAACAGCAGGAAATAGGTGCCTGATCCGGGATAGGAATGACAGAATTCGGAATTTCTGTACTGATCATAATCTTCACTTGAAAGGGAATAATTTGTGAGATCCCCTGCAAAGAACATTCTCTTTGCGGTAGCACTTTCCGCCACCACCTGACAGTCCACTTCTGTGGTCTGGTACATATCGTATGTTTTTCCGTCCACAGGATCCACATATTTATGGTTTCCGTCCTTATAACCGGCTCTTCGTTAGTTTGTGTGGGTATATAAAACGCTATAACCCTTGTAAATATT
>CAMJPM010000075.1 GCA_946407725.1 uncultured Lachnospiraceae bacterium
AAAATTGATTAATTTGGGATTTTCTCTTGACAAAGGTCACTTCATAACAGTTTTTGTTTTCGCATATATTCTCTTATCGCATATTCACACTCAATATGAGTGAGTTTACGGAAAGAGTATATTTTAATCAATAACTTTCCGATACGTACACTGGTAATTACATCAGGGAATTGAGAAGAAAACATATAGAACCTCCTCGTTCATTTACTCGGTCGGTGGTGACGCGCCGACCTGTAAGGGACATTATAAAGCTTTCCAAAATACTTAAAAAACTTTTTGATTAAGTGTTGACATATAAGGTTAACCGATATATAATATAATTGTTCCAAAGGAAAAGCAGGAAAGGAGCAAATGAAATGGAGATAGAAATGACCAATCAGCAGTTTACTGGAGTAATCAACATGATAAAAGCCTTGATTAAGAAGGACACGCCCAAAGAAGAATTGATAGTATATCTTGATCAGCTTACAGGGGAAGATGATAAGGAAGATAAGAAAAAGGAAAAATAAAAAGCGAAACCCGGGGGCGGATACCAAAAATACTTTCCTGCACCGCCCTCGGACATCATGATAATAGCAGGAAAGAAGCGAGGTGTCAAATGCCGTTAGGCAAACCAAGCGCAAAGACAAGAGCAACAGATAAATGGCAAAAGAAAACAGGATATAAGGTAAAAGGGTTTAAACTAAAAGGCGACATAGCTGACCGTTTTGCTGTAGCTTGCGAGCGCAAGGGAATAAGCCAGGCGGCGGCAATCATGGAGCTGATGGAAAGATTTATCAGCGAAAACGAGCAGTAAGCCACAAAATGTTAAGGCAGGGGGTACCCACCCCTTGCCTTTTACAATGTCATCGGTTAAAGATTGACGGGATTGCAGGCAAAAAAACCATTGCAGCATTGATTGATTTTCAGAAAAAACATGGACTTGTAGCGGACGGGATCTGTGGACCACTGACACGGGAAAAATTAAAGGGCGGTTAATTGCCGCTCTCTTTTTTTGCCTTAAATATGAAGGGATTTTTCCAAAAAGTGCAACGAAAATGCAACGAACGGATAGAATAACGCCCGAAATAAAACGAAATGACACGAAAGTGCAACGAATATTCGGGGGTATTTTGGGATATTTTAGGGCATAAAGAAACCGCATAAAATCGGGCTTTTCCTTGATTTTATGCGGTATTTTGGCGAGTGAGACACGGGGGAGTCGAACCCCCGACAACCTGATTAAAAGTCAGGTGCTCTACCAACTGAGCTAGTATCTCATTTTTAATTTTGTTAATTATACAAGGTTTCTAACTTTGTCAACTAACAACCTGTTGTATCAATATGCCGGCTGCCGACCAGGGCTAGCTGGATTCGAACCAGCGCATACAGCAGTCAAAGTGCTGTGCCTTACCGCTTGGCGATAGCCCCAAATTATAAGGCAGCAGCGAATGAAAGAGGGTGGAATAAGGGACTCGAACCCTTGATCTCCAGAACCACAATCTGGCGCGCTAACCAACTGCGCCAATTCCACCATGTAAAAGCGCTCTGATGCTTAAAATGTGCCCGCAGGGATTCGAACCCTGGACCTACGGCTTAGAAGGCCGTTGCTCTATCCAGCTGAGCTACGGACACACGGGATTGTAACACAGTGTCCACTGCCCTGTTTTCACAAAACAAAATATATAATACATCAAATCAGTTCTCTTTGCAACAAAAATGTGAATTTACATGGAATTTTATTTAGGAAATTTTTTAGCCATCGGCTCAATCCCATCTTACAGGGATTGAGCCGATGCCTCAGATTGCCACAATCCGGCGTCCTGACGGTCCGCTGAATAGTAACTTCAAATTCACTGTACTTTAGGAAGCTTTGCGATGGAAGCAGCGATATCTTCATCTGTAGGTATCTCATCTGACATTTCGCCGTTGTTGAATTTCTCATAAGCCATCAGATCAAAGTAACCTGTACCGGTGAGACCGAATACGATGGTCTCTTCCTTTCCGGTTTCTTTGCACTTAAGGGCCTCATCAATCGCAACCCTTATGGCGTGTGAGCTCTCAGGAGCGGGAAGTATGCCTTCCACTCTGGCAAACTGTTCTGCAGCTTCAAATACGCTGGTCTGTTCAACGCTTACCGCTTCCATATATCCGTCATGGTAGAGCTGGGAAAGGGTGGAGCTCATACCGTGGAACCGTAACCCGCCTGCATGATTCGCAGAAGGAATGAAGCTGCTTCCCAGAGTATACATCTTTGCCAACGGGCAGATCATGCCTGTATCGCAGAAGTCATAGGCATAGGTTCCTCTTGTAAAGCTGGGGCAGGAAGCGGGCTCTACAGCCACTATACGGTAATCTGCCTTGCCCTTAAGCTTTTCACCCATGAAGGGGGCGATAAGGCCGCCCAGGTTGGAGCCGCCGCCGGCGCAGCCAATGATCACGTCGGGCTTGATTCCGTACTTATCCATGGCGGTCTTTGTCTCCAGGCCGATCACTGACTGATGGAGAAGTACCTGGTTCAGAACGCTTCCGAGAACGTAACGGTATCCCGGGTTCTTGGCAGCCACTTCCACGGCCTCGGAGATGGCGCATCCAAGGCTTCCGGTGGTGCCGGGGTGTTCTGCCAGGATCTTCTTTCCGATATCGGTGGTTTCTGAAGGAGAAGGAACTACGGATGCTCCGTAGGTACGCATTACTTCACGGCGGAAGGGCTTCTGCTCATAGGAAACCTTTACCATATATACCTTACAGTCCAGTCCGAAATATGAGCATGCCATGGAAAGGGCTGTTCCCCATTGTCCGGCTCCGGTTTCCGTGGTGACTCCCTTTAAGCCCTGCTTCTTTGCGTAATAAGCCTGGGCGATGGCAGAGTTCAGCTTATGGCTTCCGCTGGTATTGTTACCTTCGAATTTATAATAGATCTTTGCGGGGGTCTGAAGCTTTTCCTCCAGACAATATGCTCTTACCAGAGGAGAGGGGCGGTACATTTTATAGAAATTCCTGATTTCTTCGGGGATATCAATAAAGGGCGTATTTTCGTCCAGCTCCTGTTTTACCAGCTCCTCACAAAAGATGGGAGACAGTTCTTCGGCAGTAAGTGGCTTTCCCGTTCCGGGATTTAACAGAGGGGCAGGCTTATTTTTCATGTCCGCCCTCATGTTATACCATGCCTTGGGCATTTCGTTTTCTTCCAAATAGATCTTGTAGGGTATTTTTCTTTCTTCCATATTCGTTATCCTCCTTATGATAGGGGTCTGCAGCGAAGCAGCTGCAGTTTTGTAAATGATGGGATCTTTGTTTTAAAAACAAAAAGACCCATCCCTGACAGTTATCTGCTGGGACAGGTACATCTTTACCTGCGGTGCCACCCGGCTTGGTGTAAAAAACACCCACTTAGCGCATACAAACATATGCCGAATTTTGATAACGGAGATTCAACGCTCCGGCTTCCATACTAACTGTAAAACAGCCTTTCCGGTCGCCCTCTGAAGTCCATTCGGTAATGCGCTGCCTGCTGTGATCACACCATCCACAACTCTCTCGTAGGAAGTGGAGCATTACTTACTCACTCTTCATCAACGGTTTAAAGCACTGTAGCACAGGTTTGGTATTCTGTCAAATTTTTTTTTTCAAAAATTCAGTTTTTTAAAATCCAATAACCTTACTCCGGTTCTTTGATGTAGTTGATCACTATCCTGCGCTGGGACAGCTTTGCCCTGCTTCTCGATTCTGCAACCTCTCTGCAGTAATCCAGGGTTTCCTGCATTTTTCCTGCAAGCTCACGTACATTTTCATTTACCCATTCCTCCTCTGTTTTAACAAAGAGAACAAAGGAGTCAGGTTCAACACGGATAGTCCTTATGGCTTCGTGTGTTGCAAATGCCATAACGGCGCCATCGTCACTGGAATCGCACATGCAGTATAAAAGAACGGAATTCCGGTCTGCTGCCACGTCGATCTCATCCGCAAGCCTGATAAGGAGACTGATGTAGGGGAGACAGACGGTATTGCCGTTTGGGAGCTTCATTTTGGAAGAATATTTGCTCTCATCCAGAAGGTCTGTTTTCCTGTGTCCTCTTGATGCCTGTATTATGGCAAACAGATGCTCTTCAGACGGGATGTCAAAAAGATCGGCATATTTTCTGATGAACATGCCGCTGAATTCATGGTGGAGCTTTCGGATGGTCTGCGGCATATCATCTTCATTTATATTATCCAGGTATTGTTCCATTCTTACATCCCTAAGGAAAGAATGATAATCGCTGTCCCTGATACCCATACCTATATCATGTATGTAGCAGGCCATAAGGAGTATATATATCTCATCTTCATTTAATAATTCGATGTTGTCAGTACCTACCAGGCAGTTGCAGAAAGCCAGGACATTCAGGGAATGAAGTTCGGTGTGATCGGTGAAATTGGGAAATACCTGCTGGTATCCGGACAACATCCGGGTAAGCACCACTACGGAGTCCCTGAATCTTCTGTGCAGATCAGGGGATTTTCTGGCAAGTGTCTGTTCCAGCATATAGTCTGTGTCTGTTTTCTCTGGTGTATTCATTACGGTCTCTTCCAATGCTTTAACGTCTTATGGTTAAGCACAACAGTATCATTTTCAGATTTAATTGTGCAAGCCGATTGTACCAATAACAGGGTATTCTGTCTATAAACCATTTCACTTTGCAATAAAATATTATATTATAGTAAGCGAAATATAAAAATTTTGCTGTATCTATTCAGAACCCTCCGGTTTCTGAATAGATACGCGCATTCGGCTCATTAGAGTCGTGCTTCGCACGAGGAGCCGAATGCCAAAATGCCAAGGTTTTCATTGGGCTGCTGATGCGCTCAGCGTTCCGATGGCAGCTGCGTGCAACGCAGCTAAACGCCATTCAAAATGTGCCACAGGCACATTTTGCAAAGCGCAGCCGAAAGATGTCCACTGGACATCTTTCCACTTGCGGTTCCGCAAGTGACTGTTCTGAACAGTTACAATTTCGCTTACTATAAAGCCTCCGGCGGATGCGCACGAATTTTGCAGGGACTGCTGCTTTCAGCGGCCATCAGACCAAAGCAGGTATATTTAATCCGGAAGAAATGAGAGATGCGGTGAAATGAAGGAACTGGAAAAATACGCAGAGGTGGAGAGGAGTATATCGAAAACCTTCAGGGGAAGGCTTTGGGGGCCTTTTATTTCTTCGATAAAAAGATATAAACTGATAAAAGAAAATGACAGGATAGCGGTATGCATTTCCGGCGGCAAGGATTCCATGCTTATGGCAAAGCTCATGCAGATGCTTCACCGGTACAGTGAGTTTCCGTTTGAAGTGGTTTTTCTGGTCATGAACCCCGGCTATAATGATATTAACTTAAAGAAAATAAAGGACAATGCGGAGCTTCTCCGTATTCCCATCCATATTTTCGAAACGGATATCTTTGATATAGCAAACAGCACAGATACCTCTCCCTGCTATCTCTGTGCCAGAATGAGGCGGGGAAGTCTTTATTCCAAAGCAAAAGAACTGGGGTGTAATAAGATAGCACTCGGACACCACCTGAATGATGTCATAGAGACCACGGTCATGGCCATGTTCTACAGTTCCCAGCTGCAGTGTATGCTTCCCAGGCTGAAAAGCACGAATTTTGAAGGAATGGAGCTGATACGGCCCATGTATTCCATCAGGGAAGAGGATATACTGGCATGGAGGGATTATAATAAGCTGGATTTTATACGCTGTGCATGCAGATTTACCGAAAATCTCGGGGAAGATGACGGCGGTACCGGGGATTCAAAAAGGCAGGAGATAAAAATGCTGATAAAAGACCTGAGAAAAGACAATCCCGAGATTGAGAAAAGCATTTTTAACAGTATCCATGCTGTGTGCATAGAGACTTTTCCGGGTTATAAGGCAGAGGGAAAGGATCATTCGTTCCTGGAGAATTTTGAGGATGACTAATAAGGAAAAGATAGAAGAGAAGGTTAAGGAAGCAGAAAAGGAAAACAAAGATAACTCTGTTATGGGTATATGCAGGAAATATAAGATGCTGATAATATACTGCATAGTGGTTCTGACAGTATATATCATACGTTATCTTATAATTCCCAATATATGACAGATCCTGATAGTGTATTTCAGGGGTTTACCATCGTGGAAGAAAGGAATGGTATTACGGAATTTATGAACAGTACTCGTCAGGTACTTGAAAAGGTCAGGAATGGCAGCATGTCAGTAGAGGAGGCAGAGCTTTTTTTTAAGAAGAAGCCCTTTACAGAGCTGGGATTTGCAAAGCTGGACAGCCACCGGGAGATAAGAAATGGTTTTCCGGAGGTGGTATTCTGTGAGAATAAGCCTGATGAATACCTGGTCAAGGTATTTAAGAACCTCTATGAAGAGGATGGCCGGGTTTTCGGTACCAGAGCAACAAAGGAACAGTATGAGCTGGTCAGGAGAGAAATCCCGGAAGTAAGCTATGATCCTGTTTCCCGGATACTTAAAGTTTTTCCCTCAGATAAAGAAAAGGCTGGCAGATCACCGGAAGAGGAAAGCAGGGGCTATATAGCTGTCTGCTGCGCGGGTACAGCGGATATCCCGGTGGCGGAGGAGGCTGCGCAGACGGCAGAGTATTTCGGTTCAAGAGTGGAGCGAATATATGATGTGGGAGTGAGCGGGCTTCACAGGCTTCTGTCACAGATGGACAGGCTGTTAAAGGCAGACTGCATAGTGGCTGTGGCAGGTATGGAAGGGGCACTGCCAAGTGTTATAGGAGGGATAGTTGAAAATCCGGTAATAGCTGTACCTGTTTCCGTGGGATATGGTGCGGGATTCAAGGGACTTTCAGCACTGCTTACCATGCTGAATTCCTGTGCCAACGGTATAGCGGTGGTAAATATTGATAACGGTTTCGGCGGGGGATATTTTGCAACCCAGATAAACCGCCTGGCATGTGCTAAAGAGGAGAGACAGGATCCATGAAAACTTTATATCTTGAATGTTATTCCGGGATAAGCGGTGATATGATAACAGCCGCTCTTCTCGATCTGGGAGCGGATGAAGAGAAGCTGAGGAATGCGTTGTCGGGCATACCGGATAAAGGTTTTGAAATCGAAATAAGCCGGGTGGAAAAAAGCGGAATAGACTGCTGTGATTTCAATGTGAAGCTGGATCATGAACATGAGAATCATGACCATGATATGGAATACCTTTACGGGCATATACATGGAAGGGACTTCCATGACCAGGTTGATTTGCAGAGTGGAGGAATGTCCCACAGCCACGGTGATCCGCATGTCCACGGCGATCTGCACGCCCACGTCGATCCGCAGAGTGAAGGAGATCCCCATGACCTTGGAAATCTGCACGGCCACGGCGATCTACAGAGCGGAGGAATGTCCCACAACCACGGTGATCCGCACGACCACGACAATCCGCAGAGCGGGGAAATGGGCCATGGCCATGACCATGTTCACCGCAATTTAAGAGATGTCCTGGCGATAATAGATGGCCTGGATATTACCGACGGGGCAAGAAATCTTTCGGAAAAGGTTTTCCAGATACTTGCGGAGGCGGAATCAAAGGCGCACAACAGACCGGTGGATAAGGTGTTTTTTCATGAAGTGGGGGCGTTGGATTCCATAGCAGATATAGTTGCGGCAGCGGTATGCTTTGATGATCTTGGAATAACAGAAGTTATAATACCGAGGATCTGTGACGGAACAGGCACGGTCAGGTGCAGACACGGCATACTTCCGGTACCGGTGCCGGCGGTTTTGAATATTTCGGAGAAATACGGACTTCCACTTTCCATCACGGAGAGACAGGGAGAATATGTGACACCCACCGGCGCAGCCTTCGCTGCAGCCGTAATGACATCCACCGTACTTCCTGAAGTTCTGAAAATAGAAAAAACCGGACTGGGTGCAGGAAAGAGAGAGCACTCCCAGCCCGGGATATTAAGGGCGATACTTTTAAAATAGGATCTGGTACAACATTTATTCGAAAACGTTGTACAGGGAACGCCGGCGGGCTGCCAACGCTCCCGTTATAATCATCCCACGTAAGCTATGATGGCCTGGGAAGGAAGCAGAGTGAGTTCATTTCCTTTAAGGGTGAGTTCATCAAGGTTGTTATTCAGGATCCTGTCCGGAGTATAGGGCAGGATCACTTTCTTCTCTTCCCTGTCGAAATTCCCAAGCACAAGGATCTTCTTTCCTTCATATTCCCTGATATATGCCATGATGTTGTGCCTGTCCTCGAGGAAGGGAGTAAAGCTTCCGTAAACAAAGATATCTTTATATTCGGGATCTTTTCTTAAGGCAATGAGGTTCCTGTAATGGTTCCATACAGAGGAGGGATCGTCCTTCTGTGCCTTCAGATTGATGCTCCTGTAGTTGGGATTTATCCTGAGCCAGGGGGTTCCGGCAGTAAAACCGGCATTTTCGCTGTCATCCCACTGGAATGGGGTCCGGGCATTGTCCCTGCCGTATTTTTCTATGAGCTTCAAAGCCTTTGACTCACTGCATCCGGCATCCAGGGCTACTTTATAGGAATCGATGGAGGATATGTCGTCCACCTCGTCTATGGAAGAAAGCTTTAAATTCTCCATTCCCAGCTCCTGACCCTGATATATCCAGGGAATACCCTTGAGCATAAAGTAGACTGTGGCTAACAGCTTTTTCCCACTGTCGTCTCGCATATCCCCGGGAAGGTATCTGGAAACACCCCGGGGTTCGTCGTGATTTTCTATGATGTTTGAGATAAAGCCGATATCAGAGACCTTCCTCTGGGTTTTATAAACACAGGCCTTATAGTCGTCGGGGGTAATGTCATAATTCTCATGCCAGCCCCTCTGACTCTGACCGAAAACGGTTTCCTCGAAATCGAACATGGAACTGAAATATCCGTTCTCTCCTATGAAATCCGGAAGCTCCTCTTCCTTTTCATTAAATACTTCTCCCACCGTAAAGGCGTCATGGGGCTTAAATGTCCTGTCCCTGAGCTCCCCTAAAAAGTCCCCTACACCGTTTGCTTCGTGAAGTTCGTTGTGTATGGAGCATAAACCGTCGGGACGGTCGGCAAAATAGTCCTTAAACGGAAGAGCCTTCTTTATATTAATGATGGCATCCAGACGGAAACCGTCCAGACCACGGTCCAGCCAGAAATTGACCATATCATAGATCTCTTCCCGAAGCTCCGGGTTCTCCCAGTTGAGATCCGGCTGTTTCCTATGGAAGACATGGAGATAATACCTGTCGCTGTGTCCCGGGAGCGGATCCCACACCGGGCCGCCGAAGTAGGATCTCCAGTTGCAGGGAAGCTTGCCATCCTTTACTTCTTCTATATAAAAGTATTTTCCGTATCTCCCGTCGGGATCTTTAATGGCCTTCTGAAACCATTCATGCTCATCTGAACAGTGGTTTACCACCAGATCCATAAGTATGTACTGACCACGTTTATGCGCTTCCTTAAGAAGCTCATCCATTTCCTCCATGGTTCCGAAACGGGGATCAATATTCCGGTAGTCTGAAATGTCATAGCCCTGGTCAGCAAAAGGGGAAGGGTAAATAGGAGAGAGCCATATTATGTCAACCCCCAGCTCCTTCAGGTAGTCCAGCTTGCTGATTACACCCTTCAGATCCCCTATACCGTCGCCGTTGGAGTCATAGAAGCTTTTTGGATAAATCTGATATGCGATCTTATCGTGCCAGAATTTTCTTTCCATAAGAATGTACCCTGCCGCAGGCAAAGGTGCCGCCCGATGCCGTGCCTGCGCGGCACCGGTATTAGTTTTAATTATGAAGTGAAATATGTACAGTTACCATTATTTTCCAATTCCTTACGGAAAATGTCAATGCATATTTTATAACGCTGTGATACAATATTTAAGCCGTAAACAGAATAAGAAAAGGAGAAAATTAAAACGTCCGAAAAATGATAACCATAAAGGAAATAGCAAAAGAACTGAATATGAGCACCACCACGGTATCCAATGTGATACACGGAAAGACAAAGGAGGTCTCTCCCGAGACCATTGAAAGGGTACAGGAGTACCTGGACAAGGTGGGATATGTGCCAAATCTGAATGCCCAGAACCTGGCCTCGGACCAGTCGAAGATAATAGGTGTGGTGATAAAGACCAGGGAAGACCATTATATGCATATACTGTCCGAGCCCTTTGTTTCAGAGATACTGGGCGGGATCGAACAGGTTATCCGGGAAGCCGGATATTATATGATGCTTTATATTTCAGATGACATAGCTGATATCTTAAAAAAGGTGGCCGCCTGGAATACAGACGGGCTGCTGCTTTTCTGGATGCTTGATGATGACGCCCTCAGGGTTTATAAAAGATACAGGAAACCGGTGGTGTGCGTGGATACGTATATAAGCCGGGAGGTGGTGAAAGAGTTTGAGGATTCATTCGTAAACATAGGTTTAGAGGATGAAAAAGGGACCTATGAGACGGTGAAATACCTTATTTCCCTGGGACATGAGCGGATCGGGTTTTTATCGGACAATCATGACGGCGTGGACCTGCAGCGTTTCAGGGGATACCGCAGGGCGCTTTCGGAGGCCGGGATAGAATATAGTAACAAGGATTTTTTTGAACTCCGTTCCACAAAGAATGAGATCCATAAGAGCATGGCAAAGCTGGCGGAAAAAGCCGAGAGATATTCAGCGGTCATCTGCTGCTCTGATGTATATGCCAGTATGCTTATCAATGCCTGTGAACTGAGGGGGGTAAAGGTACCGGAGGATCTTTCAGTGGTGGGGTTTGATGATACCATTCCCGCAAGGCTTTCCAGGCCTGCCATCACAACGGTTCATCAGGATATTGAGAAGAGGGGCAAGCTTGCTATCAAGACACTGCTAAAGATGATCAGGGGAGAAAAGCCGAAAAAGAGTGAGATTATATTTAAGACAACGCTGATGAAAAGAGACAGTGTTGCGGAGAGAAAAAAGTAAATATATCCAAACGGGATATACGTTTATTGTGCAAAAGGACGAAGATGAGTTTTCATCTTCGTTTTTTTTCAAAACCTCTTGCAAAGATTTAAAAATGTGGTATTGTCTTTATATAACTTACGCGCATAAGTAACTAAGTCAACATAATACTTTTTGTACCTTATGCGAAAAAGTTGAACTTGAGTTACGTGTTTATATTAAAAGGAGGTTCTATGAAAAAGAGGATTTTAGCGCTCATGATGGCAGGAGTTATGGTACTTGGACTTACAGCCTGCGGCGGAGCAGCAACAGGAACAGCAGACAGCGGAGCAGCAGCTGACAGCGGAGCAGCAGCTGACAGTGGCGCAGCAGCAGACAGCGGTGCGGCAGCTGACAGCGGAGCAGCAGACAGCGGTTCATCAGGCGGAGCAGTAAGGCTCTTAAACGGAAAGCCTGAGATCGACAACCAGCTTCAGGATCTTGCAAAGAAGTATAAAGAAGAGACAGGAAAAGATGTCAGCGTTGAGACCATCGGCGGCGACACAAGCGCAGGAGATGAATTAAAGAAGATGTACCAGGCTGACAATATGCCGGATATCTTTGTTATAGAAGCAAACCAGGCTGACACCTGGGACGGAATGCTGGCTGATCTTTCAGGTGAGGCATGGACAAATGACACAGATTATGAACTTGTTCACGATACAATGGGAACCATCGGCTTCCCTTACACAGTAGAAGCTACAGCTCTTGCATACAATGCAGATGTTCTTGAGAAGGCCGGCGTTGATCCCGCATCACTTACAAGCCCTTCAGCATGGAAGACCGCAGTGGAAACACTTGACTCAAAGAAAGCTGACCTGGGACTTACAGCAGTATTCGGATGGTGCGCAGAGCCTGCAAACCTCGGATGGTCTTCAGGAACACACGTATTCGGACAGTACCTTGACGCAGGCTTAAAGCTTGATGACAAGACCTATATCGACCTCTTAAATGACGGCGGTAAGATCGATGAGGGAAGAATGAAGAAGTTTGCTGAATTCATCGGCATGATGAACCAGTATTCAGATCCCGAGCTTTTAGTAGACGGAACCTATGACAATCAGGTTAAGGGCTTTGCAGAAGGCAAATACGCATTCGTAACCCAGGGTAACTGGATTAACGGAACAGTTACTTCCAACGAAAACTATTCAGGCTTCAAGATGGGCTTTGCTCCTTACGGCTTTGATGACGGATTTGATACCATCATCGCAGGTCCTCCCAGCTACTGGACGGTTTACAGCAACGGCAAGGTTGATGATGCAAAGGCTTTCCTTCAGTGGGTATCTGAGGACAGCGCACAGAACATCCTTGTAAATGATGCCGGACTTATCAGCCCCTTCTCAGATTGCACATATGCAGCAGCTGATCCTTTCTATGACAGCATCAAGTCCTACATGGATGCAGGAAAGACCTCCGGATGGCACACAATGCTTAAGAAGGACGGACTTCAGAACGTAACCTGTCAGGTATTTGCTGACTATGCACAGGGCAAGATGGATGCAGACGGTTTTGTAAGCACCATGGCTCAGGTTTGCAGCTCATACTACGCAGAATAAAAAAAACGCGCCCAAGGCGCATCTCGGGGCAGGGGCTCAGCCCTTGCCCCTTATGGTTTTAATGGATTTGGATTGAAAGTAACATTCAATAATGGTGGAGCTCTCAAATTAAGGAAGGGAGGTTTGATATATGGTAGATAATGCCGTTGGAAAAAGACTGCTTTCGCTTCTCTGTATATTTGGCGGGGTGGCTCTTGTGGTCGCAGCTTTGATACTTGATGTTTCCAGAAGCAATGCCCCTTACAGAGGTGCTTTTCTGGTTATTGGTATAGTAGGTATACTTGTGGGACTTTTTATCTTCCCTACCTTAAAGTATCACCGCGCACTTATGAATTTTGTTTTTCTGTTCCCGCTGCTCTTTGCATTTCTGGTAACAGTAATAATTCCCCTGATCCTGGGTATCCGGTATTCCTTTACCAACTGGGACGGTATCCGTTTTACCAAGGAAGTGGGACTTGAAAACTATACAAAGATGTTCCAGCAGCCGTCGTTCATCTGGTCGATACTGCTTACGTTCCTCTTTGTGGTAGTCAATATGATAATGGTAAATCTGGTGGCTTTCCTTTTAGCTCTCCTTTGCACATCAAAGCTTAAGGGACTTGGATTTTTCAGAGCTTCCTACTTTTTACCCAACCTTATCGGCGGTATCGTATTAGGTTACATCTGGCAGTTCATTTTTGCCAATGTAGTAACGAATATCACAACCGCACTTTTCGATAACAGATATTCCATGCTGTCGGAGACCGGAACGGCTTTTATAGCCATAATAGTAGTTTATATCTGGCAGTATGCAGGTTATATCATGCTCATATATATTACCGGTCTTAACACGGTTCCCGGGGAGATACTGGAAGCTTCTTCCATAGACGGTGCAAATCCCATGCAGACCCTTTTCCAGATAAAGATCCCCATGATCGCACCCACTATTACGATCTGTACCTTCTTAACACTTACATCCGCGTTTAAGCAGTTCGACGTGAACCTGGCATTGACAAACGGAACCGGTTCGGTAGCGGATTTCATGGGCTCGTATCTGACAAACGGAACGGAAATGCTGGCTCTTAATATCTATAATACAGCGGTTATCAAGGATAACTACGCCCTGGGTGAAGCCAAGGCCGTGCTGTTCTTCATAATCCTGGCCTGCGTATCCATTCTTCAGGTTTATATATCCAATAAGAAGGAGGTAGAACTGTAATGGGTAAAAAAGAAAAGACTTCCTCCGTTGTATGGAGATTTGTGATAGCTACTATAATAGCGATATATGTACTGTTTCCTTTTTATCTCGTTGTGATAAATTCCTGCAAGACCACGAATGATATCACGGCGAATCCCATCGGCCTTAACGGTGTAAGCTTTACGCAGCTTATCTCCAATCTGGTGGATGTTATCAACAATACACACTTCCTGTTCTGGGATGCATTTGCTTCTTCATTGATAATCACAGTGCTTTCCCTTGTATTCCTGGCAGTTTTCGGGGGAATGGCAGGCTGGGTTATCTGCCGTAATAATAAGAAGAAATGGGCCATGGTTATATACTTCACCTTTATAGCCTCCATGATCATTCCTTTCCAGGTAGTCATGCTTCCCCTTATCGCCACCTTCCGTGACGTTGGAAAATTCATCGGTATTTCCATGCTGCAGTCTGTGCCGGGAATAGTATTTGCATACTGTGGTTTCGGCGGAGCCATGACCGTATTCATTCTTACCGGATTTATAAAGGGTATTCCCTATGATCTGGAAGAGGCTGCCTCCATTGACGGCTGCTCACCGGAGCAGATCTATTTCAAGATAATATTCCCGCTTCTTAAGCCGGTCATCACCACGGTTACCATTCTTAACGGAATGTGGATCTGGAACGACTACCTTCTGCCCTCAATGATGTTAGGCCAGAACGGAAGAGTAAAGACCCTGCCGGTTGCGGTACAGGCATTTGTAGGTTCCTATGTAAAGGAGTGGAATATGATACTTGCAGCTGCGCTGCTTGCCATAGTTCCCATGATAATTATCTTCCTTATCGCTCAGAAACAGATCATGAACGGAATGATCGAGGGCGCTGTAAAGGGATGATCCAAGAGAGACCATGACTGAAATAGATAAGAGATTTTCAAAACATTATGATGAATTAAAGTGGCTGTATTTTGAGCTCTACGGTGAGAACTATCCTGCCTTTGATTATTTTTGCAATATGATAAGGGAGTACTATTCGAAGAGAAGCGCCACACTGAAAAAATGGGACAGAAAGCGTACGGAAAACGGGGATTGGTACAAGGATAATAAGCGTTTCGGAATGCTTATGTACGTGGACTGTTTCGCTGATACCATCAAAGGGGTGAAGGAGCATCTGCCGTATTTAAATGAAACGGGGGTGAATTACCTCCATCTGATGCCCCTTCTTAAAAGCCCCGAGGGCAGAAGTGACGGCGGCTATGCGGTGTCTGATTTCCGAAATGTGGATGAGAAATACGGCAGCATGAAGGATCTGTCTTCCCTTGCCGAAGAGTGCCACGATCAGGATATCAGTATCTGCCTTGATTTTGTGATGAACCACACCAGCGAAGACCATGAGTGGGCAATGAAAGCCAAAGCCGGAGACAGGGAGGCCCAGAGCAGGTATTTCTTCTATGATGACTGGAGCATTCCCAATGAATATGAGAAGTATGTGCCTGAGGTTTTTCCCCAGACCGCTCCGGGAAATTTCACCTTCTGCCCTGAGGCCGGGAAGATAGTGATGACCACTTTTTATCCCTATCAATGGGATTTAAACTACGCCAACCCCACGGTCTTTAACGATATGACCGAAAACATGCTCTATCTCCTGAACCGGGGAGTGGACATAGTGAGGCTTGATGCGACCCCGTATATATGGAAGAAACTGGGAACCAACTGCAGGAATTTGAAAGAGGTCCATACCCTGGTACGGATGATGCGTATAGCATCGGAGATAGTCGCTCCGGGAACCCTGCTTCTGGGTGAAGTGGTAATGGAGCCGAAAGAGGTGGTGCCCTATTTTGGAACTGTTGAAAAGCCGGAGTGCCATATCCTGTACAACGTGACCACCATGGCAAGCACCTGGCACACGGTAGCCACAAGGGATGTGCGTCTCTTAAAGCACCAGCTGGAAAGCGTTTTCAGTCTCCCCAGGGAATATACCTTCCTTAATTATTTAAGGTGTCATGATGACATAGGCTGGGGACTGGATTTTGATTTCCTGAAGGCCTTTGGTTTTACCGAGCCGGAGCATAAAAAGTTCTTAAATGATTATTTCCGTGGATATATATACGGAAGCGAGGCCCGGGGAGAGCTGTATAATGATGACCCGCGCCTCAGGGATGCAAGGCTCTGCGGAACCACTGCCTCACTCTGCGGCATAGAAGCTGCAGAATACGAGAATAATGATGTAAAAAGGGAAGCCGGGATCAGGCTGGATATCATGCTCCATGCCTTTCTCTTCACCCTTTCCGGCATTCCGGTGCTCTACTCCGGAGATGAGACCGGCACCTTAAATGATTATACCTATCATGAGGAGCCTCTTAAATGGGATGACAGCCGCTATTTACACAGAGGAAAGTTTTCCTGGGAAGATGCGAAAAAGCGGAATGATCCTAAAACCAGGGAAGGCAGGATCTACGGGGCAATAAAGGAATTAAGACTGTTCCGTCAGAAATATGAGGTGTTTACCGGTGAAGCCGATACCTGGATCGTGGAAACAGGAAATGACCACGTTCTGGGGATAGGAAGGTATTATAAAGGAGAAAAACTGCTG
>CAMJPM010000076.1 GCA_946407725.1 uncultured Lachnospiraceae bacterium
GGTTTCCCTTTTCGCCGCAGCTTTTGTACATCTTCTGATTAAATCCGTTAACCGCCTCTCTCAATATGTCATAGCTCATTTCGGCTTCTCCGCTTTCCGTTCCTTCTTCCTCATCTGCTTTTTCATCCATCTCTGCTTCTTCATCCGCGAACCCTCCGGTCACCTCCGTGGCTTCCTCAGTAACTTCCTCCGTACTGCTGTCTGCGCTGCTGTCTGCAACACTCTCCGTGCTGCTGTCTGCACTGCTTTCTGCAATACTTTCCGTGCTTTTGTCTGCACTGTCACCCGTACCGCTGTCTGCGCTGCAGCCGCAGACTGTAAAAGCGGTCATAACCGTTATCATCATTATTGTTAAAATCCTGTTTTTCATAGACACCCCCATTTTATTTTTTCAACAGGTCCTAAGCAGCGCATTATAAATATCCCTCTTCTGCACTCCCCTGTCCCTTGCCGCAGCCTTCATGGCCTCCTTCCGGTCAAGTCCCTGCTCTTCATAAGCTCTGACATGTTCCTCTATGCTCATTTCCAGGTATTTTTCCGCCTTTTCTGCCTGTATATCCGATCTTTTCCTTCCCTCTATCACCAGCACATACTCTCCCCGGGGATCGTTCTTTTCGTAATACTTAAGAGCCTCACTGAGAACAGTCCTCATTATTTCCTCATGGATCTTTGTAAGCTCCCTGCATATGGAGATCCGCCGGTCTCCCAGGACTTTATACAGGTCGGATAAGGTTTTTTTCAGATGATGTGGCGCTTCGTAGATTATAATGGTTCTGGTCTCTTTCTTTAATTCCTCCAGGAGCTCCTTTCTCTCCCTGTTTTCACGGGAAAGAAATCCCTCAAAAGAGAAGCGCCCGGTGCTTAAGCCGGAAAGCGTCAGAGCGGTTACGGCAGCACAGGCTCCGGGCAGGGATGTGACCAATACACCGTTTTCTATGCATTTTTGCACCAGCACCTCTCCCGGATCGGAAATGGCCGGGGTTCCCGCATCCGTAATAAGTGCCAGATCTTTTCCGGATAACAGCAGCTCCAGCAGCTCCTCCGCTTTATCATATTTATTGTATTCATGATAACTGGTGAGGGGAACATGGATATCAAAGCGGTTTAAGAGCTTAAGGCTGTTTCTGGTATCCTCCGCCGCAATAAGATATACGGAGTTCAGCGTGGTTTTAACCCGCTCCGTGATATCCTGAAGGTTCCCTATGGGTGTTGCGCATAAATACAGAGTTCCCGGCATAGTCAATACCCGTATTCTTCCCTTATCTCTTCCGTATACTTTCCGTCTTCACCATATATTATCAGCGGTTTTTCACATTTCAGCTCGGCTTTGCCGCCCTTTCTGGCCTCCAGCAGCACCATGGACGGCTTCTTATCAGTATGAGGATGGACAAAGCGCAGCCTTTTGGGCTCCAGGCGGTTCTTTCTCATCTCTTCAAATATGTCGGGCAGGCGCGAAGGCCTGTGGACCATAAAAAAGCTTCCCCCCTCTTTAAGGAGGTATGAGGCCGCCCGGGCAACATCGGAAAGGGTACACAGTATCTCGTGCCTCGCAATGGCTTTGGGGGAATCCGGATTTGGAATACCCCTCCCCCCTGCCATATAAGGCGGATTTGAAACCACCGTATCAAAAGAGGCTGCGTCAAAAAGCACGTCAGCCTCCCTGATGTCGCCCTCGATAATGTCTATACGTTTCTCCAGGCCATTGTGGATAACGCTTCTCCTTGCCATATCCACGCTCTCACTCTGGATCTCCAGCCCGGTAAAATGCTCTCCCCCGGTTTTTGCCGAAATGAGGATCGGAAGTATTCCGGTGCCCGTGCCCAGGTCAATGAGCCGTCCTCCCCTTTTAACTTTCGCAAAACCGGATAACAGTACAGCATCCATTCCAAAACAGAATTTATCCCTGTTCTGGATTATCTCGTAGCCGTTCCGTTCAAGATCATCAAATCTCTCACCTTTCTTCAGTTCCACGGGTATCAGGCGGGTTTCCGTTGTTCTTGTGCTTTTTTCTTCTGTTCTTTTTCCGGTTTTCATTCCTGTCCCTTTGTTCCGCACCCCTGCCATCAGAGGATTCCTTACTGCCGCTCCCGAATTCTTCCTCCAGAAGCTCTTTCGGCAGCGGCTCCTCAGGCTCCCTCTCCTGCTTTTTCTGCTGGCTGGGACCCTTTTTCCTCTTAGCCTTAAGGGTAAGCTCCTCTGCAGGGTATTCCCTGATCTCCTTTTCATCCTCAGTTTCAAAGAGAACCTTTATTCTCTGCCTCAGTACATTGACTTCCGAAACGATTCCCTCTTCTCCGGCGGGATCAGCCACCAGATCTCCGGTTCCCGGCAGCTTTTTATTTAAGTATTCGTATGTTTCTTCTTCATTTTTCAGACAGCACATAAGTCTGCCGCAGACACCGGATATCTTTGTGGGGTTAAGGGACAGATCCTGTTCCTTTGCCATCCGGATGGACACCGGCACAAAGTCCGATAAATAGCTGTGACAGCATAATTCCCTGCCGCAGGGCCCGTAGCCCCCGAGGATCTTGGTCTCATCCCGGACACCTATCTGCCTTAGCTCTATCCTGGTACGGAATACAGCCGCCAGATCCTTTACCAGTTCCCTGAAATCTATCCTGCCGTCAGCAGTAAAGTAAAATAAAAGCTTGCTGTTATCAAAGGTATATTCGGCGTCTATGAGCTTCATATCCAGCTCATGCTTTCTGATCTTTTCCTTGCAGATCTTTATGGCTTCCTTTTCCTTCTCCCTGTTCTTTATATCTTTCTCCCTGTCCTCCTCCGTAGCGACCCGGATTATGGATCTTAAGGGAGAATTGGGATTTAACATGTTCTCATCCTTTTCCTCGGGATCGGAAACCACCTTTCCCAGCTCCTTGCCCCTTACGGTCTCCACTATACAGTAGTCTCCCTTTTTCACCGGAAGACCATCAGTTGAGAAAGTATAAACCTTGCCTGCTGATCTGAATCTTATATTTACTACATTAACCAATTTTCTTACCTCATAGTCATAAATAGCATTTCAAAAGTACTGTCCGGATTGACATTGGACCTAAGCCTGGATCCCGCGGTCTTTACTGCTTCTATTATATCATTTAGCTGTTCAAAGGAATAATGCTCTGCCGCTTCCTCTGTTTCCCTTAACTCTCCGGAAAACACCACTCCTTCACTGCTGCCGCCGGACTTTATATACAACACATCCCTGAACCACAGCATGAGCAGACCAAGATAATCGTCCCTCTGCTCCTTTTTTCCCCCTGCCGCCGAAGCAGATCGGGATATCTCCACATCCGTCATTTCCCTGATATGGATAAGTAACGCTCTTACCTCCTCCCAGAGCTCCGTAAAGCCTTCGCTTTCGGACAGCAGAACGGCTTTCCCCAGGTTCCCCCGGGCAAAGGACACCGCAATGCCGGTCTCCGTTGGAGAAAGTCCCTTTTCCCGTTCAAGATAACCGGAAATATCCGCCGCTTTTACCGCTCTCATGGGCAGGCATACAGCTCTGGAAAGCAGGGTATTAAGCAGGATCTCCCTGTTATCGGCAAGAAGGATTATGGTGATATATGAAGGCGGCTCTTCCAGGGTTTTTAACAGCGCATTCTGGGCTTCCGCCGTCATGAGGTGGGCTTCCGGAATGATATAAACCTTTCTTTTGCTGCTGTAGGGCTTTATCAGGACATCATTCACAACCTGTGTACGGATCTCCTCCACCCCGATACTTCCCGGTTTTTCGTGGGTAACGTTTATAATATCCGGATGGCTGCCGCTGTCTGCCATTATACAGGAGTGGCAGATCCCGCAGGCATCGGAGTCTTCCCTTTCCCCCACCGGCTTTTCACACTGCAGGGCCTTTGCAAAGGCTGCCGCAAGGGTCTTCTTTCCCATGCCCTTTTCGCCGTCAAAAATATAGGCATGGGCCGCCCTTTCCGTCCTTACCGCATCCCTGATATGTTTTAAGGACATTTCCTGTCCGATTATATCACGAAATCCCTTCATCTAAGTCAGTATATCTATAAGCATTCCTTCTATCTCACCTATCTTATTTAATATGGTAAGATTGTCGCTCTCTTCCTTTAATAATTCCTCCGCCAGGCTGTCCAGATTTTCATCAATAAGCTTGATAATACCGTAAACCCTGTGGCGGCCTCTCCTGTCAAGGAAATTCTCCCTGGAAAACTTATGGGAGCGGTTAATTATCTCATTCATGAAGCCCTTAATAAGGCTTCTGTACCTCCTCATATCCCCTATGTCTTTCCTTTTCTTTATGCGCTTTCCCTGCATGGTGATCTCATTCATCATACCGGTAAGCCGCTCCTGCAGATCAGCCTCCTCTATATTGCTCATAAGGGCAAACTTAAAAGCTTCCGAGGGCTGCTCCACCGGCTTTGCCGCTTCGGTATGGGTCACCTGCTGGCTCTGATTTACTTTAATGTCCATAAGCGCCTATAACCTCATCAACTTCTCTGACGCATCTATCAAGATCCCTGTTAAATATTCTGCAGCTAATCCCGGCTTTCTCTATCTTTTCCTCGGAAAAATCCTCATCATCCGTTAAAAACCTCCGGCATAATTCCCTGTACTGGGGGACAGCCCGGGTCTTTTCCCGGTTTACGGCCCGGATAAGCCGGTCTCCGTCATCACATTCAATATAGATGGGAACGACCTCCCTTCTTCCGGAGAAATAATCCCGTATGGATACGTAGGCTTCTATAGTGCCGATAAGGAGCACATCCGTTCCGTCGTCAAAGCTGCCGTCATCCACCGTGAAGTACCGCCATAACCCCATAACCGTATCATAATGCCGGTCCTCTATTATCTTTCCGGCTTCCCTTAACCTGTTAAATCCCTTTTCGTCTGTAAAATGATACTCCTGACCGTCTTTTTCGCCATCCCTCATGGGTCTTGTACTGTAAGGGATAATGGTACGGAGACTTCCCCTGTGCTTCTTTATGATCTCCTGAAAAATACAGTCTTTTCCGGAAGCGCTTTTTCCGATCAATACAAAGATCCTGTTCATTTGCTGACTAAAACACCCTTTACTTTCAGCCCCTGTCTTATGCTTTTCTCTATTCTGTCTATTATCTCTCCACTAAATCTTTCTCCCGGTATAATAAGGGGCACTCCGGGAGGGAAAACCGAGATAAAATCCGCTGAAATACGGCCTTTTGCATCCTTAAGGGCCGTAACTTCCTTTTTTCCTTCTGCGGTTTCTTCCGTGGTTTCTGAGGATTCTGCACGCCTGTCCGCATCCATATTATCTGACGTCAATACCGTTTCAACAAAAAATCCCTCTGTTCCTGATACGCTCCTGTCCTCCGGCTCCGGAAACGCCTCCTTTTCAAGTTCCGAAACAGCCATTTTCAAACGGGAAAAGCCCCCATTATCATCCATTATGGAGGTCATCAGCAGAACATAACGATCCGCAGCCATCTCCGGCTGCAGATGATATCTCACACGGAGGACATCGTAGAGCTCCTTTCCTGTCATGTGAGAAGCTGTGAGCAGAAGCTTTGTGGGATCAAAGCCGTATACAGCAGATCTTCCCATAAGCTCCGGCCCGAAAAAACGTATCCTTCGGTTACCCCCGGTCTCTTTTCTTAGATCCTTAAGCCTGTTCCCAAGGCTCAAAAACAGCTCTTCTCCCCTTTCATTTAAGAGCTTTAACATCCTGTCCGCGCCGGCCATAAAAATATAGGAGGGGCTGGAACTCTGAAAGACAGAATAGAACCGTCTGAAACAGTTCATATCAATGAGACTTCCGCTGACCGAGATAAGCGCAGTCTGTGTAAAGGCCGGAAGCGTCTTATGAAGACTCTTTATCACTATGTCCGCCCCCGAAAGAGCGGAATTCTCAAAACGGTATTCCTCTGTAAAGTCCCGATGCAACCCTGCATGGGCACCGTGGGCACTGTCAACTATCAGGGGTACACCATGGGCATGACAGATACCGGCTATCCGTGAAACATCCGAAGTAAAGCCCTCATAGGTCGGTGATGTAATAAAAACCGCCTTTATATCCCTGTCCTTTTTTAACGCGTCCTCCACCTTTTCCGGTGAAATCCCGCCGTTTATAAGGAACCTCTCCCTGTCATCAGTACAGATACTCTCCGGAGCGATGCTTTCCGCAAGGATCTCCTCAGGGCTGATCCCGATCTTCTCGTGGCAGATAAATACTGCCTCCAGGCGCCTTAAATACAGAGCGTCAAAGGCACTCTTATGACTGTTTCTGTCCAGCAGCAGCTTTTCTCCGGGATTTAGGGAAGCCGATATGGCCGTAAGCACTCCGGAGGTGGAGCCGTTTATCAGGATAAATGCCCTCTCCCCGCCGAAACGCTTCTTTAAGCCCTCATTCAATGCGGCTATAAGCCCTTCGGGCTCGTGCATATTGTCAAAACCGTCTATTTCAGTAATATCAATACTGTAGGGATTAAAACCCGAAAGCCTTCTCTTATGCCCCGGCATGTGAAAAGGATATATATCGCTCTCACTGAGCTTATAAAGTTCATCAAACATATTTTCAGGATTACCCCGCTGCAGGATCATATCCCGTTACCCGCCGCAGTTTACTGGCCTTCAATCCCACCGCCGGTCTCATCTATCTGGCCGCTCATGGCTGCCGCCTGCTGCTGCAGAATAAGCTGCAACAGTGCCAGCTGCTGTTCCTCCGTAAGCTCTGTGACATTCTGGGGTTTCTCCTGGGGTACTTCCTGTTTTCCGCCGTATACTACCACGGCCTCGCCCTTTTCCACCTGTTCGAATATTTCGGCGGCTTTTGACTTCGGCAGATTCACACAGCCGTGTGATCCCCCCGTAACATAAATGCTGCCGCCAAAAGAGCTCCTCCAGCTGGCATCGTGTAATCCGATATTGCCGTTAAAAGGCATCCAGTAGCTTACAGGAGAGGAATATGTCTCTCCCACCAGAGTGGCGTCCCTTTCCTTATAAGTGATGGCATAGGTGCCGTCGGGGGTGAAATTCCCTGCGCTCACCTTTCCGGAAACACAGTCACAGTGAACCACCAGATTATTATCCTTATAAACATATACATGCTGGTTATCCAGATCGACTTCCACATAGCTGTTTCCTATGTCGCTGTCCCCATGAACCTTTGCCTCCGAGAAATAAACCGGCTTAAACTCACCGCTTTCCCCTTTCCTTATGGCTTCCGCCAGGGCCACTGCAGTATTTGGCCGGTCAGTCCACCAGCCGTAATTTCCGCCTCTGACGGTAATGGTCTCTCCTGAATGGGTCTTAAACTGACGGCTGATACCGAAGGTATCGTGGGCTTTTGCCAGAGAATCCACGTATTCCTTAACCTTCCCGTCATCCAGTGTGACCGTGGTACCATCCACAGAGATCCACTGCCCGATCAGATCTCCGTCCACTGTTTCCGAATTATCTCCGTAATCAATGGTGAGCTTAACGTTCACGAATTTATTCAGGTTATCCTTCAGGGTATTTAAGGTCGCATCTTCTTTAGTGATACCGGGCTCCTTGTAACAGCCCTCCTCACTCAGATCCACATTCTTTTTCAGGAGCTCTATCGCTTCCTTTACCGTCTCCTCAGTCTTTCCCCTGATAAGCGTCGTGCCGGGATCCTCAGCTATTATCCTGTATCCGCCGTCACTGTTGTATTCACTTAAGTAGGCGTCTTCCGGCTCCCTGTTTCGATCGAAGATCCCCAGGGCATTTAAGGCTGCTTCAAGACGGTCTTCGTCAAAATCCACCACATTATCACTGTTAAACTCAGGAGTATCCGAAAAAGACAGAGGCCAGGTGAAGGCTTCCTGGGATTTCTGAAATTCTCCTATAACACCGTTAAATACTGGCTTCAGATTTATATCCCCAGCGGTTATGGTGCCTCCGCTGCCCTCTCTTCCGATGACATCAATTGAATACTTCTCGGCCTCCTCTGTAAGGATTTTCTCCGCTTCTTTTTCAGTCATGTAGGAGACATCCGTGTCATTTATAGTGGTGTTCGGCAAAAAATGACCGGAGAAAAAGAACACCCCCGCAAAGAAAGCCAGCAGTAAAACTGCCAGTATTCCCGTGATGATCATTATAACTGTTCTCTGTGTTGTGTTATCCCTGCGTCTCTGCACTTCTTTATTTCCTGTTCTTTTCGTAATTATCGATAAGATATTTATATTTTCCCAGATTCATGTCTATTATGGTCTGCAGTCTCCCTTCAGCAAAAAGATCGCCTCTGGTAATCAGTCTTATTTTATCATAATACTCATGCAGGTCATCATCTTTTATACGGTTTTCGTCATACCAGATACTGGCTCTGTAGCCATGGGGAACCTCTCTTCTCAAATGCCCCACTCTCCAGTTTTCATTATATTCCGCAGGGAGCTTTGATAAAAAAGGATCTCCCAGCGCATAGGTATCATTTAAATAGAGATCGGGATTATAGTACACAAGTATCCCCGCTGCATTATCTATTATTCCCCCGTTCAATCCCTCAGAACGAAGATCATCGGTGGCATCATTGTTCCAGGTATTCTGTATACAGAGCTCTCCTGTTCTGATAAGGGACAGAACATTGTTATACAGCCCGGTAGTCCCGTAATAGTATTCCCTCTCATCCGAGATCTGGGAACTGTATTTATGCCCGGACAGATACTGGATCCCGTTGGTCCGTCCGAAGGTGGCTGCAAATATTACAGACAAAAAAGCCGCACAGTAAAAGAAGCTCCTGATAAAGGGAAGCCTTTTCACGTCGGTTTCCTTATCATTTATCATCATGATAAGGAGGCAAACTGATACAAAAAACATATTCGTAAAATGTCTTCCCATCATGAAGTCCCCGCCGATACGGATGATATAGATCCAGTAGCATAGTACTCCGGTGGAGATCAACATATATTTCAGTTTCCCTGAAAGCAGGCTCAGGCTCGCGGCTGCGGCCGGTATCACCACGACTACAGCGTCATCCAAGGCGGAATACACAGTGTACATTATTCCCCTTTTAATATACTCCCCAGCCGCTATCTCCGTTCCAAGCTTCACATACGCAGGATTCGGAAAGGGAAAACCGAAATAAAAACAGGCAAATATTTCCCAGAGAATAAAGGGCAGCAGCCCAACAATCCCGATCCCCACGGCTTTTATAAAGGACACATCATCCCTTCTGAATAAATATATCCAAACTATCACCGGTACAAAGATCAGGACGGAATCCATCCTGGCCATGGCCAGAAGTGATATCAGGAGCGCCAGTATCAGCATTCTTTTTCCGTTATAATTTTCCTGTTTATTTATCGTCAGCATAAACAGCGCGCTTAAGAAAAAGAGAAGGCTGTTCTCCAGCCCCGATGTGGTGTAGCTTATGAATGCCTGACTGCCGCTTAAGGTGATAAAGCTTATCACCACCTGCTCCTTTGTCCTGCATAGCTTAAATACCAGTATCACATAAGCCGCCACCGAAAACAGGGCGCATACCGCAAGGGATGTAAAATACATTTCCCGGGTAAAGAAATATGCAAGGGCTATTATCAGTGTAAACAGCGGACAGGTGCTGGCCGTGGATCTCTCTCCTATATTATATACGAGCCCATGTCCCTCACAGAGATGTCTGGACATCACATAGCCGTGGTAGGCGTCATCAGACTGCCAGGCAAGGGCTATAACTATGAGGCAGAACCCGATGGTGGAAAAAATTCTCCATTTGTCCAGATCGTTATTCAGGCTGATGCCTTTGAATTTTATATTTTTTGATGTTTTTTCTTTCAAAGCAGTATCTGTTCTTTTTTCAGGAACCTGTTATGCCAGGCGGTCCTGAAATACTTAAAATTGGCAAAAAAGGAATTCTGGGATTCTCCTTCGGTCCTTGCGGTCCAGTGCCCGGGTATCTCAATAAACTTTACGCCCAGCCTGAGGGGCTTCAGGGCAGTCTCAAGGAAGAAGGGGTGCCGCAGCTCCTCCCATCTTATCTTTCTCATGAGATCCGTGGGAAAGATCCTGTAGGCGTATGTCAGATCGGAAAGAAGGGTGAAATAAAAGAGCCCTATCATCCGCTCAAAAATCAGATTGCAAACCAGCTTTACCTTGTTATAGTGCTCAAAACCTCCGCCCTTTTTCCACCTTGTAGCCGTGATTATACGCTTCGGATATTTTTTTGCAAGTCTGACAAACTCCTTAATGACCCGGGGATCGGTCTCCAGATCCGATGACATCATAACCACATGTGAGCCCTTGGCCAGGTTTATTCCCTCCCTTATGGCACCGCCCACAAAGGGCAGTCCCTGATTATGGATATACATGGGGATCCGGTTTTCGTATTTTTTAACCAGTTCTTCCGCAGTCTTCCTGGTTTCTTCCCCGGTCCTGTCGCAGAGAAGAAAGATAAATTCCGCTAAGTCCTCTTTTTGATTGGTTCCGGCAATTATATCCACAGTCTGTTTTAAGGAGTATGTCTCATCCATGGCAGGAAGGAGTATGGTCACATTCTTAAAGGCTGACGGCATATCAAATCCTTCCTTCCCAGTCGTGGAATACATCGGTAAGGGTCTGTTCCATACTGTATTCTCTCACATAACCCAGCGCCTTTATCTTTGAATCATCCCCCAGAAGAAGCGGCTCATCCGCCACCCTGAAGAGCTTTTCATCCGGGATCACCTTTGCGTCCGTGCCGGATATCTTTACCAGCATGTCCAGGATCTCCTTAATCTGATAGGCCTTGTTATTGCATATATTGTAGGGTTCACCGGGATTTCCCTTATCCAGCAGAAGCCGCATGGCCTTTACTCCGTCCCTCACATCTATGTAATCCCTGTAAGTGGTGAGATTTCCCACATGTATCTCCGGCGGCAGTTTTCCCACTTTGATAAGAGCCAGCTGTCTGGCAAAATTCTGGATGGCTGTTGCCGGAGGATGTCCCGTACCCACATGGATAAACATCCTGGGGAGAAACACCTTCATTCCGTAATTCAGCGCATACTGGCGTCCCAGATTCTCCACTCCGGCTTTGGATACCCCGTATGGTGTATGGGGCGTGAGAAGACGGTCTTCCTTTAACGGACAGTCCTCTTCCTTAATATTTCCATATTCCGCACTGGAGCATGCGAGAAGGATCTTTGCCTCGGGAACGGTCTCCCTCGCACAGTAGAGCACATTCAATGTCCCTGTATAGTTGGTCTCATGGGTAACATATTCCAGATTCCAGGAATCCCCGTTGAAGGCCTGAGCTGCCATGTGTATGATAATGTCGGGCTTAAAGTCCTTCATGATCCGCATAAGGGCATCCCGCTCCAGAATATCACAGCGTATGATGGAATCGTCCTGAATCGCCGCCATCCGGCTTGATGCGGAATTTCTGGCTACTCCCTTTACCTCCGCTCCTTCTGCCATATAACTCTTCATAAAATGGGAACCCACCATTCCGGTTCCGCCAAGTACGAGTACTTTCATTATCTAAAGATCCGATCCTTCCTGCAAAAGCGGTTTTCGCCGCCGTAAATTTCTCATGCAAAATACTATATCAAACTATTGTAACAGTATACACTGTCTTCTGCAAGTTTTCAGCCGGTGCTTATCAATCGGGTAGGGGAAAGAGCGCACAGTAAACCGGGCTGCAGCGGTTCATGCCACAGCCCGGTTAACTTCTGCTGTTCAACTCATTTCCGGCCTGAAATACGCCGGTGTTCAGATTATTCCTCTATTGAGTCAACGTAGTAGTTACTTGTTGTCATATTGTAAATACCTACGCGGAGCTCAGATACTTTCCTTTCCTTGCTGCCTTCTTCATCCCAGCCTGCAGGAACAGTATACTCCACATTTCTGAAGATAGCACCGTCTCCCTCAAAGTTTCCTATAGGTTTTAAGAGAAGTATGCCTTCCCCAAGGGAAGTATCCACTTCATAGTCCTTCTTGGCCTGAAGCTTGTATGTGGTAAAGCATCCTTTCTTATTCCAGTTTGTTTCGGTAATGTTTCCGGAATTCTCAGCTGCACCGTTTACGAGATAAACGGAGATGTTGTTCTTTCCGGCTTTCTTCGCCGTCGTGAAGAGATCCTGCCGATGAAAGCAGCTAATTTCCCTGCGTCAGCTCACGCGCCAGGGCAAGGGCTCTTTCCACCACCAGATCGGAATTGAAGTGCTGCCACTCTCCCCAGCGGCCAAGGCCGATGATATCACGCTTTTTCATGTCGGAGAGAAGCTCCGCCATGGTTTCGTTTTTTCCAATAGTATTAAGGGGATAGGCATATTTATTGACAAAATGCGGTCTGCTGCTCTCCTTATACCGTGTAAGATTTGTCTCTGTCCAGTACCCCCCGGAATTCGGACAGAAATTATGCCGGACCAGAATACGGTGATAATCTTTGCTTTCCTCGGGATAGTAGATCCACTGGGCATCTGTGTTCATATTTTCCCCGTAATACTCCGTTACCACCGAGGAGTATTTTAAGGAACGGATCCTTTCGGTAATGCTGCTGTCCGCACCCTTTATTTCCCTGAATTCTGTCCAGGGTATGGTGTTAATTATAATATCTGCCTTAAATTCATCATTAACGGACTTATTCTCCATATCCAGTTTCTCTGCGCTGACACCGGTTTTCAGCTTATCACCCAGGCTTTCCGCGATCCTGAGCCAGACCTCCCCATATCCGTATTTTTTCGGATAGAAGAATTCCGCATGCCCCGGCTGCTTTGCATAAGCCTTGTGGGTAAGACAGCTTCTTAAGGTATCTTCGAAGGACACATCCGGCAATTTTTCAAGCCAGTAGGTTCCAAGCATATTCAGCTCTTCCCCGAACATTTTTTTATTGTAGGGGATCATATAATCTTCCGCTATGCGTTTTCCCAGCTTCCAGTATATCCAGTCCGTAAATTTTTCCGGCATGGGCTTTCCGGATACACAGCCGGCTTCCGATATGGATTTCAGGTATTCTACCTGGGAGTCCGTATCCAGCATCCAGATATTGGCTTCTATGGGGCTTCCTATCATCTGCCCTTTAAGTTCTATGCGGGAGTCTCTTGTATACCTGTCCCATTCCTCTTCAGGCATAAACTGAAACAGGAATTCATCAACCTTCGGCCGCCTTACATCCAGAAAATGACCGCCGCCGATGTCAAAAGGAGCACTATCAACCTCTGCACTCCGGCACAGTCCTCCGGCCTCATTTTCCTTTTCTATGATCAGAAAATCCGTTATTCCCTTTTCTTTAAGCGCTGCCGCCAGAGTTAACCCCGAAGGCCCTGCCCCTATAATAAGATATTTCATTTAAGACTTACTCCGTTCCTTTCATACTATGTTCCCTGCTGCAAATGTATATGCCGCTAATGCGGTTTAAAATTTACTGGACTTTCCTCTTTCCGGAGAGCACTTCCCGGTAGTCCTCAAGATTTTTCTTTAGAAGCTCAGGTATTTTAAGCTCATAAGGGCATTTCCCGAGGCACTGCCCGCAGTTTACACAATCATTGATTTTTTCCATTTCTTTCTGCCAGTATTCGGAAAGCCAGTCTTTGCTCGGAGCCCGTCTCAGCATCAGTGACATCCGGTTGCACTGGTTTATCTGAATACCCACGGTACATGGCATGCAATAACCGCAGCCTCTGCAGAATTCTCCCATAAGCTCCTGTCTTTCGGAAGCTATGAATCTTTCAAGCTCCTCATCCATAACCGGAGAATCCTCCATATAGGAAAGCCATTCATTGAGCTCGCTCATCCTCTGTATCCCCCAGATGGCCACCGCTCCGTCATACTGTGAGATAAAGGCCATGGCAGCCCTGGAATTGGTGATGAGCCCGCCGGCCATTCCCTTCATGCAGATAAATCCAACATTTTTTTCATTACAGAGCTTAATAAGCCCGGTCTCGGAGTCAGACGCCAGATAGCTCATGGGATATTGAACGGTTTCGTATAATCCCGATTCTATAAGCTCTTTCGCAATGCCCTTTTTATGGGCTGTGCCCCCAATGTGACGGATAAGACCCTTATCTCTGGCCTCTGTCATACATTCATACATTCCGCTGCCGTCACCGGGTTTCCAGCACTGTCCCATTAAATGGAACTGATAAATATCAATATAATCTGTTTTCAGTTTACTGAGGGAGGTATCCAGATCCTTCCAGAACCCCTCCGGTGTTTTTGAAGGTGTTTTGGTGGCAATGATAATATCCTCTCTTTTCAGCCAGCCGTTACCGAAAGCGTATCCCAGCTTTTCTTCACTGTCGCTGTATGCTCTGGCAGTATCAAAAAACCTCATACCGCCCTCATAGGCCTTTCTCAGTATCCCGGCCGCTTCCTCAAGTGATACTCTCTGAAGCGGAAGGGCTCCAAATCCGTTCTGCGGTACAGTAATTCCCGTTCTTCCCAAAGTGACCTGTTTCAAATATCTGTCCTCCGTTTTTTCCAAAGATAAGTCATTTATACCCCGTTTTCTGATTATACCATACTGTTTCCCATCCGCTCATTTTTATGATTTATTTGTATCCACTTGACCAGAAGCGGGATAAGCATCAGGAACCAGGCTATGGGCTCACACCAGATTATGCCCAGATATCCCGCAACAGGCACCAGCAGAAATGCTATGAGAACCTTTGTCAAAAGCTCCATCATACTGGAAATAATGGTTGTCATGGAATGGCCCATGCCCTGAAGCGTATTTCTAATACAGCAGACCGTGGTACAGAGAAAATAGAAACACAAGTCTGTACGCAGATAGAGGGATCCCCAATAGAGCACCTCTTCATTGGAACTGGCAGATACCAGATGAATGATCTCCTTTCCTGCGAGCCATACCAGTATCAGAGCAAGGATATCCCAGATACATATCAACAGAATTGTCTGTGTACAGCCTTTCCTTATCCTGTCATATCTGCCGCTGCCAAAATTCTGTCCGGAAAAAGCCGCAAGTGCGCTGCCGAAAACCCCGTTGGGCAGCATAAGTATCATTGTTATTTTTCTTGCGGAGGTATGGGCCACAACCACGTATGGATTGAATGAGTTAATGGCACTCTGGAGAAAAAGGGTTCCAAGATTAACGATAGAGATCATAAGACCCATGGACAATCCTGTGGATAATATATCTGAATACAGTTTTTTCTCAAAAACAATATCTTCCCTGCTAATATGTAAGGCAGGATATTTATGTATTATCCTCAGTATACATAGAAATGCGGAAACCGCCTGGGAAAGCACGGTTGCGGCCGAAGCCCCGGAAACTCCCATATGCAGCACTGTGATAAAGAACAGATCCAGCACTATATTTAATACTGACGACAGTATCAGGAATAATAGCGGAGTCACGCTGTCTCCTATACCTCTTAATACCGCTGCACAGGTATTATATAGTACAGAAAAAATAAGACCGGCAATAATTATAATAATATAGTCTTTTGCATATCCTGTAAGGGATGCTTCCACATTCAGCAGCTTAAGTATTCTATCAAGAAAACCAAGGGAAATAACAGTAAGGATAACTGCAAGCACAATGCCGGTAATATAGGAAGCAGCAACAACCTTTTTTAATCTGCCCATATCCCCGGAACCAAAGCACATGGCCACAACTATGGCAAATCCATTGCAGAAGCCGTTTAAGAAACCGACAAGAAAATCCGAAAACGCAGTAGAAGCACCAACTGCAGCCAGAGGGATTTCCCCAAGGACAGAGCCTACAATACTCACATCCACCAGACTGTAAAACTGCTGGAACAGCTGACCCAGCGCCAGAGGTATGGCGAACAATAAAATGGTTATTATGGGATTTCCTTTAGTAAGATCCTTCATGGTGGATAGTGTATCGTAAAAACCCACAAAGTAAAAGATTAAAAATATAAAAGAAAAGTGCCCAGAGCCGGAATCGAACCAGCGACACGAGGATTTTCAGTCCTCTGCTCTACCAACTGAGCTATCTGGGCTAATAGTGAGGAAGGACAGCAAGCATTTTCAAAATTAGAAAGGCCTTGAACGCTTGCGTTCAAAGGACTTTATGTATTTTGAAAAGCGTTTGCTCGTCTTTACGAGCAAACGGTCATCCGACGATTGCCTGCAATCGGCGGATGGGCTTGCGACCCAGCAATACGTAGCTTACAATTTATCCGGCGATTGCTTGCAATCGGCGGATGGGCTTGCAACCCAAAACTAACATAAATGTGTTTTGTATCACATTGCGAACTAAATTTTGAAAGTACATTCATCCAATGGATGAGAGTAGCGGGGACAGGATTTGAACCTGTGACCTTCGGGTTATGAGCCCGACGAGCT
>CAMJPM010000077.1 GCA_946407725.1 uncultured Lachnospiraceae bacterium
GCCGGACGGACCGCGATGGTTCATGTTGACCTCATTAACGGCCTTTCTTCCAGAGATGTAGCTCTGGACTTTATTAAAACCAATACAGTGGCCGACGGCATCATTACGACGAAGAGTGCGCTCATCCCCCATGCAAAGGAGCTGAAGCTCAATACGATCTTAAGATATTTCGTGCTGGACAGCATAGCACTTATAAACATGGAAAAGGGATCGAAGCCGGGCATACCGCAGCCTGATTTTGTGGAATTTCTTCCCGGGATCATTCTTCCTGAAATGATAAGGAAGATCAATTCCATCTGCAGGGTGCCGGTGATAGCCGGAGGACTTATTTCAGACAAGGCTGGGGTTATGAATGCTCTCTCAAATGGTGCGGTGGCGGTTTCCACCACCAATTCCGGTGTCTGGTTCATGTAGGGACGGTTTTCATCACAGGATACGGAAGGAGGCCCGTAGAAGCTTCCGGAACATATTTATTAATAACAGAAGGTTTATGGATTAAGGAGGTAACTAAGTATGGCTAAGTATGTGATGGCTCTGGATGCGGGAACGACCAGCAACAGATGTATCCTTTTCAACGAGAAGGGTGAGATGTGCTCTGTTGCACAGAAGGAATTCACGCAGTACTATCCTCAGCCGGGTTGGGTAGAGCATGATGCAAATGAGATCTGGAACACCCAGCTTGCAGTGGCTAAGGAAGCTCTGCAGAAGGCAGGCGCAACCGCTTCTGACATCGCAGCAATCGGTATCACAAATCAGCGTGAGACCACTATCGTTTGGGACAGGGCTACCGGAGATCCCGTTTATCACGCAATAGTATGGCAGTGCCGCAGAACTGCTGATATGAAGCAGGAACTGATGGACAAGTATCCCGGAATCGACAATGCCGCTTACAACAAGACAGGTCTTGTATTCGATCCCTATTTCTCAGGCACAAAGCTTCGCTGGATACTGAACAACGTAGAAGGTGTTCGTGAAAGAGCAGAGAAGGGTGAGCTTTGCTTCGGTACAGTTGATACATGGCTTATTTACAAGCTTACAAAGGGCAAGGTACACGCAACCGACTATTCAAACGCTTCCAGAACACTTATGTTCAACATCAATACCTGTGAGTGGGATAAGGAACTGTGCAGCCAGCTCGAGGTTCCCATGAGCATGCTTCCCAAGGCACTTCCTTCCAGCAGCACAGAGTATGGCGAATCCGATCCCGAGTTCTTCGGCGGGCCTATCAAGATCGCAGGCGTAGCAGGTGACCAGCAGGCAGCTCTCTTCGGACAGACCTGTTTCGAGTCAGGAATGGCAAAGAACACCTACGGCACAGGCTGCTTCATGCTGATGAACATCGGCACAAAGCCTCTTTTCCCGAACAACGGACTTCTTACCACAATCGCATGGGGACTTGACGGAAAGGTTGAGTACGCTCTGGAAGGTTCCGTATTCGTAGCAGGTGCTGCTATCCAGTGGCTCCGTGACGAGGTTAAGCTCGTAGACAGCTCACCGGATTCCGAGTACTTTGCAACACAGGTTAAGGATACCAACGGATGCTATGTTGTTCCTGCATTTACAGGACTTGGCGCTCCTTACTGGGATCCTTACGCACGCGGCGCTATCACAGGCCTTACACGTGGTGTAAACAAGTATCATATCATCCGTGCAACATTAGAGTCACTTGCTCTTCAGACCAGCGATGTTCTGAAAGCTATGGAAGACGGATCAGGCGTTAAGCTCGCAGCCCTTAAGGTTGACGGCGGCGCATGCAAGAACAACTTCCTTATGCAGTTCCAGTCCGACATCATCAACGCTCCCGTACATCGTCCTGTATGTGTTGAGACAACAGCTATGGGTGCTTCTTATCTCGCAGGTCTTGCAGTTGGCTTCTGGTCAAGCAAGGATGACGTTATCAAGAACTGGGCTATAGACAGAGAGTTCAAGCCCGCTATGTCCGATGCAGATCGTGACGCTAAGCTCAAAGGGTGGAAGCAGGCTGTCGGCGCTACCCGCGGATGGGCAAAGTAATTTAAGGCAAACATATTTAACAGGTTTGTCAGGCAAAGTAAGGTGTTAACTGTCTCCCGCCGGAGTGCCTGATGCTCCGGCGGACAGGCAGAAAAACATGAGGTCTGCATAAGCAGGCCTGGAGAATATTTAATAAATAAGGAGGTTTTAGTTTATGCAGGCTTATATTGCTGAGTTTATTGGAACGGCTATTCTGGTTCTTTTAGGTGACGGTGTTTGCTGTAACGTAAGTCTTGAGAAGTCAGGTTTTAAGGGCGGCGGAGCTGTTTACATCCTTATCGGATGGGGAATGGCAGTTATGGTTCCCGCATTCACATTCGGTGCAATGTCAGGATCACACTTCAATCCCGCGGTTACCATCGGCGCTGCTATCCGCGGCGGCCTTGACTGGGGTCTTGTTCCCGGTTATATCATCGCCCAGATGCTTGGCGGTTTCGTAGGAGCTGCTATCCTTATGGTTCTCTTCGGAGATCACATCAAGGCTACTCCCGATGACGATACAATTCGCGGCTGCTTCTGCACAGGACCTTCAATCCCCAATGTTGGGCTTAACTTCCTGTCAGAGTTCGTAGCTACATTCATCCTTGTATTCACACTGGCTTCCATTCCCGGAGATGCTGCAGGTGTTACATGGGTTCTCGTATACGGCGTAATCGTTTCATGCGGCGCTTCCTTCGGAGGACTTACAGGATATGCAATGAATGCTGCAAGAGATTCAGCTCCCCGTTTCGCTTATCAGCTCCTTGGACCCAACAAGGGCAAGAAGGATCCCAACTGGGGATATGGCTGGATCCCGCTTATCGCACCTATCTGCGGCGGTATCGTAGCATCTCTTCTTCACAACATTATTTTTGTTTAATTACGATTTAATAAAATATTTATATTTACGTAGCCAAACGAATTGGAGAAACGGCGACGGAAGCATCAGGCTCCGTCGCTGTTTTTAAACAACACCGCCTGTACAGACTTTTTGGGCGGTGAAGCACAACAGAAAGGAAAACAAATGACCTACGATTGTATCATAATCGGAGCAGGTGTAAGCGGAAGCGCCACAGCGCGGGAGCTTTCCAAATATGACCTGAACGTCTGCGTCCTTGAAAAGGGAGAAGATGTATGCTCCGGAACAAGTAAGGCAAACAGCGCTATAGTTCATGCGGGATTTGATGCCGCAGAAGGTTCACTGATGGCAAAGCTCAATGTGGAAGGCAACGAGATGATGGATGAGCTTTGCGCAGATCTGGATATTCCTTTTGACAGGAACGGTTCCCTTGTAGTCTGCATCCATGAAGAGGAAAAGGGCGGACTGCAGGAACTTTATGACAGGGGTATTGCTAACGGCGTAAAGGAGTTAAGGCTCCTTAATAAAGAAGAGCTCCATGAGATGGAACCCAATCTTGCAGATGAGGCCTGTGCTGCTCTCTATGCTCCCACAGGCGGTATTATCTGTCCTTTCATGCTCAATATTGCCATGGCGGAAAATGCAGCGGTAAACGGCGTTGATTTCTTCTTTAACACCGAGGCGGAAACACTGCACCGCGATGAGGACGGTATCTGGCATATTCGTACAAATAACGGGGAGTATAAGACCAGGTACGTTGTAAATGCGGCAGGCATTTATTCAGATGTATTCCATAACATGGTTGCGGACAAGAAGATCCACATCACACCGAGACGCGGTGATTACTGTCTCCTGGATAAGGAAATGGGCTCTTTTGTAAAGCATACCATATTCCCCCAGCCCACCAAGCTTGGAAAGGGCGTTCTGGTATCACCCACCATTCACGGAAACCTTATAGTAGGACCTACAGCTATAGATATAGAGGATAAGGAAGCCACAGCTACCACAGCTGCCGGCATCAATGACCTTATAGCCAAGGCAGGAATGCATGTAAACAATCTGCCTGTTGCAAGGAAGGTCATCACCAGCTTCGCAGGTCTCCGTGCCCATGAGGATGCCCACGAATTCGTTATCGGTGAAGTTAAGGAAGCTCCCGGTTTCATAGACTGTGCAGGTATCGAATCTCCCGGACTTACATCCAGCCCGGCTATCGGAAGGATGGTGGCAGGTATCGTATGTGACCTTGCAAAGCCTGAGAAGAAGGCTGACTGGAACGGAAAGAGGAAGGGTATCTTAAATCCTTCAGGAATGTCCGTTGAAGAGAGAAACGAACTCATTAAGAAGGATCCCGCATACGGACAGATCATCTGCCGCTGCGAATCCATTTCCGAGGGAGAGATACTGGATGCCATCAGAAGGCCTCTGGGAGCTCGTTCACTTGACGGCGTAAAGCGCCGCACCAGGGCGGGAATGGGAAGATGCCAGGCCGGCTTCTGCTCACCCCGTGTTATGGAGATAATCAACCGTGAACTCGGTATTCCTACAGAAAAGATCACCAAGAGCGGCGGCAAATCGGTTATTGCGCCGGAACGCACAAAAGCAGGGAAAGGAGGAGAGGCATAATGAAATCATATGATATTGTTATCGTAGGCGGAGGCCCTGCGGGACTTGCGGCAGCTGTTGCAGCAAGGGAAGCAGGCACACAGTCAATCCTCATCCTTGAGCGTGACCACGAGCTGGGTGGAATCTTAAACCAGTGTATACATAATGGTTTCGGACTTCATACCTTTAATGAAGAGCTCACCGGTCCCGAGTACGCATACCGTTTCATGGAAAAGGTATTTGCTGAAAACATCGAGTATAAGCTCAATACCATGGTTATGGACATTTCCGCTGACAGGGTTGTTACAGCCATGAACAAGACAGACGGGATGTTTGAGATCCAGGCAGGGGCGGTTATACTTGCCATGGGATGCCGCGAGAGGCCGAGAGGCGCCTTAAACATCCCCGGATACAGACCCGCAGGTATTTTCTCTGCAGGAACCGCACAGCGTCTTGTTAATATCGAAGGCTACATGCCCGGACGAGAAGTTGTTATCCTGGGATCCGGCGATATAGGGCTTATCATGGCCCGCCGTATGACCCTGGAGGGAGCAAAGGTCAAGGTGGTTGCAGAGCTGCTTCCTTTCTCCGGCGGCTTAAAGAGAAATATCGTTCAGTGTCTCGATGACTTCGGGATCCCCCTTAAGCTTTCCCACACAGTAGTTGATATTGAGGGCAAGGAAAGGGTTTCCGCAGTTACCATAGCAGAGGTGGGACCTGACATGAAGCCCATCCCCGGGACAGAAGAGAGATACACCTGTGATACGTTGCTTCTTTCCTGCGGACTTATTCCCGAGAACGAGCTTTCAAAGAGCGCTGGGGTAGAGCTTAATCCTGTTACCAGCGGCCCTGTGGTCAATGAATCCTTAGAGACCAGCATTCCCGGTGTATTTGCCTGCGGTAACGTGCTCCATGTGCATGATCTGGTTGACTTCGTTTCCGAGGAAGCAAAGAAGGCCGGAGAAAATGCTTCGAAGTTCGTGAAGGAAGGTGCTGCCGCATCCGATAAGGAGCCTATTAAGTTTGTGGCTACCGAGGGCGCAAGATATACAGTTCCTTCAACACTTGATATTGACAGGATGGATGACCTTCTTACAGTCCGCTTCCGTGTCGGAGCTGTTTTCCAGGATTCCTATGTAAGCGTATACTTTGATGATGAGCGTATTATGCACAACAAGAAGCGCATCATGGCTCCCGGTGAAATGGAGCAGGTGATCCTTCAGAAAAAGAAGCTTGCAGAATATCCGAATCTTAAAACAATAACAATTAAGATCGAGAAGGAATAAGGAGGCAGAGTGATGACAACAAAAGAACTTACCTGTATCGGCTGCCCCATGGGGTGTCAGATCACAGTTCAGATGGAAAAAGGCGAGGTTGTGAGCCTGGAAGGTTATACCTGCCAGAAGGGTGAGATATATGCCCGCAAGGAAGTAACGAATCCCACAAGGATCGTCACCAGTACAGTGCTTATCGAAGGCGGCGACAAGGAGAGGCTTCCGGTCAAGACCAAAAACGATATCCCCAAGGACAAGATATTTGATGTTATGAAGGATATCGATGCAGTGGTTGCCAAAGCGCCCAAAAAGATCGGCGATGTGATCATAGAGAATGTTGCCGGCACCGGGGTAGAGGTGATCGCCACGAGAAACATAGATAGAGAATAAAAATCCCATTTTTTGCTATCTAACGAGCAACATGACCAAAAACAGGTTTATTTTTGGTCATTATAAATTAGGGCAGGTGCGTGCGCCTGCCCTGTTTTATGGCGAGCATATACACTCCTTCGGCGAGGTTGTTGCCGTCGCCGAGGGAGGCCATCATATTTTCATAGGAATCGTATTTTTCCGCCCTGCCGTGGGAATTGTGGACGAGGAAACGGACGGGATATGAAAGAGGAGAGGCATGGGACTGAGGACCGTCCCCTGTCTCTTTTTCATGTATGCATTCCACGCACATGGTGTGAACCATGCTTCGTATATTTTTTCGGTTATTCATGATGGTGAAAATGAGTATATCTGATCTTTCCGCCAGCTCCTTGAATTTCTTTTTATTCATGGTTCTTTCTGTATGGATCCCCTGCTTTCTAAAGAAGCGGAGGGCTGACTGTGGAGCGGTACCAAAGGCAGCAAAAAAAGAAGCACCGTGTTTTTCAAAGTAACGCACTATCTCCGGCAGAGGTGTGGGAAGACCAAGGAGTATCATGGCGTTATAGACCGCGGCCAGGGCACAGCCCGAGTGGGAAAAACTCTTCCGGCCGTATCTGATCCCCTCTTTCTTTGACTGGTCATCAATAAATGTGTTTTCCGTAACTATATCTGCCATTTCGTTCAATTCATAGTTGTTTTCGGATATTTTTTTGTGAAAAAAGGAGAAAAATTCATTGAACTTTCCGGTTATCTGATAGAACAACAGAATAAAAGGGTGGGAAATCATCTTGCAGGGGGTTCCTTTCAAATTGACTTTTAAATCATTTTCCTTATAATTATATGTGATAATTTAAACTGTTTCCACTACTGTGTCCGCTTTTCGTTGATTTTTAGGGACGGCGGTGCTGTAAGGAGGTGAAAATAGTGATAAATACTGATGTTTATGATTATATCAATGTCCTTGACAGGGCGGCAGACGCTTCAACATTGAGAAATAAGGCCATCGCAAATAATATGGCAAATATCGACACACCGGGCTATAAGAGGCAGGATGTGTCCTTTGCGGCTAATCTTGAGGAGGCCTTAAGACATTCAAGATTTGAAAGTCTGGATGATAAGGTTGGTTCCATAAGGCTTGACCGCTTAAAGGGCAGGCAGTATACGGATGCTTCGGGCTATTCCTACAGGCTTGACGGCAACAACGTGGATATTGAAACAGAGAGCGCAGAGCTTGCAAAGAATAATATTCTTTATAACGGACTGACGCAGAGCATCACGGCAGAGTTCCAGAATCTCAAGTCAGTGATGAATAAGTAATACAGAAAGGAGGGGCACGGAAAATGGGAGTTTTTGACAGTTTCAGTATAAATGCTTCGGGACTCACAGCGGAAAGACTGAGAATGGACGTCATTTCCGAGAATATTGCCAACGCCAATACCACCAGGACAAGCAACGGAGATCCCTATACCAGAAAAGTGGTAACCTTTGAGACCAAGAACAATCCGGAACCGTCCTTTAATTCCATTCTGGCTTCAAACCAGAGCAAATATGCCACTTCAAATATGGCGGGGGTAAAGGTTGGGGGTATATACAATGATACCCATTCCGAATATAAGATGGTATACGATCCGTCGCATCCCGATGCGGATGAAAACGGGTATGTGCTTTATCCCAATGTAAATACCATTACGGAGATGACGAATCTCATTGATGCCAGCCGGGCTTATGAGGCAAATGCCACGGCATTCAGCACCTCCAAGTCCATAGCCCAGCAGGGCCTCACCATCGGAAAAGGCTAAACGTCCAGTGCAAAACATGCCGGTGGCATGTTTTGAATGCCGTTAAGGCACGCTGAGCGTGCCTGGCATCGGGTTTAGCGGGCTCTGGAGCAGAGGAGAAAATACATGGATATAACCAAATTCTATAATGTCACAAGCGAAGCCATTGAGCATGCTGCGTTGAAGCACGGAAGCGGACGGATAGAGGATTCCGGTAATTTCGGCGGCTTCCTTCAGAATGCCGTCAACCAGATAAATGCGACAAATTCCTACCTGCAGGATCAGGAGGATGAGGAGATCAAGCTGGCTCTGGGACTTACCGACAATACCCATGATCTGGCTATAGCACAGGCCAAAGCCCAGGCGTCATTGCAGTATACAGTGGCACTGAGGGACCGCTTTATGGAGGCATACAAAGAAATCATGCAGATGCAGGTATAAGGAAGCACGCGCATGAGATGCGCTTCGCGCAGCGCGTGCGCAGGTCATCGATTGAAAATCGATGACAAATCACGGCGACATTGATTTTGCTTGCAAAATCAATGTTGGTTGTAGGGCTTGTGTTAAGTTTAGAGGTTTAATAAATGCAGGAAAGACTGAGACAGCTTTTGGAAAGGTTCTTAAACTGGTGGAACCGTTTTACCGCAAAACAAAAGACACTTATCATTTCCGTAGGGGCAGCGGTGGTTGTTGCTCTTACAGTCCTTATATGGACTGTTTCAGCTCCAAAGTATACGGTGCTGGCTGTTGCTGACAGTACCGCCCAGACAGCTGAAATAAGGGAACTGCTTACGGAAAACGGGATGGATTACAAGATCTCCGATGACGGTCTCACCATTTCCATCAATAAAAAGCAGCTCAGTGATGCAAATATCCTGCTGGGTGCCAATAACATCCCTGCAGAGGGCTATGATATTTCCAATGTGTTCTCCGGAGGCTTTTCCAGCACGGAAACGGATAAGGAGAAAAAGTACCAGCTCTATCTCGAAAAGAACATAGAACAGGATCTGGAGACACAGGACAATATAAAGAGTGCTACGGTGAACTTAAGTATTCCCAGTAATGACGGAACGCTCCTCTCCGAGAGAAGGGAGAGCTATGCAAGCGCCATGCTGGTATTGGAAAACAGCGAAGCCATGACCGATGATATTGCCGCGGGGCTGGCCAGGTTTATGGCGACTGCTATTGGAAATGCTACTACGGAGAACATCGTCATCATGGATTCAAAGGGCAATATGCTCTTTTCGGGAGAGGATACCGCTTCCTCTACCGGATCCGGTGCGGCTTCCAGCAGGCTTTCATATAAACAGAAATACGATAAGCTGGTGGAGAGCGAGATAAGGGACGCTCTTGTGAGAGCAAAGATATATGACTCCGTTCAGGTGGTGCCAAATCTGGATCTGAACTGGAACGATACCGAAACTACACAACACACCTATACCCCTGCAGAGGGACAGGATCAGGGTGTGTTATCACACCAGGATACCTATTCACAGACTGCCGAGAATACCAACGGCCAGGTGCCGGGTACGGATACCAATGGTGATAACACCTATGTCTACGCGGATAACGGTAATTCCTCCACAACCACGGATGAGACCAGCAGGGACTATCTCCCCAATGAGACCATCACCCATACTACCGGAGGCGGCGGGGCAATTCAGTATGAAACCAGCTCCATCGGTATAACCGCCATTAGATATAATATTTACAGTGAAGATGAAATGAAGGCCCAGGGGCTTCTGGACGGAACAACCTTTGCGGCGTTCCAGGCGGAAAATGACGATTTGGTGAAGACTGAAGTGGACGAGGATGTGATAAACGTTGTTTCAAAGGCAACGGGGATCCCGGCCGCCAATATACAGATTGTTGCCTATGATGAGCCTGTGTTCGTGCCCAGCGAGAGCAATCTCCCGGATTGGCAGACCATACTTATGATAGGCCTCATAGTGCTTATACTTGGCCTGCTTGCCTTTGTGGTAATAAGATCCATGAGAGGCGAGAATCTTTCGGAAGAGCCCCAGGAGGAGATACAGCTGGGAGATCTTCTGGCAAGTACCCAGGAAGCTGCTCTGGAGGATATAGATCTGGAGGAGCAGAAGTCCGAGGCCAGAATACTTATAGAAAATTTTGTTGATAATAATCCTGAAGGCGCTGCAGTATTATTAAGGAACTGGCTTTCAGATGATTGGGGGTAACGTATAATGGCGGCAGCCGATAATAATCTGCCTGCTGAGGCAGCTGGAGGCGGAGCAGGTGCGAAATTTGATACTGCTGCTTCGGCAGGTCTCACAGGTATTCAAAAAGCGGCAGTACTCCTTATATCATTGGGACCGGAAAAATCCTCCAAGATATTTAAGCATCTGAAGGAAGAAGAGATAGAGGAGCTGACGCTGGAGATAGCAAACACAAGATCCATAACTCCGGCGGTGAAAGAAGCTGTTATAAATGAATTCTATCAGGTATGCCTTGCACAGCAGTATATTGCGGAAGGCGGTATCGGTTATGCGAAGGAACTGCTGGAACATGCTCTGGGACCGGAAAAGGCAGTGGATGTTATTTCAAGGCTTACCGCTTCTTTGCAGGTTAAACCCTTTGAGTTTGTCAGAAAGACGGATCCGTCTCAGCTTCTGAACTTTATTCAGGAAGAGCATCCCCAGACCATTGCACTTATCCTGTCCTATCTTAATCCGTCCCAGGCGGCACTGATAATAGGTGCACTGCCTCCGGACAAACAGGCGGATGTAGCCAGGCGTATAGCCAAGATGGACAGAACCAGCCCGGATGTCATTAAAGAGGTGGAGAAGGCATTGGAATCAAAACTTGCTTCCCTTGTAAACCAGGACTATACAATTGTCGGCGGTGTGGATGCCATTGTTGAGATCTTAAATACCGTGGACCGTGCCACTGAAAAGCATATTATGGAGACCCTTGAGATCGATGAGCCCGAGCTTGCGGACGAGATCAGAAAGAAGATGTTCGTATTCGAGGATATCCTGCTTCTGGACGACAGGGCTATCCAGCGTGTCCTCAGGGATGTTGAGAATAACGATCTTTCCCTTGCGCTTAAGGGCGCTAACGAGGAAGTACAGGCTGCCATATTCAGGAACCTGTCCAAGCGTCTTGCAGCAATGATAAAGGAAGATATGGACTTTATGGGACCTGTACGTATGAAGGACGTGGAAGAGGCCCAGCAGAAGGTTGTAAATATCATAAGAAAGCTGGAAGACTCTGCAGAGATCGTTATTTCCAGAGGCGGAGGAGACGAGATAATTGTCTAATATGATAAAACGTGCTCAGGTAAAGGTGGAGGGCACAGAAAAACTCGTTATAGACTCTAACGGACTAATCAATGACAGAATGGAAGAGATCTCCATCTCCGGTTTTGGAGATATGCAGTCTGGATCGGAAGGATTTTCGGAATTTACTGAAGGGCTGATGGCTGACAAGGTCGAAATGCTTGTAGGTGAAGGCCAGGGAGAGGGAGAAGGAGCTGAGGCTTTATCTCCCTCTAATGTCATTAGAAACGATGGGGGAGCAGCGGCTGAACAGATTATAGCCGAGGCAAAAGCGGAGGCTGACAGCATAATTGCCGGAGCAGAGGAGCAGGCCAGAAAGATAATCGCGGATTCTGAGAAGAATGCGGCTGCGGCCATGGAAGATGCCAGGAATTCTGGCTACAGTGCAGGGCATGACGAGGGCTACCAGGCAGGCTACAATGAGGCGGAAGCACTTAAAGCGCAGTATCAGGAGATGATGAATGCGCTGGAAAATGAGTACCAGACAAAGATTGATGAGCTGGAGCCCATGTTTGTGGAGACTCTCACGGATATTTATGAACATATCATCCATGTGGATCTTTCAGGCAGCAAGGATGTAATTTTTCACCTGATAGAAGACGCAGTAAGAAATGTGGAGGGAAATGACGGTTTCATCATCCATGTTTCTAAAGATGATTACGGTTATGTTTCCATGCAGAAACAGGAACTGCTGTCCGGAGTGACAAACAGTGACAGTGTGGAAATAGTTGAGGATATGACCTTAAAAAGCAATGAGTGTTTTATAGAGACAGGAGGAGGGATATTTGACTGTTCCCTGGATACCCAGTTAAGCGGACTGAAAAGGGAACTCACACTCCTTTCCTATGAAAGACCTTCACGGGAAACAGAAGATGGTTGAGATGGCTGTTGATTTCTCAAAATACAGCCGGACCCTGGATAAGACTTATTACAAGAAGCTGGGAAAGGTAGTTAATGTAGTGGGTCTTACCATAGAATCCCTGGGTCCGGATGCCCTTTTATCCGATATCTGCAGGATAATGCCGGAGGACAGCTCAAAGCCTCCCATCATGGCTGAAGTAGTAGGGTTTAAGGACAGTAAGACACAGCTCATGCCCTATGACAAGACTGACGGGATAGGGGCCGGATGTACAGTGGAAAACCTGGGACATCCGCTGACAGTGACAGTTTCCGATGAACTGCTGGGGAAAACGCTGGACGGCCTTGGAAGACCCACAGACGGCACTGTGATACACGGAGGAAGGGAATACTCCGTGGAGGCAGATCCCCCGGATCCCATGGACAGAGTTATAATAAATGAGGTACTGCCTCTTGGCGTCAAGGCTGTGGACGGTCTCATGACAATAGGAAAGGGTCAGAGAGTTGGTATTTTTGCCGGCTCCGGTGTGGGAAAAAGTACCCTTATGGGAATGTTTGCCAGAAACACCAAAGCAGATATCAATGTGATCGCCCTCATTGGAGAGCGTGGCAGGGAAGTCCGGGAATTTGTGGAAAGAGACCTGGGAGAAGAGGGAATGAGAAGGTCTGTTGTGGTGGTAGCAACCTCGGACAGGCCGGCTCTTGAAAGAAATAAAGCTGCAAAGACAGCCACCGCTATTGCGGAATACTTCCGGGATCAGGGCCGGGATGTGCTTTTGATGATGGATTCCCTCACACGATTTTCAATGGCTCAGAGGGAAATAGGGCTTGCCAGCGGAGAGCCTCCCGTAACAAGGGGATATCCGCCCTCGGTTTACTCTGAGATGCCAAAGCTCCTTGAGCGGGCGGGAAACGGTAAGCTCGGCTCCATAACCGGACTTTACACCGTTCTTGTTGACGGAGATGATTTCAATGAACCGATAACGGATACGGCCAGGTCCATTCTGGACGGACATATCATGCTGAACAGGCGGATAGCCCAGCAAAACCATTATCCGGCCATAGACGTGCTGCAGAGCATATCGAGATGCATGAGCCAGATTGTCGGAAAGGAACATAAGGCCCTGTCAGGTAAGATGAAAAATGTAATGGCCACCTATCAGGAGGCAGAGGATCTTATCAATATCGGTGCCTACCAGAAGGGTTCCAATCCGAAGATCGACTTTGCCATCCGGAAAATCGATGAGGTCAATGAATTTCTGATGCAGACCACGGATGCCAGGTTCACTTTTGAAGAAACACTTGAGAAGCTTAAGGCGGTATTTGATGAACCATCGGGATAAGCTAAGGCACAGGGTTTAAGTTATGGCAAGGTTTAGATTCAGGATGCAGAACATCCTAAACTTAAAAGAAAAACTTGAGACCCAGGCCGAAATGCGTTTTGCGGAGCAGAAAAGGGTTCTGAACGAGGCCATCCGGAAAAAGGAAGAGCTATGTGAAAAACGGGTATTTCTGGAGGAAGAAGCAAAACGATTAAGGTCAGATATACTGGACCTTCTTGAGATACAGAATAACGATCTTTCAAGAAGGCTTCTGGAGGAGGATATAATAAGGGCTGACCAGAAGATAAAGAGGGAGGAACGCATCCTTGAACAGCGCAGAGCAGAGCTCGAGAATGTGATGAAGGAGAGAAAGGCCCAGGAAAAGCTTCGTGAACATGCTTTCCAGCGCTTCCTAAAAGAAGAGGCCGCTGCGGAGAGCAAAATGATAGACGAACTGACGAGTTACACATATGGGCAAAAGGTTCGGTGAACCTTTTGCGGGAGCGTTTAGACGCGCTGAGCGCGTCTGCGACCAGAACAAAAGGTTCGGTGAACCTTTTGCGGGAGCGTTTAGACGCGCCAAGCGCGTCTGCGACCAGAACAAAAGGTTCGGTGAACCTTTTGCGGGAGCGTTACAAAAGATAACAAAAAATAAAATAGGAGCACTTCCGATTAAAGGCGCCTTGCGGCGCGCGGAAGTGCGCAGGCAACGCACCCAAAGGGTGCGTCACAGGAAATGGCAGATTCAAACAAACTCCCTGCAGAGCAGGGAAAGGGAAACTTAAAAGAGAACAGCAAGAAAAAGGGTGGAGCTGATATTGGAGATGATGAGGATTCCGGTGCCCTGTCGGTGATACTCGTGACATTGTTCATCATTCTTATATGGCTGGCGATCCTCGGGTTATTGGTGAAGCTGGATGTGGGCGGCTTTGGTTCAGGCGTCCTTACACCTGTTCTAAAAAATGTTCCCGTGGTGAACAGGATCCTTCCGGGGTATAACGGGAGCGTCAGCGGAAACGGATTTGATACCGAAGTTGAGCTCTATGGAGGATATACGGATGTAGAGTCCGCCTATGAGAGGATAATAGAGCTGGAAAACCAGCTTTCCGAGGCTCAGCAGACCAATAATGAGCTCAGGATCTACGGGGATGAGCTCCAGAGCGAGATCGCAAGGCTTCAGACCTTTGAAAACAACCAGGTGGAGTTTGAGAAGATAAAGGACGAGTTCTATAACGAGGTGGTTTTCTCAGACAAAGCGCCGGATATCTCTGAGTACAGGAAGTACTATGAGGAGATAGAACCCGCCAATGCCCAGATCCTGTATAAACAGGTGGTTGCTGAGGAAGAGACCGATAAGGAGATGCAGGATTACGCGAAAGCATATTCTTCCATGAAAGCCAAGGATGCTGCAAAGATCTTTGACGTGATGGTACAGTCCTCGGGAGCTGACGGTGATGCATATCTGGTGGCAAGAATACTGGAAGCCTGTGGTTCGGATGCAAGAGGTGAGATTCTGGGAGCCATGGAAGAAGAAAATGCTGCCATAGTCACCAATATCATGGAACCGGAAACGGTGAACATTACAACAGCACCGTTCAGACCTCCCGCCAGGATTCCGGCAGTCACCGACAATAATACGGAAGATAGCGAAAAGAAAGAGGAGGCTGCTCACCAGGGGGGTGACTGACAAGATTGTATTTAAAAAAGAACAATTTTTGCGACTTCGGATGCTTTCTGATTTACGGATTCCTGCCGATAAAATAATTATGAAAGGCTTATGCCTTAAGCACATTAAAAACAAAATATGAAAGGAGGATTGAGATGGGAGACACTTTAAGCCTGCAGAACATCGTAAAACCCGGTGCAATACAGGCGGTGAACAATCGAAGTGCTTCTGTAAAAGCGACAGACGAGAACTCCGGAAAGGAAGCCTTCGGAAGTGTACTTAATAAGGCTGCGGAAAAAAAGGATGCAGAGGTTACTGTTAAGGAAAGCAAGGCAAAAAAGGATGTCAGGACAGACGGGAAGAATTCGGAACAGGAAACTGTAAAGAATGAGAACGGTTCTGAAAACAGAGAAGACATCAGGAGTTCCGGGTTCGACAGGGTAAAAAAACCCGAAAAAGATCCGGGCGAAGGAAAGATAACGGATGAAAAGGCCGATGCAGTGCAGGAAGCCGCGAAAGACGTTATGGAAAAGATCAAAGAAGAGCTTCAGGTTTCTGAAGAGGAGCTCATTAGTGCAATGGAAACCCTGGGTTTATCCTTTACAGATATCCTTAAGAGCGAGAATATAGGAGCTCTTACGGCAGAACTTAAAGGCCTGGATATTTCAGATGTAGTTACAGATGAAGTATTATCGGGAAATGTTCAGGATATCGTTTCGGTGGTAAGGGAAGTGACCGCAGATCTTTTGCAGGATCTCAACATGACAGCTGATGAGTTCAAAAACGCACTGAATACCGGAGCTTTTGTAAAGACAGAGGAAAGGACAGCTGATGTTCTGACTGAGGAGAAAACATTTATTCTGGTAGAAACGAACAAAGCAGAGAAAACAGAAGAAACAGAAGCACCTGAAGAATTACCCTTAGCAAAAGAGGTCAGGAAAGCACCTGAAGAATTACACTTAGCAAAAGAGGTCAGGGAAGCACCTGAAGAATTACCCTTAGCAAAAGAGGTCAGGGAAGCACCTGAAGAATTACCCTCAGCAAAAGAGGTCAGG
>CAMJPM010000078.1 GCA_946407725.1 uncultured Lachnospiraceae bacterium
CTTTGCAATCGCAATAATCTTGCGGCTGGTTTTATGAAGATAATCCTTTACCTTGTTGTTCCGTTTTTCTGTCAGCCTTTCAATCCTGTTTGTGATATCCAGACAGTTGCTCTTTTTTGCCACTTCCTGCATGCAGGCTTTTCTTTTATTGTAATACCTGTTGATGGATTTCAAAGGGCGTCCGTTGATGATGACAGGAGTACTTCCTGATAAATCAGGAGACGCAAAGACGGGCTTTACGCCGAGCGAGCGGAGCACGCAAATAAGGAGGTGCAGATCAGGCTCCTGCTAGAGCTGGTGGACGGCTTTATGAAGCCGACAGACGAAAGCTATATGTTTAAGCTGTATGACAAAAATGGTAATCCTGTAAAGAGCATTATAAACAGGATATTTGCAGGAGGGGGCTGTGTCTCAGACAGAACAGAAGTGATAAATACACCTGATGGTGTGCTTCCCATCACTGATCATCTTTTCGACGGTGATGCTTTGGTTATCGAAAACGGACAGCTTGGAACCGTAGCACTTGCAAGAGAAGGGAGTGCTGATAGCGAAGTGACAGTGCGATTCAGCTCGCCCCTTGTAGGGCTCTGGTCTCCGCCAAAGAAAAACGCTCCCTTTGTCTGCATCGAGCCCTGGTACGGAAGATGCGATTCGGAAAGCTTCGAAGGAGACCTATCAGAGCGTGATCATGAAGAGATACTAAAGCCCGGACAATCGTTCCGCCCGGAGTATGTCATCCTCTTCGGCAATGATTAAAGCCTGTTCCCTGTAAAAATATCCTTAAGCATTTTTCGCGTTCCACCGATATCCAGAGGGTTATCTTTACTTTCCACGGTTATGAGAAGATTCTTTCCGGGATATATTCCGCTGTTCCTGTATTCATCAAGTTTGTCAATACAGCTGGCTCTGTATTGCTCATCATCCAAAAGACCGAAATGCTCAAGGTAGATCTCCTCTCTCGTTTTCACCTTAAGAAGTGTAAAATCCGGATACCTGAGTTTTTTATCCTTAAGCCTTAATTCCTGTTCATAATGATATGGTATCCCTAATTCATATAACATATCAGCCAGAATCGCCTCAGACTTGGAACGGACCATTTCCCCTTTACGGGTTTCGTAGATCTTTCCGTCCGGGTTAAAGGGATTTGTCCTGTATGCTTTCGCCTCCCAGCGGGCAGAGTATAATTCGTCTGTCAGTATATATGGGTTCACCAATTGTTTTCTTTCTGTTGAAAGTATCTGATATAACGCTTGACCGATGCCAGATGCGCTCAGCGCATCTAAACGGCATTCAAAACATGCCACTGGCATGTTTTGCACTGGCAAGCAGCGCCCCCGGAGGGGAAGGCAAAAACATCGGGATTAAGGGTAGACCGCAGAGGCTGACAGGTGATAAACTACACTATATGGGAAGGAACGGAATGACAAAAAAGCAGAACACAGCCGCAATACTTATCTGCATTGCAAGTGTTGGAGTAAATCTGATCCTTAATGCCGTTGTTTCGGCGCTGGGGCTGCCGATCTATCTTGATACGGTGGGCACGATCGCGGCAGCGGTAATGGGCGGATATCTGCCGGGGATCGTTGTCGGCTTTATCACAAATGCCATAAGGAGCATTTCAAATCCGGCTTCACTGTATTACGGGGTGCTGAATGAGATAATAGCGGTCATTGCCGCATATTTTGCGAGCCGCGGCTGGTTTAAGAAACTGCCGGGGATCATTGGCGCAGTCGTTACCTTTACACTTATCGGAGGGGGATTTGGTGCCATCATTCCCTGGTGCATGGAAGGTATCACCATAAGCAGCGAGGACTTAAGCGCTTTCCTTTATAATATCGGGCACTTCAGTGAATTCAGTGCTTATATCTTATCCAAACTGTTACAGGATCTGCCGGACAAAGCCATTTCCGTGATCTTTGTTGTGGGGATTATAAAAGTCGTTCCCGAAAAATATTACCGCTATTTCAGATTCAGTCTTTGGCAGCAGAATCCATCTCTTTCCGACATGGAAAGCGGACAGATGGAGTACAGGTCAAAGATCCGTGTTATGTCCATCAGGGACAAAGCTCTTATAGTGCTGGTCATCTCCCTTACAGCCATTGCTGTTTCCGGGGTCTATATCAGCATGAGAGTGCATCACGAGGATGTCATAGCAGAACGTACCGAGTCTGCGAAAAGTACGGTAAGGCTTGCCGCCGGCATGCTTAACGGGGACAATATAGGGCAATATCTTAAAACAGCAGGAAACTCATCTGAATATCTAAGGGAAGAGTTGTTATTAAAACAGATCCTTAACAGCTCCGACGATATTAAGTACCTGTATGTCTATAAGACGGAAAAGGACGGATGCCGTGTTGTATTTGATATAGATACAAAGGATCTTAAGGGCGCAATGATAGGAAGTGTTGTTCCTTATGATATAGCCCTTTCCGACAGGATCCCGGAGCTCTTAAGAGGGGAAGAGGTAGATCCGGTAGTCGTTAATGATCAGTACGGTTATATCGTAACGGCATATCAGCCGGTATTCGACAGTCACGGAAGTTTTGTATGCTATGTGGGAGCGGATGTGGACCTTATTCCCATGGCTATGGGAGAGCGCAGCTTCTTAATGAAGATGATATCCGTGTATTTCGGATTCCTGATCCTCCTCTGTGCTTTTGCGCTCTGGCTCGTGGATTACAATGTAGTATTCCCGGTAAGATCCATAGTGAATGATGTGGATGCATTCTCATTTAACGAGGAGTCCCAGAAGGTACTGGATGATAGGGTAAAGGAGATAAGGAATCTGGATGTTCATACGGGAGATGAGTTTGAGTCACTTTATCTATCCCTTTGCCGCCTGACCTTAAACCAGACTGAACAGATGAGGAGTATCAGGAGACTGTCTGACTCAACGGCAAAAATGCAGGACGGTCTTATTGTTACCATGGCAGACCTCGTTGAAAGCAGGGATTCCGATACAGGGGCGCATGTCCAGAAAACATCGGCCTATGTGCGTATAATAGTGGAGGGTTTAAAGAAAAAAGGCTATTATGCCGAAAAGATAACCCCGAAGTTCATATCGGATGTAGTACGTTCTGCGCCTCTTCATGATGTGGGAAAGATCAATATCCCGGATGAAGTGTTAAATAAGCCGGGAAAGCTGGACGATAAGGAATATGAGATCATGAAGACTCATACCACCGCGGGTAAGAAGATCATGGAAAACGCCATCAGTACGGTGGAGGGAGATAACTATCTTAAAGAAGCCAGAAATATGGCGGCTTATCACCATGAAAGATGGGACGGGAACGGATATCCGGAGGGCATGCACGGCCAGGTCATTCCCCTTTCCGCAAGGATCATGGCGGTGGCAGATGTATTTGATGCACTTACTTCCCCGCGTGTTTATAAACCCGCTTTTCCTTTGGAAAAAGCGTTAGCTATCCTTGAAGAGGGGAAGGGCACGCAGTTCGATCCGAAGTGCGTGGAGGTATTCATGGATGCATTGCCGGAAGTAAAGGTTATATTGCGTAAATATAACCGGGATGTGTAAGGGGAGGCTGCCAATGAAGATAAGAAATCTTATCATTTGTTTTACCCTGATGGCAGTCCTGCCGTTACTATCCGGTGCCGCCGCTATCACACAGGGCGGATCGGAGCCTGTAAGTGAACAGGTATCTTTCGGAGGCGGATATGCGGCATCCGGTCAGCTTGCGGATGCGGGATTTACGTCGGAGCTCTACGACGCTTCAAACGGACTCCCCACGTCGGACGCCAACTATATACTCTGCTCCTCTGACGGTTATATCTGGATCGGCGGATACAGCGGCATAATCCGTTATGACGGCAATACTTTTACAAGACTTGATACTGCCGACGGTCTTACCAGCGGCCGGGGACTTTTCGAGGACAGCAGGGGAAGGATCTTTGTCGGAACGAATGACAACGGAGTAGTGGTCATTGACGGGGTAAAGAAAACCCATCTTACATACAAGGAAGGACTGCCTGCATCATCCATAAGGATCTTTGCGGAAGACAATGAGGGCAATGTTTTCATAGGCACAGCTGCAGGGGTCTGCTACGCGGATCCTGAGCTTAACATACATATCCTGGATGATGAAAGAATAAACTCTGACAGGATCTTAAAGCTGGATGCGGGATCCGACGGAACGATATACGGATCCACCAGAAACGGATACGCATTTGAGATAGAGAATAAAAGACTCTCCAGTATCTTCACCGGAGAGCAGATCGGTGCGGGAAAGATAACCACCATTGAGGCCGACCCCGCGGATCCACAGAAAGTCTATATCGGAACGGAAAACGGTGTTATTTACCACGGCAGATTCGGGGATCCCGCTTCAAATATGGAATATATACCTGTGGATCCCATAAGTGCGGTCCAATGGATAAGCTATGACTGCAACAGGATCTGGGTTGCTTCCGTTGAAGCTTTCGGGTATCTCGATAAAAGCCATGGGTTCCGGATTATCGGGGACACTCCCCTTAACAGCGGGATTGAAATGATGACATCCGATTACCAGGGCAATATGTGGTTTGCTTCATCTACACAGGGAGTGATGAAGATAGTAACCAACAGCTTTGTTGACATTTCAAAAAAAGCGGGATTTCCGGAGGAAGTGGCAAATGCGGCCTGCTTTTACGGAACCGACTTTTATTACGGAACAGATAACGGTCTCAGGATCATGGACGGGTCAGGGTATCAGGTGACCAATGAGCTTACCGGGCATATCGGCGATTCAAGAGTGCGCTGCATAAAGAACGGGGTAAACGATGATCTCTGGATAGCCACATATACGAACGGACACGGGCTTATACATCTCTTTAAGGACGGTCACTTTGAATCCTTTACCACTGAAAACGGAATGCCGGACAACGAAGTGAGATGTATCTCGGTACAGGAGGACGGGACTGTCCTTACGGGAACGAACCTTGGGCTTGCGGTAATAAAAGACGGAAAAGTCATAAGGACCGTGGGAGAGAAGGACGGAATAGAGAATACGGTCTTTCTTTCCGTGGAAGCGGGAGAAGACGGGGTGATCTATGCCGGTTCTGACGGGGACGGGCTTTACATGATCTCCGGTAAAGAGGTAAAGAAGAAGGGCAGAGATGACGGACTTACCAGTGATGTGATATTAAGGATAAAGAAGGACGAAGAAAGTGGTGTATACTGGATCGTTACCTCAAACTCCATAGAATACCTTAAGGACGGGGTAATAAAACCGGTTACTTCATTTCCCTATAACAATAATTATGATCTCTATTTTGACCATAACGGCAACATGTGGATCACATCATCCTATGGTCTCTACTCTGTAAAAACCGATGAAATGCTGCGGGATGATGTGTCGGAATACCGCCTTTATACAGTGAAGAACGGGCTCACGGGAAGCCCTACGGCCCAGGGGTACTGTGCCCTTAATGAGGAGGGGGACCTTTTTATTCCCGGAAGGAACGGTATCTGCAGGATAAATATCAATCAGTTTGCAAATGAGACAATACCGATAAAAGCAAAGATAAGCTCCGTATACTGTGCTGACGGGGAGATCATACCCGACAGGGACGGAACCTATACGATCCCTTCGTCAGGGGGAAGGATCAGGATCACAGCGGCAGTGCTTGACTATTCGCTTCTTAACCCCGAAGTGCAGGTGTTCATGGAGGGGAAAGAAGATGAAGGCATAAAGGTAAAGAGGGACAGTCTTCAGCCCATTGAATATACGAATCTTCCATATGGTGATTATAAGCTCCACATAAGGGTCTTAGACAGTGAAGGAAATAATGAGCTCCTGGATGAAACCTTCCGTATCGTTAAAAAGCCCCGCATTCTGGAAATGCCTGTGGTCCGGGTGCTGCTCTTTCTTATCGGCGCCCTTATCATAGGAGCCACGGTATGGTGGGTCATGAAGAGTACCGTCATCAACGGACAGTATGAAGAGATAAGGCTTGCAAAGGAGGAGGCGGAAAGAGCAAATACCGCAAAATCCAGGTTCCTTGCAAATATGTCCCATGAGATAAGGACTCCCATAAATACCATCATGGGAATGAATGAAATGGCAATGAGAGAGGATGCCACCGGGGTTCCGAAGCCATACTTCATATCCATGATGAATTACTCTTTCGATATAAGAAATGCATCCGAATCCCTTCTTTCCCTTATTAACGATCTTCTGGATATGTCAAAGATCGAGTCGGGAAAGATGCATCTCGTTCTTCAGGAATACGATACTTTGGAGCTTCTAAGATCCATTGTCTCCATGATAAGGGTGCGGAGTACCGAAAAGGAGCTGTCCTTTGACGTGGTCATTGACGAGATACTGCCGAAAAAGCTCTATGGTGACCAGGGAAAGATCAAGCAGATAGTATTAAACCTCCTTACCAATGCGCTTAAATATACGGAAAAAGGCGGCTTTGCCCTTTATGTTTCACTTGAGGAGCGGAGAAATGATGAGTGTATGCTTAAGTTTTCCGTAAAGGATACCGGTATCGGTGTCAGGGAAGAGGATATGGACAAACTCTTCATGGCATATGAGCGCCTGGATGAGCAGAAAAACAGCGGGATACAGGGAACAGGACTGGGGCTTGATATCTCCCGGAGATTTGCGGAACTGATGGGTGGGACCTTGAGGTGCGAGAGCGAATACGGCAAGGGATCGGAGTTCATCCTCACACTGAACCAGAAGATAGTTGATAATACGCCTCTGGGAGTATTTATGGAGCACGACGAAAGTGAGGCTAAGGGGCCTTATGTACCGTTATTTATCGCTCCTGACGCAGATATCCTGGTGGTTGATGATAACCCCATGAACCTAAATGTCATAAGGGGACTCTTAAAGGGAACGAAGGTTTTCGTTTCCACTGCCACCAGCGGAGAGGAGTGTCTTGAAAAGATTAAGGATACAAACTTTGATGTTATACTGCTGGATCACATGATGCCGGGAATGGACGGAGTGGAGACGGTAGCCGAGATCCGGAAGACACTGCCGGATCTTCCGGTCTATGCCCTTACTGCAAATTCGGCAGCGGGTGAGGAATTCTATAAGTCAAAGGGCTTTAACGGGTATCTTTCAAAACCCATAGACAGCAGGACGCTGGAGAAGACCATCATGCAGCATCTCTCCGAAGATATCATGGAGCATCCGGCAGAGGGAGAGGTTGTAGAAGAGCTTAAGGAAATACCGGAAAATCTTATGTGGATCTATGAAACGGAAGGTGTGCTGGTACCGGAGGGCATAAAGAATTCCGGCGGAATATCGAATTATATCTTTTCACTGAATCTGTTTCTTGATACCATAGACGGGAATGCAAAGGTTATAAGGGATTCCTATGAGAGCGGCAACATCCGACTTTATACCATTAAGGTGCATTCACTGAAGAGTTCCGCAAGGATCATCGGGGCAATGGAGCTTTCAAAGCTCGCCGAGGAGCTTGAAGATGCCGGAAACAGCGAGGATATGGATTTCATAAATGAAAACACATATAAGCTCCTTTCCATGTATGAGGACTTTAAGGAGAAGCTGTCGGGACTTCGTGAAAATACCGGTGATGAAGAGAAAGAAATGATACCTGAAAAGGAACTGAAGGCAGCATTTGCTGCACTTGAAGACGTGATACCGCAGATGGATTATGATGCGGTGGAAATGGTATTGGAACAGCTTGATAATTATAGGCTTCCTCCGGAGGAAGACGAAAAGATCAAAGAGATCAAAAAGCTGCTGAGAGGATTTGACTGGGAGGGGATGGAAGCACTGATAGGAGGATCAGATGGCTGAGAAAAAGATGATCGTTATAGGAGAGAAGGAATCCTTCATATCCAGGATACTGATAAAGAAGGTTCAGGATGCAGGGGCAAAGAGTGAATTTGTGCCCTGGGTCGTGGATGAGATCAATAATCAGATAAACGATACCGCACTTATAACTCTTTATATGGATGACGGGGAACTGCCACAGAACAGTGTGCTGCATTTTTTAATCGATATCATGGAAGAAAAGGATCTGCAGATGATCATCGTTGGAGAAAAGAATGATATCAACACCATCGTTGACCATATGCCGCCCCGCCTTATCTTTAAGACCTTCCCCCGTCCCGTGGATAATGCGGTCTTTACAAGGACGGTCACGGAGTATCTTTCTCAGGCGGCCAAGGGGGAATTTAAGAAGAGCATCTTAGTAGTTGATGATGACCCGCAGTACCTTACGATGGTAAGGGAATGGTTAAAGGATACATATAAAGTGACCATGGTAAATTCCGGTCTTCAGGCAATAAAGTATCTTGGGAAAAACAAGGTGGATCTCATTCTCTTAGATCATGAGATGCCTGTGACCAGCGGACCTCAGGTACTTGAGATGTTAAGGAGCGATGAAGAGACCAGATCGATCCCCGTTATGTTTTTAACGGGTAAGAGAGATAAGGAAAGTGTCATGAAGGTAGTGGCTCTTAAGCCTGAAGGATATTTTCTGAAAGGCATTCAAAGGGATGAACTGCTGGAAAATCTCAGGGAGTATTTTATGCTCCACAAGTAAGTCATACAGGGGACATGTGAATGTTTGATCTTATAAGGGCAAACCAGCTAAATATCATGCTAATGCTCTGCGGCGCATGCGGAATACTGATCGTTCTCGTATTGTTTACGGGGTTTATCTCCAGAATCAGAAAGATCATTCTTTTCTTCATGGAATTTAACGCCTTTTTTCTCCTGTGGTTTGACAGGATGGCCTATATCTACTCGGGAGATCCGGGGCATGAAGCCTATATCATGGTAAGAGTCAGTAATTTTTTTGTGTTCTTTCTGACTTCCGCCATAGTTTTCTTCTTTAATCTCTATATTATCGATCTTCTGACCAATGAGGGAGGACTTTCATCACCTCCAAAGCGCCTTATTGCAGCGGGAGTACTTGCGGCTGTCGGGATGGCACTGTCGGTGATCTCTGCATTTACGGGGCTTTATTATTACTTTGATGAAATGAATGTCTACCACCGGGGCCCCGGATTTCTGATCGCATATACAATGCCGGTTCTCGGCCCCCTCATTCAATACACTGTAGTAAGGAACTATAAAAGATCCATCAGCAAACTTATCTATATCGCCCTTAGCCATTATATTTTCGTTCCCATAATATGCGGCATACTGCAGATATTTACCTACGGGATATCCATAGTCAATATGTCGATGGTGGGGGTTTCCCTGTCACTTTATATCTTTATGTATCTGGATCTTAATAATACCGTTAAGCATGCTCATGAGATAGAAGTGAGCAACATGAAGGGGGAACAGGACCGCTTAAAGAATCTTTTTGACCAGACGGCTACGGCTTTTGTTTCCGCCGTTGAAAAGAAAGACGACTTTGCAAAGGGAAATGCCATAAAGATAGCAGAATACGCAAGGGAGATAGCAGAACGCTCCGGTAAGGATGAGGAATACTGTGAAAAGGTTTATTACTCCGCCCTGCTCCATGATGTGGGACTTATAGGAATCCCGGACAGCGTGATAAAGCATGATACCGACCCGGAAAAGGGCGATTATGAAGAGATGAGGAAGAAACCGCTTATCGGCGCCGAGATCCTCTCAAGCATAACGGAGTATCCCTACCTTGAAGAGGGAGCCCATTACAGTCATGAAAGATATAACGGCACCGGTTATCCCGAAGGCCTTAAGGGGGAGGAGATACCGGAGATCGCAAGGATCATAGGCGTGGCGGATGCATATGTCACAAAGACCTCAAAGAAAAGGTACAGGGATCCCCAGCCGGAATTCATGGCGAGAGAAGCATTTATCAAAGGAGCGGGAGATGAGTTTGATCCGGTCTTTGCATCAGCTATGGTAAATATCATGGATTCCAGGGCAAACGAAGGCTCTGATGAGGATAAGAGAAAGCTTGAAAAGGAGATCACCTGCAAGGAGTACAGGGAACAGATCTCCACCGGTATACCTGTGGATAACAGAATACGAAAGATAAGCTTTGACTGTGAACACTTCATTGATCCCGGTATGAAATTCAGCGCGCCTTCCATCATCTTATTTGACTCCTATGACGGCAGGGTCCACTTCAGCGAAAAAGAGATAGAAAGATACGCTTATACCGAATATGGTGAGATCTGGTTTGATAAATACAGTGTCATAACTGCCGCAGGGAATATCGAAGAGAAGATCATTTCAGACAGCAGGGAAGAAAAGAAACCGGAAGGGAATCTTTGCTATGAGATAACAGCGGAACGGTATGAGGATCACCTGAAGCTTTCAATGAAGGCAGCGGGGGTTGAAAAAGATGTGATCGTTGCGCTTCAGAGTGCTTCAAAGGCCTCATACATAGGGCTTACCGGAGAGAACTGCCATATCAGCGATATTTCGGTGGAAGAGACCGGAGAAAAGGCGAAGGCCGGAGATATACCGCGGATCGCAAAGCCTGTAAGCTATATCGAGCATTTTGAATCCGACATCAAAAATATCCAGATCGATCAGACCCGTTCTGCCGCAACAGAGGGTATTGAGCTTAAAAACAGGATGATAATAAGATTCCATACCATGTGTCTCCCTGCTGCAAGTCTTGTCTGGAATTGTCCCTATATCCTTTTATATTCTTCTTCCGACGGGAGTATCGGAGGGCCGGATTATAAGGAGTTTGATGTAATAAAGCTGGACGGGGAGAATGAGGGAAACACGGAACATGCCGAGAACCGGTTTTTTATGAAAAAGACGGAGGATTTTCCGGGATGGGATGCCTGGAAAGAGGCAAATAAAAAGGGCTTGAACTGTGAAGTGATACTGGAAAGGAAGAAAGAGAAAGTATCTCTGGAAACCAAGAATGTGGGGATAGAGATAAAAAGCACTTCCATACTTAAAGATGAACAGGCGAAAGTTTTTGTGTCACTGACCGGAGATCAGGTAGCGCTAACGGATATAAGAGTGTTATAATGTAAGTCACCCCCGAAAATAATGCTGTCATTCTGAGCGAAGCGAAGAATCTTTACGGGGCATACTCGCGCATGGCGCTCGTAAACATGCCCGAAAAATGTCCACTGGACATTTTTCCATTCTGAGCGAAGCGAAGAATCTTATTTAACGGCATTGTCGGAAAAGGGGGAGTAGGGACAAAAGGCATGAAGTAAAGGAAGTGAAAGCTGCGGAGGGAAGCACAAAGACACAGCTTATGGCAACTGGCAACTTCTTTGGGGTTATGGAGTACTGAACCATTTCTGAAAAATCTTTTGAAGTCATCCTATGGTTCTGCTATAATATGGCTATTTACCAACTCATGGTTGATATTTATAAATTCCCGAAGCATTTGTACTCCGGTCTTTTAATGGCATTAGCCTGATGCCTCTACCCGATATAATTCAGGCTACATATACGCATAAAGTATCAAACAAGGCTTTTGTTTAGTTTCAGCCTTTACCTTCAAGATTTTACGCTATTCAAGGATGTTTAGATAGCAACCCTATACCTTTTCAATGCTCGATGCATATAATTATATCGAACACCTGTTCTTTTGTCAACCACGAATGCGAAAATAGCCATATAATATTATTATCGTGTTCATATGTAGGAGTAAAGAATCTGCTCCGGCAGGATGATATATGAGATGAGAACCTCGGTTCTTTAAGATTTTACCGGAAAGGAGTTGACAGGTATGCCGCAGTTCGCTACGCTCAAGCAAGCAAGGCATAACTGCGCCCTTTTTTCGTTGTCTGAAACTGAATATGTTAATGATGGATAACCGTCGGATTTGATGGGGTTACTTTACCCTGTCAGGTTCGGCGGTTTTTGTGTTCAAAAGATCGACAGGAAAAGGAGGGCGTTTTATAGCAAAGAATGAATTATCCGTCATAACAAAGGCGAAAGATCTGTGCAGCTATATCATGACCGTGACGGACAAATCACCGAAGCGTTTTCGCTTCACGCTGGTATCAAGGCTGCAGAATTATGCTCTGGATGTGATCGAGAATCTGATCATGGCGAATGAAACCTTTGTGAGCGTAGGAGATATGCGTGCGGCGGCAGGCAAGAGGGATAAAAGGGATGTTATCGACTTTGAACTGGATCTGTCACGGAACTTGTGGGAAATCATTCATCAGATGGAGGATAAGACCTATAGGGTAGGCGGATATCACAAGTTCATGATATACGACCCGAAGGAAAGGAAGATAGAGGCGCTCTCCTTTCGGGACAGGGTGGTACAGCACTGCCAGTGCGATAACATTTTGAAGCCGTTTTTTGAAAACAGGCTGATCTACGACAACGCAGCCTGCCGGGAAGGAAAAGGTACGGATTTTGCGAGAGACCGACTGACGGGATTTCTAAGAGAGCATTATAAAAAACACGGGACAAAGGGCTATATTTTAAAGTACGACATAAGACATTACTTTGACAGTATCGACCATGAGATTTTAAAGGGAATGCTTAAAGACATTCCCGACAGGAATGTGCTGGGTCTTTTGTACCACATCATAAGAAGTTATGAGGGAGCAACAGACTCCGGGATGGGAAGAAAGAAGGGGCTTCCCCTTGGCAATCAGACCAGCCAGTGGTTTGCACTGTATTATCTGGATTCCATGGACCGCCTGATCAAAGAGAAAATGCGTATAAAGTATTATGTGCGGTATATGGACGATGGCGTTCTGGTTCACGAGAGCAAGGAATACTTAAACAAAGTGCTCTGTCAAATGAAAGAGAAGGCGAAAGAACTGAATCTGGAGTTCAATCAGAAGACACAGATCATGCCAATCTCGGAAGGTGTGGATTTTCTGGGATTTCGATTTTATCTGACCGATACCGGAAAGGTGATTCGAAGGCTTCGAACTTCGAATAAGAGACGGTGGAAGAGGCGGTTGAAGAAATATAAAGAGGAGTACCGCACACACAACAAGAGCCTGGAGAAGATAGGGAGGAGTGTTGCAAGCTATAACGGGCATCTTGCCCATGACGATGATGGAAATATTATATATCAAGATGGTTTGATGTCGGGTAATTATGAAGCCAACTGGAGCAGTCCGGGTGAAATCAAATATGTTGGCAAGGATTATTTTTACAAGGGGGATTTCCTTTATACCGGGGATATCAAACCTGAGATAAAAGCGACGAATGATGGCTATGAGATCTGGTTCGGCGATGATCATATTCCTGTAAGAGAAGGTACCGCTCACGGCCCAGCTATAGCATATCTGCCTGATGATACCATAGGGGGAGATAAGGTATCAAATTATGTTCCTATCGTACCTCATGCGCATGCCAGGTACAAGGTGGAGGATTACTGTTATCAGATCTCAGACTGTGAGTTTAAAATTCTCCCCAATAACTCTTTGATCGAGATATCTAAAGATAAAGAGGAGTATCATGCAGGTGATGATGCCCAAATCCGTCTGATGCTAACGGGGCAGCAATACGGGGAGATGCATGTTTTCGTTAACGAAAAGGTATATCGCTTTGAAGGCGGCGGGGAACACATCATTGATCTAACAGACCTTAAGGAGGGTAAATACAATATAGAGGCAGTCGGCGGAGGCGATGACTATGTTACAGGCTTTAGTACCAAGACCAGTTTCGAGGTGACAAAAAAAGACCCGGTACTGACCCTGACGGCCAAAACTCCCGCCGGAGGAGCACTTTCGGATGGAGACAGTGTGCAGTATCATCCGGAAAGCCCCATTATCGTCAATGCCATCAACGATGAAAATGCCCCGGATCCTCCTGGAAATGGACGGTTTCCGATACGAGTGCAGCAGAGATCGTTAAAACAGAGAACGTCAGCAGTCAGGATGGAAAAAACAGTGAGGATCTCTATCTGAAGACCTTAAAGACCGGCAAGGTGACCCTGACTGCCAGATTCAGCGGAAACTATGTATACTACCCGAAAAGGGCCTCCATCTCCTTTAAAGTTGTTCCCATGGAGGTTAATGATCCCATCATTGAGGTGGTGGATGAGGATAAGCTGTACTATGACGGGACGGAAAAGAAACCCGGGGTTAAGGTATATTACGCTGAGGGCAAGCTGATCCCCGCCGATGAATATACGGTGACGGGATATGAAGACAATGTCCGTGCTTCCACCGAGGATACAAAGGCAAAGGTAAGCGTAAAGAACAGGGAGAACTCCTGCTATGTCTTCGATGCGGTGCAGCAGTTTGTGATAAAGAAAGCCCTTGTAAACGTAACGGAAAACCCGGCTGCTTCCGCCATCACCTACGGAGAGACCCTGGATGACAGCAAACTGACAGGCGGAGCTGCGATTGCGAATCGTTCCGAAGTTCAAGGCACCTTTGCGTGGAGCAGTCCATTGACCGTCCCTGCGGTTTCCGATAGTAATCAAACGGAATACACGGTTACCTTCACTCCAAATGATACGGATAATCTTAATACGACGACCTGCAAGGTGAAGCTGACCGTCAATAAGGCGGATATTCCTGACAGTAGTATTAGCGCTCCGACAGCGAAAACAGGCCTTAGCTATACCGGTTCTCCGCTGGCACTGGTGAGCGAAGGAAGCGTCACCGGGAATATCGGCACCATGTGGTATGCGGTGACGGACAGCACCGCGGCGGCAGCGCCTGCGTTTGACGGGGATGCAGCGTCTGCCGATGCAGATAAAAAGTGGAGCACATCCATCCCGACAAAAACGGACGCCGGAACCTATTATGTCTGGTACAAGGTCAAGGGGGATAAAAATCATAATAATCTGGCGGCATGTCAGACACCTGTTATAGTGAATATCAGCAAAGCAACGATAACGGATCCTCCGGCTGCGGTCATAAAGAAATATCTGTATTCAAGGGATAATGGCGACAGCTTTACCCTGAACGGTCTTCCAACAGATTGCGGTACGGTTACCTGGAAGAATCCTACGAGATCCGGAGAGGTAACATATACTGTGGAACCATCCGTTTCAAATACCGGGGTACTGTCCTATACCGTGAAAGCAGGAGAGAAAAATACGAATGGCACTATCACAGTTGTTGCCGAAACGCAGAATTACAATGATGTGACACTTACCGTCAATGTCAGGCTAGCCGACAAGATCGCCGTGAAGCTTAAAGACGATTCCTCAGTGACCTTGAAAAGCAGCACACTGACATACGGACAGAAGCTTTCTACGCTGCAATTCAATACGGCAGAGTTTGTTTCAGATGATACAGATCATAATATCGTAGAAGGTGCTCTTACCTGGAAAGAGCCGGATACCATACCGGACGCCGGAACCATCCCGGCGGCATGGATATTTATCCCTACAAATGTGGTTTATATTCCCTGTGAAGGAACTCTGACTGTAAATATTGATAAAGCGGCCATTAATCCAGGTGTTTCAATCACCGGATGGACATATGGAGATCCGGCAAACAGCCCGTCAGTTACCGGGAACACGGGGAATGGAACGGTTTCCTATACTTATTCCGTAAAGGGAGCAGACAGCTTCAGTCCGACAGTTCCTACAAATGCAGGGAATTTCACGGTTAAAGCCGATGTCGAAGAGAGCACGAATTACCTCAGCGGTACAGCCACAGCAGACTTTACTATTGCCAAAGCCGATTCATATGTGAAGAAAGCAGCGGAAGCTGTCAGCGGACTTGAATATGACGGGGAAGCCCATAAGCTTGTTGCTGCCGGCGAGAGTGATGGCGGTACAATGTATTACGCCCTGGGAAGTGATGATTCAAATGCTCCAACAGACGGTTTTTCAGATGCTTTGCCGGAAGGCACAAATGCCGGAACTTATTATGTATGGAGTAAGATCAAGGGTGATGATAACCATAAAGA
>CAMJPM010000079.1 GCA_946407725.1 uncultured Lachnospiraceae bacterium
TCGGAAGAGCACACGTCTGACTGGAGTTCAGACGTGTGCTCTTCCGATCTAGGTTTTGCTTCCCCGTATCCTGAGGTAGGAGAAAAGGTATGTGCCGGAGATGATGAGGATTTTGTAACGATTGTTACTGCCGGTACCGATCTGATGTTTGACATCATGGAGGCACAGGAAAACGCCTGGGGGGATGAAAACTACCGGGAATGCGGCAGCACCGCCATCATCAGGATAGATGATTTCACGCCGGAAGACGATGAATGGGAAGATTATTATAAAGGCTCGGGGGAGCTTCCGGAGGACGCCCTTGGGGTTACACTTGCCGGGCTTAAAAAGGCATCGGAAAATCCGGAAATAAAGAATATATTGTTTGATCTCACCTTAAATTTCGGAGGCAGCAATGATCTCATGTCCGCAGTTCTGGATCTTTTGACGGGAGAAAATGAATGCGGCGGTTTTAATACCTTGACCGGACAGCATCAGCACGTAGTGGTTAAAACGGATAAAAATCTGGACGGTGTAATTGACAGTGAGGATGATAAAGTGAAATATGATTACAACTACGCAGTTCTGACCAGCCGGCAGTCCTTTTCCTGCGGAAACCTGTTTCCCTTTCTGATGCAGAAAGAGGGGGCCGTCCTCATCGGCGAGCCCACCGGGGGAGGCTCCTGCATGATCCAGCTTTCAACCCTTTCAAGCGGTGTGATGTTCCAGATGTCCAGTTATATGTGGACTACCAGGGATGAAAAGGGTGAACCCCTGGAAAATGGGTACAGGATAGATCTGCCCATTGAGAGGATAGAGCCCGAAGTACCTTCGAATCAGGATCCCCGTTTTTCAACTGGAGATTATTCCCCTTTTTATAATGATGAAAAGCTTGATAAAATGATATGCGGGTGGTTTGGGGATTAATGATGTGTGGAAAAATGGTAATTTTATGTTATACTGTTTTTACTTGGAACTGTAACCATTCAGAATCCCCGGCAAGGGGGCGGTAACGATTAGTTGCCCGGAGATTTCATATTCCGGGAAGCTTCGGTAGGTTTTACCTAAGTATTAATAAAGGAGAAGTTGTATTATGAAAAAGAAAGCATTGGCAGTAATACTTATCTCAGCCCTGGCGCTGATGACAGTTTCCTGCGGAAAAAAGGAAGCTGCAGCAGAAGCGCCCAAAGAGCAGGCGGCAGCCCAGACAGACGAACAGGCAGCAGCACCGGCAGAAGAGAAAGCAGAGGTTCCTGCAGAAGAGCAGGCGGCGGCTCCGGCAGCAGCCCCGGCAGAGGAGAAAGCAGCATCCCCGGCAGAAGAGAAGGCAGAAGAAAAAACAGAGGAGCAGCTTCCCGCTGAAGAAGCAGCTGTTGCAGAAGAGACCACAGAGGATGACGGAAAGATCGTATCCTTTGAGGATAAAAAGAAGGAACTTAAAGGTGAGGGCATTCCGGAGTGGAATCCTTCCTCTGAAGCCATGAAATCCCTTATGGATTTTGTCACTGCGGCTACAGATGAGAACGGAGAGGGCTTTATCCCGGTGAAGGACCGTATCGCGGTATTTGACATGGACGGAACCCTTACCTGTGAAACATATTTTACATATTATGATACATGCATGTTCATAAGCTACTGCCTTGAGGACCATCCGGAAAAGGTGTCGGAGGAGCTGAAGGCCGTCGCCCGGGATATAAAGCCCGGATATACTGCAGGGGAGGAGCTGGCCAGGAACTTTGCAAAGGCATACGCAGGGATGACAGTGCAGGAGCTCTATGACTATGCCGTGGAATTCGGGAAAAAGGAAACCGGCAGCTTTAACAATATGCGCTATATAGACGGCTTCTATCTCCCTATGGTGGAGCTGGTAAAATACCTCTATGAAAATGATTTCACCATCTATGTGGTAAGCGGGACGGAGCGCACCACCACAAGGGCTATAGTGGCAAATTCACCTATCAGCGAATATGTATCCCCTTCCCATGTCATCGGAACAGAGTTTGAGGTGAAGGTTAAGGGCAATGAGGATGTATCATCAAATATGGATTACAAGTATGCCGACGGAGACGAGCTGGTATTTACCGGAGGCTTTATCCAGAAGAACCTGAACGCCAATAAGACCATTTGGATCGAGAGGGAGATCGGTGCATATCCGGTACTGGCCTTCGGAAACAGCGGCAGTGACACAAGTATGATGAATTATGCGCTGGATTCCAGAAACCCTTATCCCTCGGCAGCCTATATGATAGTTGCTGATGATGATGTCAGGGAGTGGGGCACTCAGAACTGGGAGGAAAAATCAGAGCAGTATAAGGAGCAGGGCTTTGTACCGATCTCCATGAAGAACGATTTTGCCGAGATCTATCCCGCTGATATCTCAAAAGGGGATACGCAGTACGAAGAGCCTGCCGCTGAGGAGGAAGAGAAGAAGGCCGCATAATTTCAGCAGAGGAGGAATGGGAGCGATGACAAAGAGAACACCGGGCAATCTTTTAAAAAGGCTTAGATGTATACCTCTTTTTGTCGTGCTTTTTTCCCTGATCCTCTGCACTGCTGCCTTTGGGGGTGAAGAAGAGGGGAAAACAGTCCGGATAGGCTATTATGAGGATGAGGTATTCCAGGAGGGAGCGGGAGAAGGTCTGATAAAGTCCGGCTACGCCTATGAATACTATCATAAGATCGCTGAATATACCGGGTGGCAGTATGAATATGTCTACGGCGAATATGCGGAGCTTTATCAGCAGATTATTGACGGAAAGATAGACATCATAGCCGGTGTGCTGCGTACTCCCGAACGGGAAGAGATAATTTCCTATCCCGACAGGGCCATGGGCCTGGAGACCTATAATCTGGTAAAGCATGATTCGGATATGAATATTACCGGGGATCCCGAAACACTGAACGGAAAGACCATAGGAGTTCTTGACAGCGCGATAACAAAATCCCTTAATAAGTATCTGGAGGAAAACGGCGTTGAGGCGGAGGTGATAGTCTACCCTGACTACGTCCCGCTTTTTAAGGCTTTTGACAACCATCAGATAGATGTGCTTACGGCAGAGGGAGACGGAGCCTACGGCAGGCCCCATTCGGAGCTTATTACGTCCTTTGACAGAGCCGAGTACTATTTAGCGTTGAGCAAGCTCCGGCCCGATCTTACGGAGGAGCTGAACAGGGCGCAGGAAGATCTTTTAACAGATGAGCCCAATTTCATCAATTCCCTTCGCAGCAAGTATTACCATGTAAGCATCCAGTCCCGGGCCTTTTCGGAAAATGAAAAACGCTGGATCATGGAGCATGGAGAGATGCGGGTGGGATATCTCAATAACTATCTGCCCTATTCAGATACGGATGCGGGCGGAAAGCCCAGGGGGATAATAAAGGATATCATTCCCCGTATGATGGAGGGGCTGGATCTGGAGGGTATTTCCGTTTATTTTGTGGACTACACCAATTATGATGAAATGATCTCCGATCTTGCCACAGGTATCATAGATACGGCTTTTCCGGTGGGAGGGGGTCTTTATATTACCGAAGAGTCCGGCGTTCTGCAGTCGGGATCCGTGGTTTCGGCGGCATCAGAGCTGGTTTACAAGGGGGAATACTCCACCGAGACCATAAAAAATGCGGCGGTAAATGAGAATAACCGCATGCAGTACTATTTTGTAAAAACCTACTATCCGGATACCGAAATACTCTTTTATCCGTCTATTGAAGACTGTCTGAAAGCCGTTAACAGCGGGGAAGTGGGATATACCACATTAAACGGGCTGAGAGTCGGGAACATCTTAAGGAACAGCAGATACAGCGGGCTTTCCCATCTTCAGACTCCCTACAATGACGACAGGTGTTTTGGTGTGCATAAGGGAAATATAGGACTGCTGAGGCTTATAAACCGGGGGATAGGAGTGCTTGGACAGGAATATGCCCAGAACCTTGCTTTCCACTATGCGGATGAGCTGTATTCCAATTCCCCTCTGGATGTGATAAAGAATAATCTCATTTTATTTATCGGCCTGATACTTTTTATAATTATCCTGATAATCATTTTCTTTTTCCATGACAGAAGCAGAGCAAGACAGGAAGCCCATATCAGGGAAATGGCAAGAAAGCAGCTGGATGAGGTTGTGTCCGAACTGGCGGACTCAAGGAGATCCAGAAAAAAGGAGGAAGAGGGAAGGATTGCGCTGCAGGATGAGCTTATGGAACAGCAGTTAAGGCGTGACCAGCAGGACAGAATGATAACAGCCCTTTCGGCAGGCTGCCGCGGTGTCTATTATGTGGATCTGGATCACAATGACGCTGTCTGCTACAGGGGAGATCCCACGGATCAGGATCAGTCACCGGAGGGTATCCGTTTCCCCTACTCTGACCGTTTTTCAAAATACGCCCGGAATGTGGTGACAGAGGAATACAGGGATAGGTTCATGGATTTTATGAATCCTGTGAATATCAGAAACAGCCTTAAAGATAAAAGACAGATATCCATGGAGTACAGGATAAAGAGAAAAGACGCGGAATATTCCGAGACCATCAGAGTATCCAGGGTGGAACGGCCTGAGGATATGGAGGAGAGCGAAGTCCATGAAGTAGGGATCAGCCTTTATCCTTAACAGAAAACCCTGCCGCCTCTCATCCGGCCTTTAGGGGCACCTTCTGTAATGGAATTATTTCTTTGAAAGCTCCCAGAATATCACGGCCCCTGCCGCTGCCACATTTAAGGAATCCACTCCGTGGTGCATCGGGATCATTACCCGGTGATCACTTTCTTTTATGATCTCTTCGGGAAGTCCGGTCCCTTCCGTTCCAAGGATCACTGCCAGGCGTTTGTGCTCCTTAAGAAGGCTGTCATCCGGGGTCAGGGTATCCTTTGTAAGAGCCATGGACACCGTGGTGTAGTTTAGCTCCTTAAGGAGGGGGATAAGGTTATTTACCTCCGACTGCCGGGCGGAAAGTCTGTTCCAGGGGAGCTTAAAAACAGTTCCCATGCTCACTCTGGCGGAGCGGCGGGTCAGCGGATCCACAGAGGCGTGGGAGAGCAGTGCACCGTCCATTCCCAGGGCTGCCGCGGAACGTATCATCGCTCCCACATTCGTGGGATTTACCACATCATAGAGAACCGCTATCCGGTCCTTATCCTTACAGAAACTCCATAAGTCCGGAAGAGCCTTTCTTTTCATGGCTCCCCAGAGCCCCCGTACCAGCTCGTAGCCGGTCAGGTTTTTTAATATCTCCCGTTCTGCAGTATATACGGGGAGATAATCTGTTTTCAGATCCTTACGTATTTCGGCCATTGCCCTGAATACCGCTTCGCCTTCCGTTTCCAGACGCTCTTTTTCCACCAGAAAGGAAAGGGGGTCATATCCCGCTTCCAAGGCGCACAGGATCACATTGGCGCTTTCCGCCATAAAGATCCCGGGCTCCGGCTCGTTATACCGGTATAACTGCACCTCCGACATGCCGGAAAAAAGAGTGAGAGCCGGGGCGTTTATGTCTTTGATCTCAATGATATTCATACTTAAGAGTTCCCCTGAAACGTCCGTACTGCGCTCGTTTGCCGGATCACGGCAGCAGCCCCTGGATGATGACGATAAGGATCAGCAAGGGGAGCACATATTTGAAATAGGGTTTGAGAAGGGGTGAGAGCTTCGTTCCCTTTCCTAAATTTATGTTTTCGATGTAGTTTTCAAAGCCCCAGCCCCATTTTGTGGTACAGAATAAAAGGTAGACCAGGGAACCGATGGGCAGCAGGAGATTTGAAACGATGAAGTCTTCGCTGTCCAGGATATCCCTGCCCCCGATAAGGTGCAGGTTACTTAAGACATTGTAACCGAGAACACAGGGAATGCTGGCTATAAGGATGACAATACAGTTTATAACGGAGGATTTTTTACGATCCCAGCCCAGATTGTCAATGGAGGACTTGATGATGTTCTCAAATACTGCCATTACGGTCGAAAAGCTGGCGAAGGTCATAAAGAGGAAAAACATGGTTCCCCAGATCCTTCCACCGGGCATGTTCATGAATACCCTGGGAAGGGTCATGAAAATTAGGGCTGGACCGGCTGCGGGCTCCACACCGAAGGAGAAACAGGCGGGGAAGATAATGAGACCGCTGCAGAATGCCACAAAGCTGTCAAGAATACATATGGTGCCGGCCTCCTTGATAAGGGTATTGTCATCCGACATATAGCTTCCGAATATTTCCATACAGGATATTCCAAGACTTAAGGTGAAGAAAGCCTGATTCATGGCTGCGCTCACCACTTCTCCGAGACCGCTTTCCTTTACCCTGTTCAGGTCGGGAAGGAGATAGAAGCGGAGACCCTCTGCTGCGCCCTTAAGCGTAAATGAGTTGACTACGAGAACGATTATCAGCAAAAGAAGTCCTGACATGATGATCTTTGTTGATCTCTCAAGGCCGTTAGTGACTTCGGAGGAACAGATGATAAAGCCCAGGATTACTGTTACAGCCATAAAAAGCCCCATCTGTCCGGGGGAGGAGAGCATCTCTGAAAAAACCGTGTCGGGATCCACGGAGGGATCGGAAAATGTGCCGGTTAGGAATTTTACAAAATAGGAGAGCATCCATCCCGATACTGTTGTGTAGTACATCATAAGCATATAGCAGCCGGCTATGGCAAAATAACCGTGAATATGCCATTTGGAACCCTTTGGCTCCAGAGTCTTATAGGCGGGGACTGTACTCTGTTTTGAAGCGCGGCCTACTGCCAGCTCCATGGTAAGTATGGGAAGCCCCATTATTACAAGGAACAGTACATATATCAGCACAAATATACCTCCGCCATATATCCCTGTTATATACGGGAACTTCCAGACATTTCCTATACCGATGGCGCAGCCTGCACTGACAAGCAGGAACCCCAGTCTTGAACTAAAACTTTCCTTTTCCATGATGTTTATGGTTTCCTTTCAATATTTATGATTCAAGGGCCAAAAGCCGGATTATTTGATACACAATTCGTTTCAAGGTCATGACCTTTTGACCCTTGAATCATTTTATACTTTGAATCACGTAGGATTTTTCACAAACCCGGTAATGAGTATAATACTTAATCGGGATAAGGTCAAAAAGGTAAAAAAAACAGAGCCCCCGAAGGGGCTCTGAACAGATGTGTTTCTTTATTTTTATTTCAATTTTGATGTGTCAACAACGCTGCTGGAGGCGCTTCCCTGCATGTCATTGCAGGAGATCGACACTACTTAGTCTGGTTGATGTATCCCCTTAAATAACTGTCGTACCAGTCGTTCTTCCATGTTACATACGGGTTGAAATAAGTATTCATCAGTATACTGTCACAGTCAAGGAAAAGAGTGTCCTTTCCCGCCCATTTATCATTGGCATAATCATACCCTCTGAATTCATTGGAATGGGGATCCAGCACCCTGAATTTTATGGGTTGCTTGCCCTGCCAGTTTCCGAAATATACATAGCTGCCGCTCCATTCGGAGTTACGGACATTAACAGGTGCTTTTGGTTCGGCCATACCTGCGGTACCATAAAGAATATTGTCAATATTATTTTCAATTGGCGTATCATCATCTCCCGAAGAGAGTATCTCAACGTCTTCCCCTTCATTTTGAAGCATCACATTCGCTGTTTCAGCCTGCCCGGCATTTTCATACAGCACCCAGGCTCCCTTCATCTCCACGGAAACCGTGCCAGCCATTGCCGGCATTACGTTCAGGGGCGTTTTACAGCTTCGCTTTATTGTGGTAAAATATATCAGTTTATGCGGCATCAGATTGAATTACAGGAGAAATGAAAGGCGGCAGATAATGAAACAGTTAATGCTTGGCAACGCGGCAGTTGCCAGAGGGCTCTACGAAGCGGGAGTGTGTTTTGCTTCGAGCTACCCCGGAACCCCCAGTACAGAGGTTACGGAGGAATTATCCAGATATGACGATATCTATTCAGAGTGGGCGCCCAATGAAAAGGTGGCAATGGAGGCGGCTTTCGGAGCTTCCCTTGCGGGACGGCGCTCATTCTGCGCTATGAAGCATGTGGGACTTAATGTGGCGGCAGACCCGCTCTACACCATGTCCTATACGGGAATAAACGCCGGTATGGTAATAGTTGTTGCGGATGACGCGGGAATGCATTCCTCTCAGAATGAGCAGGATTCCAGGCATCACGCCATCGCGTCCAAGGTTCCAATGCTGGAGCCCTCGGATTCTGAGGAAGCCTACGAATTCGCAAAGCTGGCTTTCGAGATCTCGGAGGAATTCGATACTCCGGTACTCCTTAAAATGTGTACAAGGGTTGCACATTCCCAGTCCGTAGTTGAGACAGGGGAGAGAAAGCTTCCGGAAAAAAAGCCCTATTCCAAGGATATAAAAAAATATGTTATGACACCGGCAAACGCCATAGTAAAGCATCCTCTGGTAGAAGAGAGGACCGCAAAGCTGATGGAATACGGGTGTAAAAACAGCGTGAACCGAATGGAGATAAACGATACATCCCTTGGGATCATCACGGATTCCACCAGCTATCAGTACGTGAAGGAGGTATGCGGCGACAATGCCTCCGTTCTGAAGATTGGTCTTGTAAATCCCCTGCCGGATGATCTCATAAAGGAATTTGCGTCAAAGGTTGAAAAGCTCATTGTAGTGGAGGAGCTGGATCCCATTATAGAAGAACACTGTAAAGTGCTGGGACTTAAGGTTTCCGGCAAGGATCTCCTTCCTATTACCGGAGAGTTTTCACGGAATATTGTGGCGAAGGCTCTGGGCTATGAGGAGCATAAGGGCATCTCACTGGATGAGAATATGCCTCCCCGTCCCCCGGCAATGTGTCCCGGCTGCCCCCACAGAGGACTGTTCTATGCACTTACCAAGAACAAATGCACTGTTCTCGGGGATATCGGCTGCTACACCTTAGGATCGGCGCCCCCGCTTAACGCTGTGGATACCACCCTTTGCATGGGTGCCTCACTTTCCTCACTCCACGGCTTTAATAAGATGGAGGGCGGAGAAAGGGCTGTGGCTGTCATCGGAGATTCCACCTTCATGCATTCGGGAATGACAGGCCTTGCGAATATCGCTTATAACCAGAGCGCTTCCGTTTCCATAGTCCTGGATAATTCCATAACCGGAATGACTGGACACCAGCAGAACCCCCTTACAGGGAAGAATATCAAGGGGGATCCCGCCGGAAAGATAGATCTTGAAGCTCTTTGCAGAGCCATGGGCTTTGAGAGGGTGACCGTGGTGGATCCCTACGATATTGGGGAATGTGACAGGGTTATTAAGGAGGAGCTTGAAGCAAAGGCACCGTCAGTCATTATTTACAGAAGACCCTGCGTACTCCTTAAGAACGTGGAAAAGAAGCCGCCTCTTAAGGTGGATGAAAATAAATGTGTGGGCTGTAAGTCCTGTATGAAGCTTGGCTGCCCCGCCATTTCCGTTAAGGAGGGAAAAGCCCGTATTGACAATACTCTCTGTGTGGGCTGCGGAGTTTGTGAAGAAATGTGTGCCTTTGGCGCGCTTTGAGGATTTGTAAAGAGATGTGTGCCTTTGGCGCGCTTTGAGGATTTGGAGGCAAAATGGAAAACGAGACCAAAAATATAATGATAGTGGGCGTAGGGGGACAGGGCTCCCTTCTCGCCAGCAAAATACTGGGTTATCTCCTTATAAATGAAGGCTATGATGTAAAGGTGTCAGAGGTTCACGGCATGTCCCAGAGGGGAGGAAGCGTTGTAACTTACGTAAGATACGGGAAAAAGGTTTATTCACCAATTATAGACGAGGGTGAAGCGGACGTGATCGTGTCCTTTGAGCTTATGGAGGCCGCAAGAGCGCTTAAGTTCCTTAAAAAAGAGGGCCGGATCGTCACCAATACCCAGAAGATCGATCCCATGAGCGTGGTGCTGGGTGCTCAGGCTTATCCGGAGAATCTTGAGGATAAAATAAAGGAGAAGGGTATAAAGATCGACGCCCTTGACTGCTTAAGCCTTGCGGAGAAGGCAGGGAACATAAAAGCCGTGAACGTTGTATTACTGGGCAGGCTTTCCCATTATTTTGATATTCCCGATGAGTCCTGGATGAAGGCGTTGGAAAACAACGTGCCCTCAAAGCTTCTTGAGATCAATAAAAAGGCATTTGAATACGGCAGGGATGCATAAAACGGCCTGTTGAAGAGCGCGATGCCGGGAGATCCTGAAACGTATAGATCATTGAATTTCATTGGAAATTCAATGATCGTACCTGGCACGTGTCTTGCTTTTCAGACACGTGTCCCGCGGAACGCGGGATTTCCGAACGCATTTTCCGCTTTTGCGTTCGGAAACCTATAGATCAGAGAAATACAGGCATGGGTATGTTACTGTTCAGCGGGGCGGAAGGCCGTTGAATGTAATATGGATATCGAGGGAGGATAAATCAACCGGGGAATACTTTATAAACAGGAGGATTTTAAGAGATGGAAAGGTATTTCCAGAAAGAGATCGAGTGTATGTCATTAGAGGAGTTAAGGAAGCTCCAGGATGACAAGCTTAAAAAACAGGTGAAGCACGTCTGGGACAATGTGCCTTATTACAGGAAAAAGATGGAAAAGGCAGGGCTCACCCCCGATGACATCAAATCCCGTGATGATCTTCACAAGCTGCCTTTTTTATCCAAGGCGGATCTCAGGGAGTGCTATCCCTACGGGCTTTTGGGAGCGCCCCTTGAAAAATGCGAACGGATCCATTCCACTTCCGGTACCACGGGAAAAAGGGTGGTGGCATTTTACACCAAAGAGGATCTGGATCTCTGGTCTGACTGTACCGCCAGGGCTCTTGTGGCGGCAGGCGCCACAAAGGAGAGCGTGGTGCAGGTGGCTTACGGTTACGGGCTTTTTACCGGAGGAGCCGGATTAAATGACGGAAGCCATAAGGTGGGGTGCCTCACGGTTCCCGCTTCTTCGGGAAATACGGACAGACAGATAATGTTCATAAGAGACCTGGGTGCTTCCATCATCTGCTGTACTCCAAGCTATGCCGCTTTCCTTGGGGAGAGAATGAAGGAAATGGGTCTTTCTCCGGATGATATCCCCTTAAAGGCCGGTATCTTCGGGGCAGAGGCCTGGAGCGAGGAGATGCGCCGTGATATCGAAAAGACCATGGGAATAAAAGCCTTTGATATTTACGGACTCACAGAGCTTTCCGGACCCGGTGTGGCCTTTGAATGCTCAGAACAGCAGGGCATGCATGTGAACGAGGATCATTTTATCCCCGAGATAATAGACCCGGATACACTGGAGGTGCTGCCTGATGATACAGAGGGGGAGCTGGTGTTTACGGCTCTTGACAAGGAAGCGTTCCCGCTTCTCCGTTACAGGACCAGGGATATCTGCTCCTTAACCAGGAAGAAGTGCTCCTGCGGCCGTACGCTTATAAGGATGGCCAAGCCTAAGGGACGTACCGATGATATGCTGATCATACGCGGAGTAAACGTATTCCCTTCACAGATAGAGACGGTTCTCTTAAACAACGGCTATGCGGCTAATTACCAGATAATAGTGGGAAGAGTTAATAACACGGATACCCTTGACGTGCGCGTGGAAATGACTCCCGAGATGTTTACGGATAATATGGGTGAGATCGAGGCAAGACAGGCCAGGCTTGTTGCCGGAATGCAGTCCATGCTTGGCATCAAGGCCAAGGTCACCCTTGTGGCGCCCAAGTCCATACAGAGGTCAGAGGGCAAGGCCGTACGTGTTATTGACAACAGAAAGATCTGATAAGGACTTTCGGATGCGTGGGGAATTTTTATAATACTAAAGGGGTTTGAATAGCTGCCGTATTGAGAGTTTAATGAAAGGAGCGGGATCCGCATGAGTATTAAACAGATTTCGGTTTTTATGGAGAATAAACCCGGCACTCTGGAGGAAATGACAGAGGTGCTGGCAAAGAACAATATTGACATGAGGGCTCTTTCCGTTGCCGAAGCAGAGGATTTCGGCATTGCAAGGCTTATAGTGGATGATGTTTACGAAACTGCCACGGTATTAAAGGACGCTGGATTTGTAAACAAGATGAGCGATGTGCTGGCTGTTGAGATACCGGACACTCCGGGCGGGTTAAATAAGGTGTTAAAGACTCTTTCCGCAGCCCAGGTCAATCTGGAATATATGTATGCCTTCCTCGGTGGTAAGGCGGCGGATAAAGCTTTCATTATTATGAAGGTGGCCCATATAGACAGAGCGGAGTCCACCCTTAAGATAGGGGGCTTTAATCTGGTGGACCAGGAGCAGATTTCGGAGTTATAAACAACCATCGATAAAATTTTTTGGTATGCAGGTCATCCCGGCAGACTGTCCGATAACGCTTTACCCAAGATGTGCGTCACCAATTTGTGGGGGAACTGACTGGATTTGGGGAGCGTAGCGAGCTACGTGACCCAAATTCATGTCAGTTTCACCCGCAAAGTGGGGACGTGCAGATTGGGTGAATGGTTTTCGGGCAGGCTGCCGAGCGGAGCCGGGGGATTTTAGCAGCGGTTATAGATGAGGAATGGCGGCGTATGCCGTAATACATTTTAATTATGAAGACTATAGTTGCAAAGTTTGGCGGAACCTCTCTTGCAGACGGGACCCATTTCAAAAAGGTTAAGGAAATAATCGACGCTGATCCGGGGAGAAGGATAATAGTTGCCTCTGCCCCGGGCAAGCGCTTTCCGGATGATGTAAAGGTCACCGATATGCTGATAGGCTGCTACGAAAAAGCCAGGGCAGGAGAGGACTTTGATAAGGAATTAAAGGATATCAAATCCAGATTCAGGGATATAATAATCGAGCTCAATATCGATTTTCCCTTAAGCCAGGAATTTGACATTCTCCGGGAAAAGATAATCAGCAATCCCAACCGGGATTATATCGCCAGCAGAGGCGAGTATTTCAATTCCAGGATTCTTGCGGAGTATCTGGGCTTCACCTTTGTGGATCCGGAGTGGTGCGTCTGCTTTGACGAAAACGGGGTTTCGGATGACGCCATGACGAAGAGAGCCATGAGAGCGGCCCTGCGGCCCCTGAAAAACGCGGTGATCGCCGGCTTTTACGGGGCTGACGGCAGCGGGCGGATCCATACACTTCCCAGGGGCGGCTCGGATGTCACCGGGAGCCTTGCGGCCTGTGCCGTTAATGCCGACCTCTATGAGAACTGGACTGATGTTTCCGGGCTTCTGGCCGCTGATCCGAGGATCGTTGAAAACCCGAGAAGCGTGGAATATCTAAGCTTCCGGGAGCTTCGTACTCTGTCATACATGGGGGCGTCGGTTCTGCATACGGATTCCGTGCTTCCGGCAGCGGAGAGCGGGATCTCCATAAACATAAGAAACACCAACCATCCGGAGGACAAGGGAACAGTTATTGTTAAGGATCTCCCCGAAGGAGAGGATGAATACCCAATTATCGGCGTGGCGGGTAAAAAGGGCATGTCGGTTTTGCAGGTTGAAAAGGTCATGGTAAGTGACGGCTTCGGCTTCAGTGCCCATATCCAGGATATCCTCGCCAACAGAAAGCTGCCCTTCGAGCAGTGTCTTACAGGCATAGACGTGGTGACCCTTGTAATTCAGACTGAGCTTTTATCTCCATGCCGGGAGGAGCTCATTCAGGAGATTCAGGAGAGTCTGAACCCGGATGCCATTGTTCTTACTGATAATCTCTCCATGATCGCCGTGGTGGGAGAGCGGATAACGGCCTCCTTTGACGCCAATGTTAAGGTTCTGAAGGCCCTTTCCGAAAACGGCATTGAGATAAGCACCATCAACCAGGGCGCCGGCCGGCTGAGCCTTTTAATAGGCGTCCCGGAAGAGAAGTACGAACAGGCTGTCAGGGTTATCTATGAGGTGATGGAGAATTGTAAATAAAGGGCGAACCCATAGACAGGGACAGACAGGGGGGATTAAATGATCTCCCCATACTTATCTTTATATTTCGCAAGTTCAGCTTCTGCTGCATCAGCACGTTTTTTCTCGGACTCAGTTTTCTGGCGTTCTTCAGCTCTTCCTTCTTCTCTTAAGCCCTCTTCGTATAGTTTTTCATCAAAAGTTGAAAGCATTTCTAACATGACTGATGATCTCTCCTCTCTTAAAATATCCGACAGAATATCATCTCTGATACAGTCTGTTACCGCCTTGTCCACGGCAACTTTAAGGGGCATTTTCGTAACATTTTCCCGAATCCTTTTTACAAGAATGCTGTATCCCTTGAGCGGAGAACATGAATCCAAAAGCTCGCTGTTGTTTCCGGGATTGATGTTTATAACGGTTGCAGTAAACTCAAACTCTCCATCATTTCTGGGATTAATGAAAGCATCCGATAGACGTAATTTCTTTTTTTCTGGACAATCCTTTGTCCCGTTATAGAATACTATGTATTGTGGCGTCGGAATCTTTACAAGAATGTTATTATAGATCCGATCTCTGCCTTGTTTTAATAATTTACTGTACAGTTCTCCCATGTACATAAACCCACGTACAGGCATATTAGGGTTTATGCTGGATTGGTGTTCAAAAAGGGATATGGTGCCGCACATTAAGTATGCGACATCATTCTTCATCTTAATGTAAATTGCATCTTCCAGTGTGATGATCTCAAGTTTTGAAAGATCATGATAATTTGTGCCGTTTACCGCATTGTACAGGGAAAGTGCGTACTTTTTGTATTTCTCTCTTCCAAAGATCCTGCAGAACAGTCTATCCTTGTGCTTTGGGTTTACCTTGTACCAGATCCGGTTAAAAAAATTCTTTGCCATACATTTCTTCTCCTAACAAAAATGATCCTTGCAGGATTCACGAGGAGACCTCTGTCTCTCTTCTGAAATCCTGCTTATAGAAAATGGGGAATTAAGTAAGCATAGATTTCAAAAGAAATGACATAGACACGCAAAAGCGTGAAGAAATTTATGCTTTGATGATGACATGATAGCACAAAAAAACAATTATTCAAGAGGATATTTAGTAAACGATGGTTTTCCGGTTGCTATTTAGTCTTGAATGTCGGGGATTTGTCGGAGTGAACCGTCGCCGTGAATCGTCACCGTGGACAGCGAGTTATGGGGTTAAAATACTTGCCTTTTCGGTAAAAACGGGGTTAAGGCAAGTAATTTCCGAAGGAACAGAACCAGGGAATACTTGCCTTTTCGGTAAAAACGGAGGTAAGGCAAGTAATTTCCAGAGACGCAGGGTCAGGGAATACTTGCCTTTTCAGTAAAAACGGGGTTTAGGCAAGTAATTTCCAGAGACGCAGGACCAGGGAATACTTGCCTTTTCGATAAAAACGAGGTTAAGGCAAGTAATTTCCGGAGACGCAGGACCAGGGAATACTTGCCTTTTCGATAAAAACGAGGTTAAGGCAAGTAATTTCCG
>CAMJPM010000080.1 GCA_946407725.1 uncultured Lachnospiraceae bacterium
ATAGATATTAAGCTTGGTGCCTTTATGGACGGAGTAAAGCTTGCCGGAAAGGAAAGAGCTCCCGGGGAAAAGGGACGGGACAGCTTCATAATCCCCAAAGCGGTGCGGAGGCAGTATGCCTTTTCCTATATCCGGAACATCTATGACGGGAAGCTTAAAGGGGATGCCCAGTTTTTTAAGAACCAGCTGGAAAGCTTTAACGAGAAGGTATTTAATATAAGGCCTGACGGTTCGGGCACCATCGCCGGCAATATAAAGGATGCCGAAAAGGTGCTGGATAAGGAGCTTAAAAAGCTTGAGAAAAAGGGTACAGAGGCACTGAATCTTAAATTTGCCGTCCTTTCAAAAATCTATGATATGACAAATGATACCGGGGATTTTTATACGCTCATGGACAGTAAAGCACTTGAGGATTTTGCGAAAAATGAGCTTACCCGTACCATAAATTCCGTAAAGGAAAAGGAATTCAGCGATGAGATAAAGAATAGTATCGTAAAGAAATTTACGGATGAGATGCCTGAAACCGACGAAGAGCTTGCTAAAAAGAAGGCGGAGATAAAAAAGAAAAAATCTACGGGAATTAAGGACAGGAGAACCTATCTGGGAGTGGATATCGCTGCTGCCGAGGAGATCCGTATCGGGAAAACACTTGTACGTGTGGCTGAAAAAGGCAGAAGAAGGATAAAGCTCGGCACATCCCTTTACGACGATATGAGGGGCAGGATAAATAAATACTGCGGCGCCTTTGAACTGCCCCGGACGCTTATAGATGCCCTTGTTGAGGAAGGCTCCAGTGAAGTCTTTACAGACAGGGTGACGGGTATAATGTGGAGTAACGATAAGCTTAAGCTTCATGCCTTTGCCATGAATAAGCTTTACAGCCTGCTAACCAGGGAGTTTATGGATGATAAGCCCATGTCTGAAGAAGAGGCACAGATGTATATCATAAGCCTCTACGGCAGTCCCGATAAACGCGGACTCTTTGAAAAAGAGGGCGGACCCGATGTGAAATCCTTAAGAGAAGGAAAGGACTATAAGGTTTTCAGGAGTAATTATGAAAAGCTTATCCGGCTTGAGAAAGGCAGCTCAAAAGATGAGACTCTGGAGCGGGAGCGCTACGAGATGTCCAAAAACTTAAGGGTGATGCTGGTCACAGGCCTGGCAACCCTGGATGTGGACGGAAAACCCTTTAACAATGACCTCCTCATTACTGATGGGGAGAAGTCTGCCCACCTTGAAAAAGTGGGTGACATCATAGAACGCAATAACAGATACCTGGATTATTCCGCCAGGCTTTCGGAGCTTATATATAAACAGCTTGAGACGGAGGAGAAGGACAAGGACATTAAGTACTCTGACCATTATAAGGACAGGAAGACCCTGGCCATAAGGGATTACTTTATGGGTGATCTTATCAAGAACTTAAGGTCAAAGAGGGAATTTGATGAGAAGATATGGGAGACAAAGCTTAAAAATGCCTACGCTGATAAGGATATCTGGGAGAATCTTGTTTTTAACCGGAATTCCGTTTCGGATAAAGCCTACAAACGTTTGGAAGAGAAGAGGTATGAAGACAGAACGACCGAAAAAAATATTGCTGAGGTAATAAAGGCCGGAGCAGTCATCTTTAAGGGCTGCGAAAATAAATACGAAGGCCTGGATGAGGAACAGAAGAAATTATTTGCCCTGGGGCTTATGCTGATGGAAAAGGGATCCATAGGCTACGGAACTCCGGGCACCATCGACCTTATCAATGCCTCAGGCAAAAGAAGGGAAAAACTGAATGATGTCCGTGAAGCCCTGAATAAATATGTAAGCGGACAGCCTCTTGATATAGATATAGATTATAAGGAGGCCTTTAACAAGCTGGTGAATTACGGCGAGACCAATGTGTTCTACATGGAGGACTATACCTTCTCGGAGACCGCTTTTAATAAGGCACTTCAATTTGCCCGGGCCATGAATGCAAAAAGAATAGCCTTTATGGAAAAGGACCTGGACAGGCTGAACGATGGTTATGCTTCCATCAATACAGCCTTTGTAAAATACGGCAAGGGGGAGCAGCTCCATGAGATTGATTCTCTCCGGGAAGAAAGCTTAAGCCTGGAGGATGTAAGGAATAAGCTTATTGAATATGTAAGCCGTGATACACTCAGCAAAAAGGAAGTCAGTATCAAAACCCTGAAGCAGGTCGTGAAGGGTACCCGGGCTCTGGGTGCTGTGGACAGGGCTGTTGCTCATAATATGAGAATGAATGCCATTAAAGATAAGCTTCAGAAAATGTCCTCCCAGGATTTAAAGCTCTTTGTGCGCATAATGCAGGAGAGAGGAGTACTGGATAAAAGCCGTGCAAACCCGGAAGACGGGTCAGAGCTTTTTGTGGAGCAGGACAAGAGAAACAGTCTCTGCGAGGCCTTATCAGGGGATGCTGAGATCAGGACAGCCGTACTTAAAGGCTTTGACGACAGTGATTCCTGTATGAAAGCCATTATAAATGCCTTAAGCTTCCAGTTAAGGGATGACGTGGATTTCAGGAGCAAGGATCTGACACAGGATCATTTTGCAGGCGGTGCCTTAAAGAGGAAAACTTTTGCGGACTGGGATCTAGTGGAAAGAGCCTTCGAGATGATGGATGAGATAAAGGAACGCAGGGCTGCTGTCCACGCCCTGTCCCATGCTTCTGACTATATCCTGCAGTCAGGTAATATAAAGGCCATGGAAGAGAACATGAAGCTGGAGAGGGATTTTAAGAAGAAGGAGGACTTTACACAGGACAAGTTCGAAAAGTACATAAAGCAGCAGGCAGATAAGGACGATGAAATCGATGTAAAGAGGGCTGTGGCAGGATATCATACCTTATCCGACAGGGAGAAGGCCCTGTTCTTTACGGTACTTACCCGCAGGGATCTTCTTGATATCTCAAAAAAGGACTATAAAAAGAATTTCTTTGGAATAAAAGACAGAGACTATGTGAATCAGGCCGGAAGAGACAAGCTCATAGACAGGTATATTGAATCCAGCCTGGAGGGAAATATGGGCATTACCGCCCACCCCGGGGTCCACTATGATGCCCTGAAGACGCTGTTTTCAACCCAGATCTCTGACAGGGAAAAATTTAACAGCAGCAAGAGTCTGGAAAGCATGATGGCGGTAGAGAAAAATCTGTTTTTCGGAAGAGATACCGCAATAGACTGGAAGCTCTTTAAGAGGGCGCTGAACTTTGTTAACAGGGCCAGTGAGGAGCTTGAATATGCAGAAGGAAATGCACAGCTCTACAGGGGAGCTGGTGATCTTTTGGCTAACGGACAGCTGAATATGAACTACAGCTTCCTAAGAAAGAACTTCCACCGCACCGGAAATCAGTGGGGAAGGTACCTTGGAAGGACATTTGCAAAGAAGGCGTATGATACAGCGGGCGGGGACGTTCTGGGCGGACTGGCGACCGACATGGATATACTGGGCGGCCTCACGGGTGTTGTGTTCGGCTTAAAAAAGGAAGGTCTTGTGAAAAAGGGACTTGCCTGGGTTAAGAGCACGGCAAAGGAGGAAAAGGCCCTCGGGAAAAAGATCAGTGATGGAAATCCGGCTGATTTTAATGTCTCGCCCCTTGAGCTTAAAAAGCCTAATCCAGTAAAGGATCCGAATGCATATCAGGATATTAAACAAAGGATCGATATCATTTTTGCCCAGGGACGCACTGCCGTTAACGCGCTGGAAGAAGTGAGAGTACTGCTGCGGGACAGCTTTGTAAGCCCGCTTGCTGAGCATTTTGAATCCTTAAAGCCTTTGACTGCTTCACAGAAGGCTGGTGCTGAGGCCGACAAGGATAATATTGTAGTGAAGGCGGTTAAGAATACAGGGGAGGACAGATCCTACGGCGATATCCGTGATAAAGCCGTAAAAGCCGCTGATCTTGGCGGAGATATAAGGGATATATGGAAGACTGCAGACAGCCTGCCTCTTGTGTCGAATCTGACAAAGCTTATAAAATATACTACCCAGAAGGCTGTTTACGGGTATATAAACGAAAAATACATCGGGAAAGAGATCAAGACAGGGCTTCCGGATACTGCCACAGATGCTGAAAAGGATGAGGCCGAACGGAAACTGCTTATCAGGGCAGCTGACGAATATGCCCTCAATACCTTTAAGGACCTCTTTTCATCCACCATCGGTGAGGAAAACGCAGATAATCTGTTTTCAATTGATAAGGATTTCAATGAATATCTGAAGCCTGTAACAGATACGATAAAGGCAGCGGTAAACGGCGTTGCCTACGCAAAGAAATGTGTAAAGCATGTTGAAAATATTGCTTCAGGCATACAAAATCTGGATTTCCTTGACAGCAGCGTAAAAAGCTCCGGCAAGATGCGGGAAGAGGATAATGAAAAGCTTAAGAAAGCCGGGGAAGAAAGGCTGTCTCTTGAGCAGTCAGAACAGGTAAAGAACATCGTGGACAAGCACCGTGGAATGGCCGGCTTAAGCGGTGATATAGCTACAGCCATCCAGGATTTCAATATCGCCACAGAGCTTGTGGACTTCGCCATAGAGACTGCTAACATCGCCGGCGTCAAGCTGAATGCGGGAGAAAAGATGATCGCAAATGCGGTAAAGGATGGTATTCAGTTTGCACTCTTTGCCCTCCGGGTTGCCTCTGACCGCAGCAGCCTTACAAAGTATCTTCTCCATACGGATGCTGGAAAGGCCATGGTCGGTAAGGTGAGAGAGGGTTTTGTAAAGTCAGGTGACCAGTCCCTTACGGATGAGCTGGACAATGCAGTAGAGAAGGGGAGGTCAGTGGGAAGCAATACCCTGGTGGATATCGTATCCGACGCCAGAGGATATGAACACACCTCCGAGCTTGTGGAGAATACGACAATGAGCATGGCCCAGTCAATAGTGTTCTGTGCCAGCTCCTATAATCCCATGGCTGAGACAAAGCTCATGGCCATCACGGTAATGAGTGTCATGGGACTTAAGGATGAGATAGGATCGACCTCGCCTGAAACGGTAGAGAAGCTGTTCAGGAGCTTTAATACTGCAAGATGACCGGAATTGTTCGAAAAAAAGCGGCTCGTAAGCGAGATCAAACGGGAATACTGGCGGGGACTTGCCGGAATGGAAGATGCTTCAGGAGGCATGACGGCCGGAATCCTCTGGGAATTAAAGAATATGGAGGATAAAGAGGAGCCGAATGAAGCCGAGATCATGTGGCTCCGTGCAAAAAACACCCCGGAGGGTGCAGAATTATTAGAGTCCCTGAAGGAATCCTTAAAAGAAAATGAAGTCAAAAGGGTGTTTTTCGAACTGTCCTCACTCAGCGGCGAAGAGGAAAAAGCCGGAGAAGTATGTGCATTCCCTGTCGGAGATCACACACCGGCAGTTTAAGGCGGGGATCATGACCTGCGTTATCCATGACAGATACGGGCTTTTAGAGGATCTGCCCTTTCTTCCGATGACACGTTTTGATCCCGATCTTTCCTGTTGTATTGAGACCGATGGAAGCGTGAACGGTTTTTTGCTGGTGCATAAGATAACGAGAGGTCCCTTCAGGGTGGAGCTTTTTTTTGCGGAGCAGCCGGATGCGAATATGAATCTGTCTAAGAGACAGCTGATCCCCAAAAACAGCCTGAAAGGGAAAATAGCCCGGAAGTATCGTCAGGCATTCGGCAATAAGACGGTCTGGAAGGTCACGCAGGGGAAGAGAGCAAATCATTCAAAAAATAAGCTCAGGCTGCAGGATCATCTGAAAGAGGAATATGAGCTTCTCTCTTCCAGGCGGGAAGAGGAAATGCAGCAGTATGTGAATTATATTAATGAGGATGACGCAGCTATTCTGGCTGATATATATAACACGCCTGAGGAAAAAGAGGCTCTTCGTGAATGGGCGATGGAAGAGACCGGGGATAACATTCTTCTCAATGATGAGAATATGGAGCTTAACCAGGCGAAGGTCATCAGTAATGTGAGGGAGCTGGTATCTGATAATGTGGAAGAGCGGCGCAAAGCCTACTCCAGGATTCTGACGGCAGTGGATTCTATAGATATAGATCAGTTTGCCTACAGCACGGACCGGGATTTTGCTTCGAACTATGCGAAGAAATATGAGCTGCTGTGCAAGGGGTCTGCTGCGGAGGCTTTTCTAAACAAATTCCGCGAAGAGGGAGGCGGAACCATCCATGGGGTCTGCTTAGCCGATCTGGAGGGAAAGAGGAAACGTCCGCAGGCCCTTTAGTCGCTTTGGGCGTGATACTCACATATTTTGCAATGAAGCGCCGGGATAAGTACATCGATATGGACACGGGATTATACAATGCCGGATACCTGGACTGTATATGTGCTTATTGGGACAAAAAGGGAATTACCGATTCCAATGCCATAGTAGTGTCATCGTCCGGAAACGGAGAGAAGCTCTCAAAGATATTTCAGGATATCAGGATCCGGGACTGTTTCATAATCAGGATGGATAAAGACAGTTTTGTGATACTTACGGGAAAGCTCCGCTCCTCGGCCGTTAAAATGATTGAAATGACGGTGGTTGAGGATATACAGCAGATTGATACATCTCTGGTTCCGGATATTCGCTCAATGGAGCGGGAAAAAGGACAGGCTGCGGTTGAATTTGCAGCCGGGATCAGGGAAGAAGTTAATTTAAGAATAATAGCAAAGGGAGGGTGAGTTGGGGCACGCTTGCCTGCAGCAAAGCATAGACAATGAGTCAGTTTTTTGATTATATTTTTCAGACATTGATGTATCAGCCGACGGGGAATGACATGATTGATGAATTTATCTTCTGGAGTTCCTTTTTTTTGGAGCTTGCAGCAGCCGTCGGTGTCGTGATCATTGTCCTTAAGAATGAATCTTTACGCAAACGAAGGCGTCCAATCGACAGACTGGTCTTTTGGGCTTGTGTGTTAGTGTTTTTGCAGAATGTGCTGGATATGTCGCTGGTGCCGCTGGTGGATATCGATGCATCCTGGGTACCTCCGGTTTTTTGTTTTCTTTTGGTGGTCAACGAGATTCTGTATCTTGCGATCATTCTCCAGTGGCTGATCTGTGTGGATTACAGCCTCCATCACAGCATAGATCACATAAGGCGCAGATACCGGCACGCGGCACTTCCGATCATCGTCGTGGGGATGCTGGGTACCCTCCGGATCTTTGTTTACATCCAGATGTTTGACATCGGCGATTACGCAGAGTTTGGGATAAATATGCTGCATGCCTTATCTGTCATAGTCGAAATATGTTATATCCTTACGGCTGTGATGCTGGTAAAGAAGTATGAAAAGGAAAGGCGTGAGCCCAGGTTTCTAAGGCTTAAGGCTTTCATCATTCCTTTTGTGATCGGAGCACTTGTACGGTATTTTGATGCTTCGATGCTTGGATTCGGCATTATCTTTACCTATGCGGCCATGAGCCGCCGCGATAAGTACATTGATTTTGATACCGGATTATATAACAGCAGTTTCCTGGATTGCATAAGGGAGTATTGGGATAAGAAGGGATTTTTAGACGCCAGCGCGATACTCTCTTCAGCACTGGGGCATGATGATGAGATGGCGGGGATCTTCTCCAACATCAGGATTCCGGACTGCTATATCATAAAGCTCGGACAATCTGCCGGGGAGGGGCGTTTTGTTCTTCTGTCTCCGGAAGTCCGCAGATCCGCTCTTAAGATTACGGAGGATCTGTTGAATGATGCCGCAAAAGATATGGATACGCCTTTCACGGTCGACACCCATGCCATGAAACGTACGGAAGGTCAGACTATGAAGGAATTTGTCATGGAGATCCGAAGTGCTGCGTTCATGCCGGACCCTCTTAAGGAAGGAGGGGATGGATCATGCTGAATATCGTGGATATTACGGAAGATAACATCGAAGAATTCCTCAGCATTGTTCCCGGGCAGTACCTGTCAGATATCGGCAGGGAATACATCCGGGGGGTTGCAGGGGTTGACAGCGATACTAAGGAGCCTTGCGGAGCGGTCATCTGGGAGGTCCACAACCTGGAACAGGAGCATGAGGACAATAAGGCGGAGATCCTTTGGTTTTCGGCGCAGAATGAGGAAAATGCGGGCGTTTTACTGGAGGTTTTTGATATCATGACAGGCGATGAGGATGTGAGATCCTCTTATTTTGAGATAGAGAACTTAAGTGATGAGGAGACCGCCGCCCTTGAAAATGCAGGATTTTTCATCGAGACCATCGAAGGAACCGAAGTATACGTTACGGTAGAAGAGATCGGGAAGCTGGATATTGCAAAGAAAAAGCCGGAAAACTATGTGAAAAGCCTTTCAGAAATATCCTCCATTCAGTTTAAGGCAGGCATCATGAACAGCGTTTTCCATGAGAGATACGGGCTTTTGGAGGATCTTCCGTTTTTGCCCATGAGCTGGTTTGACAGTGACCTTTCCTGCTGTGTCATGACAGACGATAAGGTTGCCGGACTTCTTCTGGTGCATCTCATTAAGCCGGCGCTTTACCGGGTGGAGCTTCTCTTTTCCGAACAGCTTGACGCAGCCATCAATGTTCTCAATATGCTGCGGTTCTCCATTAATGCGGCGAAGGAGAAATGCTTTCCCGAGGAAGAGATTTTGATCCGCCGGCATAATCGCACTGTAACGGAGCTTTGCAAAAAACTTTTCCCGGACAAAAAAGGGAAAAAGGTGATAAGGGGAATACGCTGACAGTTACAAGAAATCGGAGGCTGTAATGAGTGAATATCATATAAGCCGTATAACAAAAAAAGGTGCAGACAGTGCTGCATCAATGCTTGCGCCGGAAATAGTATCTGCAATAAAGGATGATCTCCCTGTAACAGCATTCGCTGCAGTAAATGACGGAGTGGCAGTCGGTGCGCTTGGGGGAGTGGTTAACCGGAATGCATTTGAGATCATATCAGTATATGTTGCGCCTCAGGATAGAAGAAAGGGAGCCGGAACCGCTCTTATGAAGGCGCTTTTTCAGCTGTGTGAGGATATGGAGCTGGAGGTAAGGGCTGAATATACTCCTGTAGATGAAGAAGGCAGGACACTGGAGCCCTTTTTTGATTTTCTGGGCTTCAGGCAGGAAAGTGTGATGTTTCCGGCCTATAGCGCTTATGAATCCGGTAATATGAATTTTGATCCCAAAAAGCTCCGCGGCAGTATGTCCGAGATATTCATCCGTGACCACCTGCTGCTTGAACAGGGGGCACTCATTGACGACAGGAGGATGAGAACAAAAAAAGCTGCCCCGGGTATGGACGAACATTATATTGATGATCTGATGCAGGCAGAATTGTATGGCAAATACGGCGCAAAGGCAGAGTACAGAAATGTCCTTCGCGAGGTTCTGTTTAGAAAAGATGTTTTCGATGGGAAGAATAAAGCGACAGGTAATATATGGATGATAAATGAATTGGGGCATGTCGTAAAAGAAACCGTTATAAAGCCTCTCGAGTCCCTGGATCTGAAAACCTTTATCATAACTGATGATGCCCGGTTTGTGGCCGGTTTCGGCGCAAGATATGACCTGCTTACAAAGATTGAAGCCTATGAGACATTACTTGATCTGTATGATGAAGAAGCTGCAGTGGTTTCGGGCGGAGAGAATAAAACCGTTGCCAGAGCAAAGTTTGCGATATTAAAGCAGATAAAGCAGTCGTATGAAGAGCGGATGAAACTTATATCATCTCCTTATTATACTGCGCTTTCAACGGAGTATCTTGAATCCTTCATGGGCGCTGAAGGAGCGGTCAAGCTAAAGAATGAAGGACTTGATGCATCTCTTAAGGAATATATACAGCTCTACAGGAAGGTCCGTGGCGGCAAGCTTACACCACAGGTAATTGATAGCCGGTATAATCTTAAGCTGAGCGGGGTCAGAAAGGAGACTGCAGGAAAGGATATTGGATACATCAGCGGGAAGTATATCACGGGAGTTAATCCGGAGGGATCCAATGAAGAGATACTTACTGAGATATACAGCAATCATAAAAAGGCTGAGATGGATGCCTTTGCAAAGGATGATATAGAGTTTTTAAGGACACAGGAGATCAGATTTGCTTCAGATACATTAGGCTTAAGCGGAAATGATTTTATGGCATTCCATAATGATTTTGCGGATATTCTTACAGGGGGCACATTCAGGGGAATTAAGCTTGATGAAAAGGTCCGTTCAAAGATAAGCGGGTAAATTCACAGTTATGTGGCTGAAATGAAGGAGCTTGAGGCTGCGCACCGGATAAGGGATGTCATTACCAAGGTGACCGTTTTCTCCTGCGGAGCCGATACCAATAATCCGGAATTTGTGAGTAACTTTATCGGCAAACTGATACTGATACTCAAAAACTGTAAAGAGGAAGAGAACGTCAATGAGAAAATTGCCGCGGAGAGAGGCATTCATCTTGTAAATACATTTGGTCCTAATGGCGTATTACTTACGATATGCCGGATATTATCTGTCCAAAGACAGGGCCGATTCGAACGCTATGCTGTTTAATCTGCAGGTGAAGACAGATTACGTCAATTATTCTTCGTATTGCATACAGCGTGCGCTCTCAGGAAAGGACGGAACGCTTGAGCGCGAATATTCAAACGGTAAGAACAAGGCGGGTAAGGCTGATCTCAAATCCGTGCTTGATGGCATGGAGAAAGAAAAGAAAAATAAGGGAAAGAAAAGCAAACAAAATGACAAGCTTTGGGCTGAGATTGACGAATATAAAAAGAGTCTCAAAAAGGATGGCGTCCTATATCATTCCGTACTGGAGAATGATATTGATGCGATTTCCTATACAGGAGAGATGACTTACGATGAAATCCGGGAGGAGAATGAAAGGAAGGAACAGGAAAGGAAAGAACAGGAAAGAATAGAAATAGAAAAGGAGCGGGCAGAGATTAAGAAAAAAGCTCAGGAAGAAAAGAAGTTCCTCTCCGCTGACTCTCCGGAGCTTATAAAGAACCTGGAGGCAGAGCGCAAGCTCTACAACAGTGCTGACTATCCTGAGGAGACAAAGGCCCGTTACGAGGCTCTGCTTAAGGAAAAGAAGTTTGCGGTGCCTAAGGATATGGATGATCTTATATCTATCCGCTGTTTGCGGAGCTCATATCGGAATCGATCCAAAAAGGCGCGATTTCTGCAAGCGGAGATTTCTGGAGACACTGGGCACCAGACTTGAAAAGGGCCCGGTGGGACTTCTTTACGCGGGACATTTTGTCCTTGTTTATGCCATAGACGGAGACAAGCTTAAGGTGAGAAATTCAAGTGCGGATGACCCCGATCAGCTGGAGGATTATAAATATGATGCAAATTACATTTTCTCCACTAACTATCGTGAAGTGGAACTATCATGGCTTGAGAACGTGAGTGGCAGGGAGCAGGAGATCGCCCGGGAGTTCTCTCTTGAATACAATGAGGAAAACCGTACATTCTCAGGGGAAGTGAACAGAGAGAAAGAGACTATTCTCCACAAAGATGGTATTGAGGGCGTGAAGGCTCCTGCAGACGGGGATCTGGTATCCTATCAGATCTATGTTCCCCGTCAGCGATAGAAAGAATTACAGCTTTACGTATGAATATCTTATCCTGCAAAGCTTCCGGTAATTCAGGATGAACCTTACAGTTTCATCCACCACGACCAGAATGAATAGTTCCATTATTCCCATATGCAAGCCAATCACCATAATGGAGCTGAAAATGATGACAAACGCCGTGCCGAAAAGCTGTGTCTTCATCATCCATACAGGTTCCCCGTATCCCCTTATGCCGGAGCCGAAGATAATGTTTCCGCTCTTTGGGAAAAGATCTATACCTACGATAAGGAGGTAGATAAATGCTGCATTTATCACCTCCGTATCCCGGGTAAACAGCCCCAGGATCCGGGCCGGGAACAGTACAAATATGATCAGGTTAAATAAAGAGATCCCCCAGCTTAAGAAGGCGGAGTTCAAAACTACGTTCCAGACTCCTCCGGGGTTCTTCTTTCCGGTCTCATAGCCTGAAAGCGTAAGGGTGGCTGTTCCTATGGAGGTCACCAGAACCACGGCTATCAGCTCCACTCCGAAAATAATGGAATGTATTCCCGCCGCCTTCACGGATACCCTGTTAAGCATGACTATAAGATACAGATTTCCGAGATTCCAGGTGAAATCCTCACAGGCAGCAGGTATGCCCATCTTTACGGTCTCCAGATAAGGCCTGAAGCGCGATAACAGGATCTCCGCAAGCTTCGGTTTAAGGATCAGATCCTTTGAGCAGAACACATAAAAAAGTACTATGAAGTCTCCAAGAAGCTCAGCTATGGTGGTGGCCAGCGCCGCACCCCTGACACCCATGGCCGGAAAGCCGAAATTACCGAATATCATTATATAGTCAAGCACTATATTAGTTAGAGACCTGGACACGCCATACCATATCATTACCTTTGTTTTTTGGCTGACCTGGAGAAGACAGTTGATAGAAGCCCCTATGCCTGAAAGGATAAATATGGGAGAAAAATAGTGGGCATAATCAATACTCATCCCTATGATGCTTTTGTCTACTCCCATGAGGCGGAATGCGGCCCGGGGACAGAGAAGCCAGAACAGAAATAATAAAAATCCGATGATATTGTTGTATTTAAAATGCGAAGCCAGAAGAGAACGGCCTTTTTCAGTATCATCAGCCCCGTATGCCTGGCTCACAAGGATCGTGGCTCCCGTGGTGAGTGAAAACATGATGCTCATGGTGGTCCACATGGGCGTGGAGGCATTGCCCACAGCGCTCATGCTCTCAATGGAAAGCCTGCCGATAAAGATCCTGTCTATCAGCATCTGAAGCTGGGAAATAAGGTTTGAGAGCATGATAGGAACCGCTATCTTAAGAATTCTCTTTATTATCTTCATTTAATCCTGATCATCCTTTTTGCCATGTATAGAGATCATATATACCTTATCTTTTTACAGGCATATATGTCAATGTCCTGATGGAAAAAACGTACCCGTGACTTACCGTGACTTCTGCGTTCATTCGGATATTTTTCTGCTATAATAGAGACATGCCGCGAAGGCCTGGCTTACCAAAAGTTGTACAATTAGTGTAAAGGAGGAAATCAGATGAAGATTAAATTTATGATCGCTGTAATAACTATGACCTGTTTATGTTCTGCGGCAGTTTGTTATGCAGATACTATTGCGGTTCCCTATGGTAATTCAAATGTTATAACGCAGACAAATCCGCAGGGCGGCGGTAATTACAGCAGAACCGATATAGTATACGCGCCCGGTGCAGGAGATTACTACAATTCTCTTTATTCAAACGGAATTACGGGAGCCGGTGACATAGATATCAACGGAACTGAGTATATGCAGATCACCACAAATTACGGGAATACAGGAATGGCTACCGTAACCGTAAATCCCGTATATCCGGCAGGTACTGTTCCGACGGATACGGATGCGTATCAGACAGCATATCTTTCTGCTCTCCAGTCATACGGACTGACCATCGATCCTGCTACAGGACAGGTCGTGAGCGTTGCAGGCTCTTATAATCAGCCGGGTACCGGCAGTACGCCTTGACCAATGGCCAGTGCCCCGGATGTGCGGTGCGGGGAATTTTGAATAGTTACAAAATGAGGTTATACCATGAAAATATGTGCAGATCTTCATACACATACAATAGCCAGCGGCCATGCATACGGAACCATCCGTGAAATGGCATTTGCCGCAAGTGAGAAGAAGCTGGAAATGCTTGGGATAAGCGAACATGCCCCGGGGATCCCGGGAACTGTGGGAACCTATTATTACTGGTGCTTAAATAAGATCCCCAGGGAATTATACGGGGTAAAGATGCTGTTTGGAAGCGAACTGAATGTCCATCAGGACGGATCTTTATCCATGACGGAGGAGGAGCTTGATAGACTGGACTATGCTCTTGTGGGGATCCATGATCTCTGTTATGAAGACCGGGGCAGGGAAAGGAATACAGATAACCTGATAGAGTGTATGAAGCATAAAATAGTTTCTTTTGTATCCCATCCCGATGATGACAGTATACCGGTGGAATATGAAAGGCTTGTTAAGGCGGCAAAGGATTATCATGTGGCATTGGAGGTCAATAACAGTTCCCTTCTGAAACCGGACCGCAGGCTGAACTGCTTTGAGAACTACAGGACAATGCTTAAGCTCTGCAGAGAGTATGAGGTTCCAATAATTGTCAGTTCCGATGCCCATGATCCCAGCTGGGTCGGGGTATTTGATCTGGCTGTCAGATTAATAGAAGAGGAAGGTTTTGATGAGAACCTGATACTGAATACAAGTGCTGGAAAAGTAATGGATTTTCTTAAACAGTCATGATAGAAACCAGGACCCGTCATGAAAAATATGTGCTGGCAGCAGTATATGATAAGGATGAAGAAAAGGCACTTGCCATGTTAAACGAGCTTGCGCTTCTTACGGATACCGCCGGGGGTGAATGTGTCTGTAAGGTTACACAGCATTTGGAAAATCCCAATCCGGCCACCTACATCGGAAAAGGAAAAGCAGAGGAGATTTCTTTGCTCATAGATGAGCTTGGAGCTGACGGGGTAATCTGTGATGATGAGCTTACTGCTGTACAGATAAGGAACCTTTCCGATATCCTTAACGTCAAGGTCATCGACAGGACCATACTTATTCTGGACATTTTTGCAGCCCATGCCATGACCTCAGAGGGAAAGCTGCAGGTGGAGATGGCCCAGCTGGAATACAGGGCATCCCATCTTGCCGGCATCGGTAAAGCCCTGTCAAGGCTTGGGGGAGGAATAGGTACAAGGGGACCCGGGGAAACCAAGCTGGAAACCGACAAAAGGGCTATCCGCAGAAGGATCTCCTCACTCAGGTCAGAAATAAAGAGATTAAAGGAAAGCAGGAACACCGGGAGACAGAAACGGACACAGAGCGGTATACCCGTTGCTGCCATCGTCGGATATACGAACGCAGGAAAATCCACACTTCTAAACCGGATCACCAATGCGGGAGTGAAAGAAGAGGACAGGCTCTTTGCCACCCTTGATCCCACTACGAGGCTTTGCTCCCTGCCGGACGGTATGGAAGTATTGCTTACGGACACCGTGGGTTTCATTAGCAAGCTTCCCCATAACCTTATAGATGCTTTCAGGAGTACGCTGGAAGAAGCAAAGTACGCAGACATGATCATCCATGTAGTCGACGCCTCTGATCCTGAAATTGATATGCATATGGATGTGGTATACGAAACCCTTCATGAGCTCGGGATAACAGGCAAGCCCGTAATTACCGTGTTCAATAAGATGGACATGGCTAAGGATGTGGATATCCTTAAGGATATCAGGGCTGATATGACTGTCAGGACT
>CAMJPM010000081.1 GCA_946407725.1 uncultured Lachnospiraceae bacterium
TTGGCCCCGTAGGGCCAACATCAAACCACCAGCAGGGCTGGTGGTTCGTGACTTGAGTATTAATACTTTTATTCAAACGAAAGGAAAGAATAAACAATGGTAAAAGCGGTTGTTGGCGTAAACTGGGGTGATGAAGGAAAGGGAAAGATCACCGATACACTGGCAGAGAAGGCGGATATAGTCATCCGTTTTCAGGGAGGGGCAAATGCCGGACATACCATAGTGAACGACTATGGGAAATTCGCTCTGCATCTCCTGCCCTCCGGGGTTTTTCACGGGAACATACTGAATATCCTGGGAAACGGTGTGGCCTTCGACATAGATAAGTTTGTGAACGAGATTGAGGATATCACCGGTAAGGGGGTTCCGAAGCCCAATATCATGATATCCGACAGGGTGCAGGTGATGATGCCCTATCACATCCTGTTTGATACCCTTGAGGAGGAGAGGCTTGCAGGTAAATCCTTCGGCTCCACCAAGTCAGGTATAGCGCCCTTTTATTCCGATAAGTTCGCAAAGATCGGCTGGCAGATAAATGAGTTCTATCAGGATGATGACGCTCTCATGGAAAAGATAAACCGGGTGGCGGATATAAAGGATGCGCTTCTTGTAAACCTCTATCACAGGGATGAGATGGACAGGAAGGGGCTTCTTGACTGGATAAAGGAGAAGAGGGAAAAGGTAAAGGAGTATCTGGGAGACGTTTCACTCTGTCTCCATAAGGCCTTAAAAGAGAATAAGACTATTCTCCTTGAGGGACAGCTTGGAACCATGAAGGATCCGGATCACGGCATATATCCAATGGTCACCTCATCCAGTCCTATCGCAGGCTACGGTGCCATCGGCGCCGGAATACCTCCCTATGAGATAAAGGAGATAGTGGCCGTCACAAAGGCATATTCTTCTGCAGTAGGGGCGGGAGCCTTTGTTTCAGAGATCTTCGGGGATGAGGCTGTTGCCCTTCGGAATCATGGGGGCGACGGAGGTGAATACGGGGCCACCACCGGAAGGCCCAGAAGAGTGGGCTGGTATGATCTGGTGGCATCACGCTACGGCTGCAGGCTCCAGGGTGCTACTGACGTGGCCTTCACGGTGCTTGACGACCTTGGGTATCTGGACGAGATTCCGGTTTGCGTTGCATACGAGCTGGACGGGATTGAGATTACCGATTTCCCGGTAACACGGGATCTTGCCCGGTGTAAGCCCGTCTACAAGGTGTTTAAGGGCTGGAAAACGGACATAAGGGGAATAAAAGATTTTAACGACCTGCCCAAAGAAGCTCAGGACTATGTGAATTTCATAGAGGAACAGCTTGGATATCCCATTACCATCGTATCCAACGGCCCGGCCAGAACAGACATCATATACAGGAAATCACGGTTGAAATAGTAACAATTATTTTAATTCCATATACCACATATTGTTTTTTTGTGGTATAGTAGTCAAAGTGTTGTGATAATAAAGAGGGGAAGCGGACTAAATGACGCAACTCCCGGATGTTTTAGAGGAGTAAGATTTATGAAAAAAAATATTGCATTGTTACTTGTTGCAGGACTTACAGTATCCATGCTTTTTACAGGCTGTAAGAAAGAAGAAGAAGCTAAGGAACCGGAGGAAGCTACCGAGGAGGAGGCGCCTATCATAGCTGTGGCTCCCGAGGAGACACCTGAAGAGGAACCGGTTGAAGAGGAAGTGGAAGAAGTGGAGGAAGAAGAGCCGGAGGAAGCACCGGATGGAATGTATGCCAGCGAGCTCACGGGAGAATGGATAGACCTGTCACTTAAGGATCAGAGACCCATAGCAGTAATGGTGGATGACGAAAAGACAGCCCTTCCCCACTTTGGCATCTCCACATCGGACATAGTGTACGAGATGGTTAATTCCACTGCAAACGAGGGAGTAACCAGATTCATGGTAATGGTAAAAGACTGGGGCAGCATCAAGCAGTTGGGATCCATCAGAAGCACCAGACCTACCAATCTGCAGATATTCCCCGAGTGGAACGCAGTGCTCTGCCATGACGGAGGTCCTTTCTGGAATGATAATTTCTACAAGAACAAGTTCGTTGAGCGTTTCAGCGGTACCTTCTCCAGAGTGGATAACGGCAAGCCCAGGGAATTTACCGAGTATATCCTTCCCGGGGATCTGGAAAAGAATTTCAAGAATTCAGGCTTCAGCAAGACCTATAATGAATTCTATTCGGGACTGCCTCACTATCAGTTCGCTTCCCATACAAAGGTGAACGATCTCAGCGATTACAGCGATGCGATAAAGTGTGAGAAGATCAAGCTTCCCTTCCATCATAACAACCCCTGGCTGGAGTATGACAGTGAAAGCCAGACATACAAGTACTTCCAGTACAACCAGAAAGAGGTGGATGCAGGAAACGGAAACAAGCAGATTGCGTTCACAAACCTGCTTATCCAGAATGCACGTCTGGAACAGCTGGACAGCCATGGCTACATGATGTATTATCCCAGTGAATCCAACAGGGATGGATGGTTCATCACCCAGGGCAAGGCTATCCCCGTAAAGTGGACAAAGCAGAACGACCTGGATGCCACACGTTATTATGACTTAAACGGCAACGAGATAAAGATCAACGTAGGTAAATCCTATGTAGCGCTTATCCGTGAAGAGGAGTGGGGGAACATTGAAATGGAATGAGCCCGCTTCAATGAAATACTAAGGGTTTGCCAGCCCCTGAGGAATCAGGGGCTGGCATTTTAGGTATAAAAATGGGAATAGCATCGATTTTCAAGTGGCTTGTAAAAAAAGAAAAATGGTCTGACAGAAGCAGGGAACCCAGGTTTTATGCCCTGGAAACCTGTGACGGGTGCAGGCTCTGTTATGATGAATGTCCCACGGGTCACATCAAATGGATAAATGACCGTCCGGAGTGGGAGAAGCCCTGCCTTATGTGTGCAAGCTGCGCCAATATATGCCCCTCCGGGGCCATAACCTATGGCGTGCCGCCTGAAGTAAAGAAAACAAAAGGAGAGGCTTGAACTGAGCCTTCCGGCAGGCCGCGAAACAGCAAAGGGAAATGAGACCGGAAATGGAACAATACAGGGCAGTAACGGAAAACAGAATATATACGGGAGAGATCACCGAGAAAAAATCCAGGTTTATCTCATATCTCTCCTTTGCCTCTTCGGAGGAGGAAGCGGTTGCCTTTGTTGATACGATACGTAAAAAACATCATGATGCCAGGCATAACTGCAGCGCCTATATAATAGCGGGGAAAGGCACATCATCCGATATCCTCCATTCCTCCGATGACGGGGAGCCCTCGGGCACTGCGGGAAAGCCCATTATGTCAGTTCTCGAAGGAGCAGGTATCAAAAATGCGGTACTGGTGGTGACCAGGTATTTCGGCGGAGTGCTGCTGGGTACCGGCGGACTTGTCCGGGCTTATACCGATGCGGCAAAGGAAGCCGTGAGTGCAGCGGAGGGTGAGATAAAAACCATGGGGGAATTTGCCGATATATCCATAAGCTTTGATTATGCATCAGAGGGGAAGGTGCGAAGGCTTTTAGATAAGAAAGGGGTATTTCCGGCAGATGCAGACTACAGTGACAAAGTAAGGTTTTTAGTCCATATTCCTGTTTGGGATGAGGAAGACTTCAGAAAACAGATCACGGAGCTCCTGTCCGGTGCAGTGACGTATGAAGACAGGGGCCGTAGTGTTCTGTGTATTTCCGGAGGATAAGTTGTTTTTTAACAGGGCCTAAGGATCAGGGAATAAAGAATGCTGAATAATCTGGGAAAATTCTTAACAGGAGTACTCGCCTTTTTAGGTGTTCTGTTTATTGTGCTGATGCTGCTTCCTGAGGACGAGGGCAGTGAGAGTGCTGCTGCCGCCACGGAAGTGATGGCGGAGGCTGCGGAAGAAACGGAAATCAGCGGCAAAGAGAGTATAGCGCCGGAAGAGGAAGCAGAGAATACGGAAGATGAGACTTCGGATAATGGGAACCGTGTGAAGGTCAATATTCCGGAATCAGAGCTTTCGGAAGGGGTCATCGTTTTTGAATCTGAAGATATAGAGAGAAAAAAGGTGACGCAGGATATCTTCGGGAAGCATGATATAACCTGTGTACTTGTATGGGGTACCTACTGTGAGACCTGCATAGAGGATATGTATGATTATGCGGAGTTTTATAAGGAAAAGCCGGAAAATTTGAACCTTACAGCCATAGTCTGTGATGTATATGAGGGGATTGACAGCAATGTGAAAAAGGCGGAGGAAATATTGAAGGATGCGGACGCCGGATTTACGAATATCCGTGTAAGTGACAGCGTACTGGATCTTATTGCGGATCTCCCCGATGTTCCTTCTGCGTTCTTTGTAGACAGGGAAGGACATCTGATAGGTGAAGTACTGAATGGTGCCGGTTTCGGGGAGACAATAAAAGCGCTGGACAGATATATTGAATAACTGGGGTTATTAAAAAATGGAAAGAATGATCTTTGTTTTCATAATCCTGGGTGCTGTTCTTATGATCAGTAATATCGTGAGATATGTGATATTCATCATATCCACCCAGGATGTTATTTCAGGGGGAAGCAGAAGGGATAAATTCTGGAAGTACCTTGCCCTTGTACTTCTCGTATTCTTTTTTATCGGATATGTCTTTATTGCACTCTTTTCCGAACCGGATTTTATGATGGCCATGATCCTCTTCGGGGGCAGTGTTTTTGTTGCCATAGTATGTACGCTGATGTTCAATCTGCTGAATACTGCAAAGCAGAGAGGTATGGATTTAGCAGAGGTCCTAGTGGGAGTCATAGAAGCCAGGGATCCGAACCTGAACGGACACAGTCTTCAGGTTATGGATGTGACCATGCTGATATATGAATATCTCCCCTATGAAATGAAAAAAAACATCAATCCCGTGAGTCTGGAGTACGCGGCGCTTCTGCATGACGTGGGAAAACTGGGGGTGCCGGAATCAATATTGAATAAGCCCGGAAAGCTTACGGAAATGGAGTGGAAGATAATGCGGGAACATCCCAGTATCGGTGTAAAGCTTTTGACCAGACTCCGCTCCTTTGAAGAGGTTATGGACTGGATCCTCTACCATCACGAGCGTATGGACGGTAACGGTTATTACAAGGTGAAAAAGGAGGATATACCTTTTCCCGCAAGAATAATCGCGGTGGCCGATACCTACTCAGCAGTGATCATGAGAAGATCCTATAAGGAACCAAAGACCCATGAGGAGGCTGTTTCCATACTTAAAGAAGTGTCCGGCAGCCAGCTGGATCCGGAAATAGTGGAGATATTTCTGAAGATACCGGAGGAGAAGCTTATAGACTGTATACCGGAGCTGATCAGATATTGATGTCCCAGCCGTAGGTTTCCCTTTTGGGAAAGCTGCCGCCGGAGGCGACTGATGAGGGTTAGGCTGAACAGCTCTGTCATTTACTATACAATACAGTTAAAATATGCTATAACAGTCAGGATGTTTTGTTGGATAGTGAAGTACACGAGGGGAAGCGAACTTTAAATGGCGTGGCTCTCAGAATTAAGGAGGAGAAAAATGTGGAACGGAAGAGAATTAAAAGCAAGAGGTAAAGCGGCTATGAAGGCAAACTACGGTCTCACCCTTGTTTCATCCCTCATACTTACAGTAGCAACAGGTGCGGCAACCGGCGGATCTGTGGGAAGATCGGCTGGCAGCAGCGATGAGCTGAACGTATTGCTGAATAACATCCGGAACGGCGATGTGGATCCTGCTGTAGTTATGGGTATATTTATTGCAGTTCTCGGTATCGTCATGGTTGCCGTAGTATTTGCAACCATATTTGACGCTTTTATCATGAATCCGCTGGAAGTCGGATGTCAGAATTTCTTTATTGAGAATTCGGAGGGGAGAGGGGATTTTTCTGCTCTTTCCAGAGGTTTTTCACCTTCATGGATCAATAATGTGGGAACCATGTTCTTAAAGGATCTTTTCATAGTGCTGTGGAGCTGCCTTTTCATTATACCCGGCATCATCAAGGGATATTCATACAGGCTGGTGCCCTATATCATGGCAGAAAACCCGGAAATGAAGGGCACGGAGGCCATAACTCTTTCCAGAAAGCTCATGAACGGCAATAAATGGGATGCGTTTGTCTTCGATCTCTCATTTATCGGATGGTCTCTGCTTTCCGTCATCACCTGCGGGCTTGTGGGAGTGTTCTATGCAACGCCTTATTATAACTGCTCCTGCGCGGAACTGTATAAAGCGCTGAAGGAAGAAAACGCGGGTACGGTCACTGCCGGGGAATTAAGGTAAACAGAAAGAATACAGGTTTAAGGGGAAAGTCGGAATGGAAGAAAAAAACAGGAATTCGTTTACGGGATCCATAGGATTTGTGCTTGCTGCAGCTGCAAGTGCCGTGGGGCTTGGAAATATATGGCGCTTTCCCTATCTGGCAGCCAGGGACGGGGGAGGCCTCTTTCTCGTGATCTATCTTGCCCTGGCCCTGACCTTCGGCTTTGCCCTTCTAACCACAGAAGTGGCTATAGGCAGGAAGACAAAACAGAGTCCTCTCACGGCTTACGGAAAGCTCAGCGAAAAGTGGAAGAGTCTTGGACTTTTCTCCTGCTTTATACCCATGCTGATCCTGCCTTATTACTGTGTGATCGGAGGCTGGGTCGTGAAGTATTTTCTGGCCTATCTTACCCTTTCCGGAGAGGAAACCGCAGTGGATGGATATTTCGGGGATTTCATTTCAGGCACCTTTCCCCCCATGCTTACGGCGGTGGTCTTTCTCCTTGTTACAATGGCCATAGTGATCGGAGGAGTGGAAAAGGGTATAGAGAAGTTCTCAAAGATCCTGATGCCAATTCTTGTGATACTGGTGGTGATAATCGCCGTTTTCTCACTGACCCTCTCATATACTGATAAAAACGGTGTGGTCAGAACCGGCATAGAGGGCTTTAAGATACTTGTGGTGCCGGACCTTACGGGCATTACGGTAAAGAGCTTTTTTACCATAATGATGGATGCCATGGGCCAGCTTTTCTACAGCTTAAGCATATCAATGGGCATAATGATAGCCTACGGCTCCTACATGAGGGACGATACTGATCTTATCGGTGCCATCGGGCAGATCGAGATATTTGATACCGGAATAGCCTTTCTTGCAGGAGTTATGGTCATCCCGGCCGTATATGTATTCATGGGCAGGGACGGGATGCAGGCAGGCCCGGGGCTTATGTTTGTTTCGCTGCCCAGGGTCTTCCAGGACATGGGACAATTCGGCGGACTGATCGGATGCCTTTTCTTTGCAATGGTTCTGTTTGCCGCCATTACAAGCTCCGTTTCCATTCTGGAAGCCATCGTGTCCAGCTTTATTGACAGATTTCATTTAAGCCGGAGGACAGCCACCCTTACGGTAGGTGCCATAACTTTTGTTTTGGCTGTCATTGTATGTCTTGGATACAATAAGCTGTATTTCAATATAGTTCTTCCCAACGGGGCTGATGCACAGATCCTTGATATCATGGACTATGTGAGCAATAATCTGCTGATGCCGGCAGTTTCCATAGCCACATGCATTCTTGTGGGATGGGTATTAAAACCGGATATTATTATTGACGAGGTCACAAAGAACGGCGAAAAATTCCTGCGGAAGAAAATGTATATAGTCATGGTGAAATATGTGGCTCCGATACTGTTATTCATACTTCTGCTGGAGGCTGCGGGGATACTGTAATAAAGATACAGCACGCTAAAAACTCTACAGCACACTTAAAAACCTCTGCGGTACCGGTATCCGGCGGCTGCAGAGGTTTTATCATTTACTGCTGTTGTCTGAATTTTGAAGAATATGCGTGTTTCCAGCATACATTTTTTTGCATGGGATTTTCGGAGTATTCCTTTAACAGGATTTCCATCAGGGGATCTGTCTGTGAGATCTCCGTGATCTCCGCAAGAACCCCGGTCCCGGGTGCTTCCAGCTGTTTTTTTGCATGGAAGGTATGGATGAGCTCCGTATAGCCTGTACCGTAGTCAAGTGCTCTTTTAAGGAGCTGGCCTACTATATTATCGGACAGGAGCATGGCAATACGCCTGTAGTGCTCTCTGTTATCGTCATTTTCAAAGAATCTGAGCATTACCTGCAGTGCAACCATTATATACTGGGGTTCCTTTTTTGAAACGCCTCCGAGAAAATCAACATAGAGCATGTCATCAATGGTGGAACAGAAAATAAATGCCCGGGGCAGCAGATTGTCATTGTATACTACACCGCTCAGTTCATCCGAAAAGTAATCGAGATCAGGTCTTTCAATGGGAATGGAAAGCTTCTTAAACAGCATGAACAGTTCATCCCACTGCATATCCATGAGATCATGTGCCGACATGAAAAGACAGTTGTGGAAGAAACTGAGCATGGCTTTTCTCACGGCTCTGGCACCCATGATAAGATCAACATCCACAGACACAACGGGAGGGGCTTCTGCTATAGAATAACCGCATTCCGTAAGAAACTCCTGCATCCCTTCCAGATTTTCCAGAAAATCCGATTCGACAGCAGATATTCCGCGGTTGAAAAGCTCTGCCTCGGCTGCGGAAATAATGCTTCTTCCTGCGCCTGCCCTGCGGCATTCCTCAGAGACAAGGATGGAAAGAAGCTGGGCCCTGTTCTTTTGACAGCGGAATGTAACTGAAGCATCATCACTTTCTATGCGAAGAAGTCCGCTTTCCTCAGTTGTCAGATAGTAATCCATCTAAATACATCCTTATTAATAATCAAATCGGTGCGTGCAGTAACAGCTTCGTTCAACCCCGATACTGCTTTATTTTATCACAATAATCTATGTGCATACAATAAAAATAATAGTATCTGTTCAGCTGAAATTCGTGCCTTAAATTCGTGTACATCCGCGGAAGCTTTATAGTAAGTGATATTTTAATTTAGCTTTCTATAAAACGTTCCGAATTACTGTCAAAAATGGTACAATAGAATATCTATAGGTTTCCGGACGCAAAAGCGGAAAATGCGTTCGAAAATCCTGAGTTCCGCGGAACACGTGTCCTAAAAAGCAGGACACATGCCAGGTACGCATCCGTAAAACAAAGCCTGAATATGAGGCGTGTGGAAAAATTATAAAACAGGGATTATTGATATCATGAATATTTCGAATCAGTCAGTGATAAAAAAGATTCTTATGGTATGTATTGTGCTGTTCTGCATTTCCTTTGTATGTAATGGTATAAATATCTTTATGTTTTACCGCGGGCTCTATCTCTCGGAGCTTGATAAGGCAGCATCCTGGCAGCTGGAAGGGCTTATGAGTGAGCTTAAGGATTATCACGCTCTTTCAGACTGGATGAAAGCCTGGAGAACGGATCCCGCCTGGGTAGACCTTCCCGTGGATGTAGAAGATAAGACCAGGGGAAGGTGGCACGATATTTACGGTGAAGTCTATGAGTATTACTCCATCAAGGGCATTACCGCAGAAAAGGCGGAGGAGCTCCTTAAGGGGGACGGAGCGGGAGCCGAGCTTCCGCTGACTGCCTGCTATGTATTGATCGCTGATGAGTTTGATCATTTCAACCGCTATTCCCGGATGGATAATATCGCCTGTTTTTATCCTGAAAAAGACGGGACAGCCTTTATGTATTTTGTGGGCAGCAGTCCGGATGAAAACGGATGCTACAGCTTTGCGCTTGGTAACACAAATCCCTTTAATCTGGATCTCCACCCCCGGCTTAAAGCCTGCATAGAGGAGGGCAGGGAGGAAATAGTACGTGAGATCCTGAATTCCTCAGTGGACGGAAGACGTTTTATCCAGTACTACGTTCCCCTGTTCGATAAAAATGGTGAGCTTATCTGTGTGTTATCGGAATCGGTGTGGTGGATCGAATATATAGAGCGTATTGTCATGGGGGCTGTTGCGGTTGAAGGAGTCAATGCCCTGTTCCATATCGTGATCCTTTTAATTCTCCTGCATCTTTTAAATGTTGCCGTGGGACGTCCCATGAACAGCATCAAGAAAGCGGTGGTGGCATATGGGGAAGATAAGGATACCAGCCATTTTGTGAATTCACTGGTTCCCTTAGGCGCACTGGATAATGAGTTCGGCTTACTTTCGGAGGAACTGGCGGTCATGGCGCTGGAACTCCGCGAATATATGGAAAAGGTAGTGGCCCTCACGGAGGAGAAAAAGCATCTTGAGGGACAGCTGGCCATGGCTGTGGAATTAAAGCATCAGCTAATGCCCAATGTTTTCCCTGCATTCCCGGATGAAAAGCGGATGTCCATTTATGCGGACCAGGTGGCTTTTGAAAAGATCGGCGGAGACTACTACGATTTCTTTGCCATCGACAGGGACCATATCGCAGTTGTTATCGCGGATATCTTTGACGGCGGCACGCCTTCCGCTCTGTTCATGGTGGCTTTCAAGATCATCCTTTCCCAGATAGCTTCCTACGGACTGCCTCCCTCAAAGATCATGGAGGTCGTAAACAACCGCCTGTCCCGTTACAATGAGGACGATCTTACACTGTCAGCATGGCTGGGAATATACGAGATCTCAACGGGACATATTGATGCGGTCAATGCCGGCCATGAATGTCCGCTGATCATATCGGATAAGGGTGTGAAGGAGATTGAAGAGAATGTCCGCGGATTCATCGTGGGAATGGCAGAGGGCATGATATATCCGGAGTATTCATTTACCCTGGAACCCGGCAGCCGGCTGTTCCTGTATACGGACGGGATAATAAACGCAAAAAATCCATCCGGGGAGTCCTTCGGATATGACCGGATGGTGCAGGTGATTTCCGGTACCGGTGCGTCTGATGGCGACGTATATTCTAATATCCAAAGGGAGATCGGAGCGGTACAGGAGGCGGTATTTGAATTTACAGGGGATGAAACGCTGGCAGCAGACATAACCATGCTAATTCTTGGCCGAAATGTATGATCCATGGTGATCCATGGGGACGGAGTTCAGGGACTATCTACGGGGTGGTCTACGGGGACGGAGTTCAGGGACCATCTGTTTCCGGCCCCCAAACCCCGTCCCCATAGTCCAAAATATATGAAAAAGACGAAAACAAACACATGGACAATGGTACTTTTTATATCCCTCATTATTCTCGTTGCGATGGGGCTTATAAGCAGTGCGCTGGAAATCGGTGAGAGGCTCGGAAAGGTCCATATTTCCATGGAGATACTTTTCTATGTGCTGATAGCTGTTGTGGTTTTCGGCGGGATTGTGTATCCTCTGGTGGCAGTATTCTTTTCTCCGATCTTTTCCCTTAAGGAAATGCATAACGCCGACGGTTCCGCAAGGCAGAAATGGTGCAAAAGACTTGTACATAATCTGCTGGAAAACGTGGAGCTCAGCCCGGAAGAGCAGGAAGAGGTCAAAGGCTATCTCAAAATGGAGGACGAGACTGACGACAGGCTCATCGAATTCTTTGACCGGAAGATTAAGCCGGAGATCAATAAAGAGATCTTTGACACGGCGAAGAAGGTGTTCATCATAACCGCGGTATCCCAGAATTCAACCTATGACATGCTGGCCCAGGCATCCGCCAATTTTTCACTGATAAAAAGAATTGTTGAGATCTGCGGCTTCAGGCCGAGCAATGCCCAGGTATTCCAGATCTATGTAAAGGTACTCGGCATTACACTTTTAGCGGGTAATTTAGAAGATATGGATCTGGAGGAGCTGATACCTCTGGCGACGGAGGGCGCACTTGGCAAGGCTCTCGGGATCGTAGCCGCTTCCGCAACCCAGGGAGCGGTAAATGCGCTTACAACGCTTCGCATGGCAGCGATCACAAAGAATTACCTGCTGAACGCAGATGTTTCACAGACAAGGAAGGAGCTCAGGAAAAAATCATACGCCGAAGCAATGGATATCCTGAAGAACATCCTTAAGCAGGGTGTGGAGGAAAAGGTAAAGAAACCCGTGAAGAACTCTGTGAAAAACATTCTCGGGATATTTAAGCCGAAGGAAAACGCAGCTTTGATAGAGGAGAAGGAAGTCAGTGGGGACGGTTCTGAGTGACTTATTATTGAACCGGCCCCATGATTATTATGGTATCAATTATAGAAGGGACAGATATTGAAGGGGGTAAAAGAATCGAAATGAGCTTTGACTTTAATATGGATCAGAAAGTCAGGATCACGTTCAGCGACAAGGCAGCTGCCGTGATCATGGATGATATGTTCGTGTTTTCTATCAGTAAAAAGGCTGAGTTCGTGAATCTTATTTTTTTCAATTACAGAGAGGATTCCGAAATGTCCCTTGAGCACTATCTGATCAGGAGAAAAGAGGAGCTGCTGGAAAGATTAAAAGGGATCAGAGCCGAAGAAAAGGTCAAGGCTGAGATCATCGGTGCCATGCTTGAGGCTGACAGAAAAAGGATCCGGGACAAAATAAACAGGTACAGTAAAAACGGACGGACCGGCGGGTCGGAGGTCATCAGATTAAATAAAAAAAACACGGAGTACCTGGAAGGAGAGGAATGCCAGGAAGACAAGGTCTACAGGGAAAGTGCCGGCCGGTATGTAAAATGTGTACTGGAAGAATATGCTGAACTTCCCTTTATAAAAAGGGCAAAGATAATAAAAAAAGAAGTTTACAGGGAGGTAAACAACGCTATCGAACTGAAAAAGATCCTCAGGGTCAGGACAGAAGCGTCGGGACAGCCTGAGATTTTTCTTGTATATCCATATAAGATAGTGTCAGATCTTATGGATACCAGGGAATACCTGGTGGGGTATAGACGTAAAAAAGGTGAGCATTCAACTGAAAAAAGAGCGGCATCCTTTTCCCTTGTCAGGATGGATGATGTAAAAGTAATGGAAGAAAAGGCTTTTTTAAGCGAAAAGGATATCCGGGAGCTTGAAAAAAGCATTAGGGAAAGGTCTGCGGCATTCTTATTGCAGGAACCCGCGGAGATCCGTGTACGTCTTACGGAGAAAGGAAAAAAGCTTTATAACCGCAAGCTGTATTCCAGGCCGGATAGGATATCGGAGAGATCAACTGATTATGAATATGTCTTCATCTGTACGGAGAATCAGGCATATAACTATTTTATCTATTTCGGGGGAGAAGCAGAAGTCATATCACCGGCTTCCCTTAGAAAACGGATGTTTGAGGTGTATAAAAGGGGGTATATGAAATACGGGGAAAATAATTAAATGTTTTAGTTCCTTTGATGGGAACGCATTTTAATTAAATATAGGCAATTATACCGAAAATAGAAACAAATAAACGTATCTATAGTCCTGTAAATGTTCTTTTTCCGGTGTTATACTCTATCTTGTCAGACAGAACAAATGGGGTAAAAAATGCACAGGAAAGGGGAGGTATACTATGGGATATCCGGTTATAGATTTAAAGGCAACAGGAGCAAGGATCAGGGAACTCAGGAATGAAAGAGGCATCACGGTGTCTGCTGTAGCCGATTTTATGAATTTCGAATCGGACCAGGCTGTCTATAAATGGCAGAGGGGCGATAGCCTTCCCACAGTGGAAAATCTCTTTGCGTTGTGCAGGCTCTTCAACACAACGGTGGAAGATATCCTACGGGAGGTCGGAGGATAAGAGGTAAGCCGGTTCAGGGCATTGATCCTGAATCGTTCTAAAACTTGGAATCCAATATCTCCACAAAACGCAGTTAAAAAATAATCGATAGCGGTGAATGTAAATGATGTTTTTATTGAAATCATTTTTTACCTGTGATAAAATCATCAAATCGGATTCGTAATTAAGGTAATCCAAATCTTTTATCATTTCGGAAAAATCAGGACGGTTCTGTCCATCTTTCCAAAAGAAATGGATGTGTCAGTACACTTGAAACAATTAGAGGTAATACTTATACTGAAAGGAGGAGATGGATGGATAATATCATCTCAAATACGCCATATGATGACGTATACCGGACCATGTTCGTGGAGGATGACGAACTGGTGCTGCCGCTCTTAAATGAAGTGTTCGGTGAACACTATTCCGGAAGAGAAAGGATAGTGAGGTATTCAAACGAGCATTATGACCTTCAGCAGGGCGGGGCTGAAGATAAACGGATAACGGACGGTTTTCTGGAGGTCATCGGAAGAGAAAGAAAACGGTATCATTTAGAATGTGAAAGCAGTCCGGATGGCAGCATAATCATACGAATGTTCCGTTACGGCTCACAGCTTGCACTTGTGGATAGTGTATTTGACGGTAGGAAGTTAAAGATATCATTTCCCCGGGCGGCGGTTGTATTCTTAAGAAGTAACAGTAATACACCTGACAAGCTAAAGATTGAAATAGGCACTCCGGGAGGCAGTGTTTCGTATGACGTGGAAACCCTTAAGATCTCCGGATATACCATAGAAGAGATCTTTGAAAAGAAACTGTATTTTCTAATTCCGTTCTATATTTTCAATCTTGAGAAGGATCTAAAGGAATATGAAACAGATCCGATACGGATGGAAGAATTAAAGAGACTGTATGTTTCAATAGATAAGAGGCTTGAAGAATTTGCACAAAAGGGAAAGCTGTCAGCGTATTCCCGTCAGTTGATAAAGGACCTTTCCAATAAGGTAGTTCAAAATATAGCAGTTAAATATGAGCAGGTAAGAAAGGAAATAGGTGATATAATGGGCGGACAGGTGCTGGATCTGGAGATAATAAGGGT
>CAMJPM010000082.1 GCA_946407725.1 uncultured Lachnospiraceae bacterium
TACTATACCGCTGGGTCAGCGGCTGAGGAATCACATAGAAAAAATGATTGACCCAAAAAAAACCAGAATGTCAGGCCGCAGACTATAGCCATAGTGCTGTTCATGACCATTGCGATACTGGCGCTTCTGCATCAGGCCTTTGCCAGGATAAGGATGCTCTATAAAGAGCAGCTGTATGCCAATGCCCGGGAGCTCAGGGAGAATTTTCTGGAGAATACCGTAAATAATCTGGTGGAGGACATTAAGACCGAAAGAGAGGTCCGGACTGAGGAATATGAGGATCAGTTGGAGAACTGTATGGAGCATGTCCGTCTCATCGCCGTAGAATCGGAATCCGGGCCTGAAAAGGTGGTGAAGGAGTACTTTGAAAGCCGGCCTGACAGGGCAAACTGGACTTATATGGCCTACAGCAAGGAGACCAATGATGTTATCTATGATTCTGCCGGATTTTTGGGAGATGCCTGGGACGGAAATGCTGAAAGCCTGAAAAACAGCTTTGTTTCGGTGGACTTTTTTTCGGTCGGGAATGTAACCATAATTTACGGCATCACAAAGGAAACCCTTGATGAAATAGTAAAGAACAGCATCCGCCGGAAAGTTATGTATAACAGTTTTGAGGGCAACTCCTGGATGTGGATAAATGAAGTCAGGAACTATGACGGCGGTAAAAACTATGCCTCCAGATATGTAAATCCCGAGGAGAGTAATACAGAGGGCAGGCTTTTATCCACGGATGAAAAGGACACAAACGGAAAAGAGTATTTAAGGGAAGAGCTGGAGAGCCTGAACGCCGGGGGAAGCGCCAATTATACCTATTCAAAAAAGAATTCATCCGGGATCATTTCCCCGAGGCTCGTATATTCTACACTTTTTAAAGACTACAACTGGATAGTCGGCATGGAATCCGATATGGGAGATATTACGGTCTATGTGGACAGCTCCAACGCGCAGATAGAGCAGTATACCATCAAATTTGAGATCGTGGTGGCCCTGATCTTCATTATCCTGCTGGCGTTTATGGTGATCATGACAGTGAGATCCGACAGGGAATTCACGGAGGGTATCACCCTCAGACTAAAAAAGCAGGTGGAGAGGGATGCCCTTACAAAAGCCACCAGCCGTCAGTATGGGGAAGATGTGCTGAGAAGGGTATTTGAAGCTTATAAAAAGGGAAAACCCAGCCCGGCCATAATGCTTCTGGATGTGGATCATTTTAAGGAGATAAACGATACCTACGGCCATGACGTGGGGGATGTGGTATTAAAGAGGGTGGTAACAAGCCTGTACCACACCTTCAGAAAATCCGATTATCTTATCAGATGGGGCGGCGACGAGTTTGTGGGCGTGTACCTGGGACTGGATGAAGACGGTGTATATCAGGTGGCGAGAAAGGTCATGGATGCGGTTCATGAGGTCAAGGTGACCACAGACGACGGGACAGAGCTTTTCATGACAGCATCTGTAGGCATAGCGGGGTTTGCGCCGACGGATAAGGACTATACCGACGGGCTGAGAAGAGCCGACAACATGCTCTACGATTCCAAGGCCGGAGGCAGAAACCAGTTCCATATTGCCGAAAAGGACGCAGTAATCGATGAAAACAAGAACAGTGACAGCATAGCAAGAGGATGACTGGCTGTAACTTAAGCTGACCGGAAGCCTTCTGAATTGTAAAGGTGATTGACACTCCCGCAGTGAAACTATATAATCTTAAGACCGGGATCAACCTGTTCTCAGGACTCCGGTCCCATGCAATGGAAATCCGTGAACCGTGTCAGGTCGGGAACGAAGCAGCACTAAGCGGAATCTTCCATGTGACGTGGGGCAACCGGGGTCTTGAGAACAGGTTGATTTTTTGGGTTTACATAAACATCATTTTGGTTTATTATGTTAACGAAAATGAAAGACGGAATGATGAGAAAACGGATTGCCCTGTTTCTGGCAGCAGTACTTATTGCGCTGCCTTTTAATGATGTCTTCCCTTATGCGGGGGAGGAAACCGTATCGGGGAATAAAAGCATTTCGTGGAACGAAAGCGTATCAGGGGACGAAACAGTTTCAGGAGATAAAAGTGTCTCAGGGGATGAAAGCGTGTCAGGTAACGAAAATGCTTCAGGGGATGAAAGCGTATCAGGCAACAAAGATGTTTCAGAGGATGAAAGCCAGCCTGTCCCGTATCTTGTTAGCGAGACGGAGGAGATAATATCGGAAACGGTGAAGGTCAGATCATTGAGCAGTGATTTTACCGCGCCATCTGCCTTTCTTACAGAGAATAAGATCACCTTTTATGCTGCGGACAACACGGTACGAGGCTACACTTATCTTGTGGTAAATGTGGACGGGGACTATGAGATCTCCGGTCTTGATTCCGCGGGAGGACTGGACTTTAGTGCGGCCCGGGTCTCATATAACGGTCTCCCCGCTTTTCACATCACCGTATCAGGAGATTCGGCCGTAAATAAAAGCACAATAAAAAAAGATATAGTGCTGGAGGACAGGAAAAGCGGAAAACAGACAAAGCCCGTCAGGCTTACGGTTATCACCGGGAAAAAGTTCCCGGAGCCGGAATGGAAAAAAAGCCTGGTGACTATAAATGCCTCGGATAAGAGCGGTTTTGCGGTAAATTCTCCCAACAGATCCGGCATCTCCATAGCGCCGGTTTCCTCAAACCGATACAAATCCGTTATCCCTAAAGCGTTAAACGTGACTCTCTTAAATGAAAATACAGTTAAGATCAAAGCCGGGAAGGGGATGAAGCTGAATAAGCCCTATCAGGTGCAGCTCTGGCTCATAAACACAGAGAGCCCTGACGCAAAAGCCGTAAAAAAGAAATTTACGGTAAAGCTGACGGACATGGCCACTTTTGTTTCATATAAGAAAGCGGCGGACAGCAGCCTGGATCTGGTTTCGAGAAGCGCCACCGCGCTGCATTACAGACCTGTCATAAAGAATACCGGTATGGTGCTTAATGATATATGTTTTAAGAATCCCTCCATGTCGGAAAATTATGTGCTTCAGAAGGAATACGATCCCGGAACAGGGGAGATAACGGATATATTTGTAAGGGCAAAGGACGGAGCCGCCATTACCGGAGGAAAAACGGAGTTTTCCTTTGAAAGCATTCTGGGACAGGCCGGCACGGACAGCGGAAATATAAAAAAGGTCTCTACCGTCAGAGCGGGAAAGAAGACCACAAGGATCAGAACTGCGTTTGTAGGCGGCAATAAGCTAAGGATAAGCGAAGCTTTATCCGATAATAATATAGCAGGGACTTTTGAAATAAGGGTGACATCTCCGAAATTCGGAAAGATCGACCCGAAAACCATAAAGGACCTGAACAAAGGTCTGTGCACGGCATACTGGACCGTGGATAAGTACGGATCTGTGGCCAGGGTAAAGGTGGTAATAAATAAGGGAAAGCTGGTTTCACGAAAAAACTATAACTTCAGCTTTTCATTTAAGGCAGTGGGAGCGCCGGCCTCTGCAAAGCCCACAAAGTTCACTCTTAAATACAAGGCTCCTTAAGGCCGGAAAGAAACAAGGCATTTTTATACTTGTATTAAGAAATACTTCAGAATTACATGATAAAATTCAGATGGATACGGCGATCTGTCGTTTTTAACTGCATTAATTAATAAAGGTGTTGACCAGGATGAAAAAATTCTTCAGAAAAATCTCCATATTGCTTACAGCATCACTCATCCTTAGTTCAGTTCCCGTTAGCACGCTGGGAGCGGAGCTTGAGGAGTCTGTCCTGACGGAAAAAGCCCCGGATGCATCAGAGGGTTCGGAGGGATCAGAAGAGAATACCGAAAAGACAGAAGAAGAGAACAAAGAAGAGGAGAAGAAGGAAGAGGAAAAAGAACCTGAAGCCGGTCTTACAGAGATTGAGGAAAAGAGTGAAGAGGAAGAGAAGGCCCCTGAGACGGAGGAAGTAAAAGAGGAACCGGAGGCGGAGAAAGAGCCCAGGGTCGATGAGAATAGCGAAACTGCCGAAAATAATGGTGCGGCAGGAAATAATGAAGGATCTGAGGGAACTGTTACAGCGGAGAACCCGGAAAATGCAGGGATTACAGAGACCACGGAAAAAACAGAAGCTATAGCAGTAACCGCAGAAACCGCGGAAAATACTGAAACTGCAGTGGATATCGCAGAAACTACGGAAAATACGGACAATGGGGCAGCAGAGAATCCGGGGAATGCCGGGACAGCAAATGAAGGCACTGTTCAGGAGAACACCGACACAGCAAATGAAGGCACTGTTCAGGAAAACACCGATGCAGCAAATGAAGGCACGGTTCAGGAAAATACCGACACAGCAGCAGATCCGGCGGTAAATACTGAGAATACTGATGTGGCCGGTAATATCGTTGCAGCCGGGGGTGCAGCAGAGACCCCTGCTGTTGAGAACGCCGCAAATGAAACAGCCCTGGATGTGAAGTGGGAAGACGAGACAAAGACAGACAGCGATAAAGAGGATAAAGAAAAAGAAGAAGACAAAGATGATGAGGAAGAGGACTCTGAGGATGAGGACTCTGAAGAAGAGGACGTAGAGCCTGAAGAGAGCGATCCGGAGGATGACTACGGATTTATCCCCGGAAACATTGACATGAATATGGATTTCTCCAAAGAGACGGTGAGATACATAAGCAGCGCCACCCAGGAGCGGATTTACGGAAACACCGAGGACGGCGAAGCATCATTGAATTCACTGGATGCGTTGGAAGAGAGTTATTACGGGTCATATGAGAATTATGTGACTGAACCCAAGAACCAGGGCAAGACAGCCTGGTGCTGGGCCTATGCCGCAGCCAGTCTCGCTGAGACCAGCATGATCAAAAACGGCATATTGACAAAGGAGGATCTGGAGAGCAAACCTGTCAGCCCAAAGCATATTGTCCAGACTACTTATAATCCTAATAGATATGATTATTACGGAGAAACCTGGGAAAAGGCGTCGGAAGCTGCGGATTTTGATGCGGACACAGTAGGCAGGGCAAGAGATTTTACCGGATACATGATCTCCACTGATACAAACAGTGAGCCGCTATCTATAGATTCCACGGATCTGATCTATGCCAGGGGTAATCTCATGAGCACGGTATTTAATTTTGAACGCCTGGCAGGACCAAGCCGGGAAGAAGTGATAAACTTTGAAGGCAATACGGATATCATAGATGCCCAATTAAGGGATGCCATCTGGGTTCCAAATAACGATATAGATTCCATTAAGGCCATGATAAGGGATTACGGTTCTGTCGGCATACAGATGGATATTGGCCCGAATACTGTTTCCTACAGGGAGAGTGCCGATCAGAAGGATATAACCCATTATTTTAAGTATACCCCCACCTTTACAGGGTATACCACTAACCACACGGCTGTTCTGGTTGCCTGGGACAACAGCATAGACAGAAACCTCTTTACTGTGTCAGGAAATACGCCTGCTTCAAACGGTGCTTTCCTGGTAAAGAACTCCTATGCAGGGAATACGGCTCTGGGAGACGGATATTTCTGGATTTCCTATGAAGATGCAGCTTTTAAGCTATACAACGGAAAATATAAATACGCTGTTGCCTTTGATTTTGCACCCTCAAAGACCAACGATTTTACATACGGATATGACGGAACAAATCATTTCGGATCATATTATACGAAAAAGGTATACGGTATATTCAAGTCAAACCATTCCGGAGAGACAGCAAGCGGCAAGGTTGAAATGCTGAAATCCATCGGGGTAGGACTTCAGGATGCGGGAAAATACCAGCTCACGATATACAGCGGCTACGATCCCAGCGCTTCAAAGGGAAATCAGTATCTTACCCAGTTTGAGGTTGAAACAAAGACTGTGGAGTTCAATTATCCGGGGTACCATATAATAGAACTCGACTATCCCATCCTTTTCTATAAGAATGATGTGATCTCGGTAAGCTTTGAAAAGTACGATTCCACCAACTTCAATTTCCTTGTGGACGGTTACGGTGTTGCTAACCCCGGAAGCAAAGAGGGCGGATGGAACAACAAGAATAGTAAGGGATACTTCACGGACTCTGATATAAAATATGAAAAGGTGGTGACAAAAGATGAAGACGGCAATAGTCATTACATAGTCTATAACGCATTTACACATGGCGATCGTGAAAACGTGGAAAGCTATTTTGCAACTGCGGGAGATTCCTCAAATATTGTAAGCGGAAACAAGGTTCCCACATCGGGACAGACCACTTCGTATATCAGGATCACCCCCCGTATGAGGCTCTATACTTCAAATATAACGGTTCCCAAAAACATAGACCAGACCATGCTGGATATCAAGCTGAAGAAGTATATCTGGACACATACCGGAAATAATGTTTGTCCCTGGCCCGAAGTTATGGTGGATTTCAATATGACCGAGGGAGGAAGGCCCAAGGACAGGGGCGGCAGATACTATGACAACGGTATCGTGATGTACAATCAGAAGAAGGAGACCATAAACAAGGTATCCACCACAACGGAGTACCATTACAAGCTCTCCTATGCCAATAATAAAGAAGCGGGACTTGCGGCGGTGATCGTAAGGGGTACCGGGGATATATTCTCCGGAGAGATTTCCACTCCATTCAAGATAGAAAAGGATCAGATCAGAATAGAGAAATGCAAGATCCTCGGGCTGGAACCCCAGGATCTGAAGACGATAGCTCCCGGAAAGACCCTGAATAATACCTATGCCGACGTTAAGAACAACATGGTGATCAAATACTATGTTTCTGAGACGAAACATTATGTGACCTTAAGAGAAGGGGTTGATTACAAGCTGGGCTCTATAGAGGGCACCAATGAATACGGGAAAAAGCTGTCGGTTATGGTCACCGGTATCGGAACCTTCAGAAATACCATAAAGCCTACCTTTAAGATAAGGAAAGAGAATAAGGAAAAGCCCTTAAGCGACACCTCGGTGGTGGTCAAATACAGGATCAACGGAGAGGATAAGGTATGGGACGGCAGGAGCCTGCCTGAGTTTGATTATTCCGGTGCAAAGGTAGAGATCGCCGATGTTTCCCTTTATGAGAAGGATGCGGATGGCAATGAAACGAAGCTGGAACCGGATGTTCACTATAAATCGAAGTTCAAGTACAAGGGCAATAAGTCTGCCGGAATGGCCAGCATTACCATAAAGGCTGTAAAAGGAGGGGGATTCACGGGAAGCATCACCCGCTACTTTATGATAGATCCCATGCATGTGACCACGGATGCCACAGTAAAGTTCAATAAGACCTACAGATACACCGGAAACCCCATAAAGGCAAAGCCAACGGTCAAGCTTTATGGTAAGAAGATGGCACAGAAGGACATCTGCGTGATCTACTTCAATAATACGGGATCATCCTCGGGCGAGGCTACAGCCACAGGGATTGTATTCGGAAGGGGACGGTATACCGGGTACGTGGGCTATTCGACCTTTACTATAAAATCATCCTCATCCACTACGTAGCGGCGTAGCAGAATAATAATTTCATGAACAGATCAGGCGTCATCGGTTATTTACCGGTGGCGCTTTTGAGTAGGGGTGGTCTTTCCCCTGCTCGATTACTACCCGATTGCGAAAGACCGGGTGTGACAGGGGTGTGACGTGTTTTTTAAAAAAAAGAAAAAAATAGTTGAACTTTTTTCCTCTATTATGATACTATCTACTGACAAACGTTTTTGACCGTTTGTCAGTTTTTAGTATTTTGGGTAGAAATGATTTTTCAACATGAAAGAGAGGTAAGTAAACTAATGACAACAGGTTGGAAGAAGAGAGTTGCGCTTCTGCTGGCAGCTACTATGGTAATTACAGGCAATACCTTTGCCTTTGCTGCTCAGACTTTTAAGGCAGAAGAGAGTAAAGATAGTTATTCGGTTCAGTCGACATCCGATAGCCAGGATTCTTCAAAATCGGATTATGTTACTGGTATGCTGGCTACCACTCCCGTATCCAGTATCAAGGATGATCCTGAGAAATGGAGTACTGCTCCGGACCAGGCTCCGTATACATATGGAGTATTCCTTCCCGAGTTATACGGGTATGATGATAATGACATGGTTTCGGCTGATATGATCGTAAACGGAAAGCATGTCACCAGGCCTGCTATTGTTCCCAAAGAAAGTTTCTGGGTTGATCGTTCCATCTCATTTAACTGCGTAAAGATTGGCAGTGACAATATGTATTTGGTCTATGCCTATGGAATAGGTAATGAATTTGACAATTATTATGGTACTCCCTCAGAAAATAATTATTACGGTATGTCTCCGGATGGGGTTATGGCAGGAGTATTTGACTATACTCCCTTCTCATGGGCAGGAAAGGATGGCAGCGCCAAAGCTAACGGGAAAGTAGTGTTTGAGGCTGCAGTTATAAAGTGGAGTGGCAGCGGAGAAGCTGAGAAGCAGCGTATATATGAAATAAACAAGCTTACTTTCAAGAACAACCTTTATGCTACTGTTTCCTATAATATCGGAAGCGATGGAAAATGGATCCCCATCAACTATAATTGCTTCCAGAAGAATTCAAAGAAGCCCAGTGTATATCCTGTTATGAAAACCAGAAAATCTTACAGGGATGTGAAGGGCACCAAGGTAAAGGTTACAAAGGACGAAAAGAAGGCTTTAAAGAACATTAACAAAGCTCTTAAGAACAACAAGATTAATTTTGAGATCCGCCGCCGTCCTCTGGCAGGAACTGCCAGTTCAGATTATGTATATCCTGATGGAACGCTTCTGCCCGAAAGCTCCACATATAAGTATGCAAGCCTTATGGGTGATGATCTGGACTTCAAGAGCTCCGGAAAGCTTAAAGAGGCAACTCTTCAGTTTAAGAGTATTACCAGTAAGGAAGATACGGATAATGACACCGACAGTGTTGACAAGGATGCCGATGCAGGTGAAGGCAACACAACCGCAAAGTCCAGGGGATTCTATCTCACCCATGTCCTTAAGATGGAAAAGATCAAGGATAGCGATCAGAATAATAAGGATCTGGAGAAGAATATAAATGATGGTAATTACCGCAAGAAGAAAAAGACCGATACATGGTATAGGACTGAAAAGATCGATGGTGACGATGTGCTTATTGTTTACGGAGCCAATAACCTGGAGGGAGTAGCAGCTTTCCGTAAGAGGAGCGATAAGACCATAGGTTTCGGTTACTACAACACCGATAAGGACTGCTTCATCTCTTCTGTGGATTGAGACCGGTGCTTAAGTTTTAGAAGGTTTCAGATGAATTAAGATAAGTTAAAAGCCATGATCCTGATTATAAGGGTCATGGCTTTTTCAGTTTATTCCATTGCTTTTCATTTTTATAACAGATAGTATATAATATTTCCATGAGCAAAGAGTATATAGTGCTGGATCTGGAATGGAACCAGGGCTATCCCAAAACTGAAAACAGCGATATTCCTTTTGAGGTCATTGAGATAGGGGCAGTAAAGCTGAACGGGGATAAAGAGATAATTGACCGCTTTGAAAGCTTTGTGTGGCCTACTGTCTATAACAGGATCTACTTTATGACCGCAAAGGTTACATGTATTTCCATGGAGGATCTGAAAGGATCAGACCGGTTTCCGGAAGTATACAGGAGATTCATGAAATGGTGCGGCAACGACTTTATTTTCTGTACCTGGGGAAGTATGGACCTTACAGAGCTGAGGAGGAACGTAAGCTTTCATAAGCTAACGCCTCTCGCCAAGGGACCTTTGGAGTATCTTGATATCCAGAAGCTCTATTCCCTGGAATTTGACGACGGAAAATCCAGACTTTCCCTGGAAAAAGCAGTAAATATACTGGAAATAGAGAAGGGGGACGCATTCCACAGGGCGGACAGCGATGCTCTTTATACCGCCGAGATCTTCAGGCGGATGAAAAAAAGAGATCTTGAGAAATATCTGTCCTTTGATCTGTACAGGCTTCCGGGCACCAGAGGAGAGGAGATCCATGCTGCCTTCCCCACCTATTCAAAGTACATATCCAGGGGATTTTCTGACAGGAGAAAGGTGCTGCGGGACAGGGAAGCAGCTTCCTTAAAGTGTTTTTATTGCGGAAATAATACCACATTCCATATTCCCTGGGTCTCCGTCAATTCCAAACAGTATTATGCTATGGGAAAATGCCCGGAACACGGCATGATGCGGGGGCATTTAAGGATAAGGAAAAACTGGGACGGCGCGATCTACGGAATGAAGACCATACGTCCTGCAAAGCAGGGAGATGAGGGCGAACTCCGGCAAAAGGAAAAGACTGCGAAGGAACAGGAAAAAAAGCTGAAAAAGATGCTCAGAAATCAAAGTCATCAAATTCAGAAAAATAACGACGATGCTTTTTCCTGATCTTTCTTCTGCGCCTTCTTGATGAAAAGAAATAGTTTTTAATGAACATAATGAGAAGGAGGACGATCAGTAATCCACCTGCTGATATTCCGGCGATCAGAAGCACCCGGTGGATATCGAGAAAGATGGTGCCGTCTCCTCCGAAGCCCGGTGTTTTCTCCGGTTCCTCTTCTTCAACCTTATCTTCGGAAACAGTCTCACCGAAAATATAGGTTTTTACATCGGATTCTGACAAAAGCACATCTGTTTCCCCTACAGGGATATCCCCGAATTTATAACTGATCTTTGCAAGAGCATGGTCATTCTTCTCGTCATAGCTGACTTCGCTCTCTAACTCGGAAAATTCCGCATTTTTAGGGATTACCACATAACCGTCTCCCGAAAGTGATACAAGGGATTTTGTATTTCCGAAGACACCGCTGTCGGTATTGAAGAAATCGGCACTGTCCAGGTTATATCGTGTTTCGTTTTCGGCGATATTGAGCTTTACAAAATTCTGGAAGCCGTAATCAAAGAGACTTACGGTATCTGTATACTGACAGGGAGGCTCTGCCTTCATGACAACGCATATAAGATTTAAGCCGTCCTTTTCGGCACAGGTTACCAGTGTTTCACGGGCCACATTGGTATAACCGGTCTTTCCCCAGGTGGTATAGTCATAACCGAGGGAATTACCGGGATAGAGCTTATTATGATTGGTCATGGTGAAGCTGTCAGGCTGTTTGTCAGTCGCCACAATATCATAGATCCTGGTTCCTGCTATACGTCTTAAGGTTTCGTTCTTATTGAATTCCCGGGCCATGAGTGCAAGATCGTGGGCGGTGGTGATATGTTCATCATCCGGAAGGCCGTTGGGATTTACGAAATGGGTGTTTGTGCAGCCAAGCTCACGGGCTCTTTCATTCATCATCTTGGAGAATTCTTCAACGCTTCCTGCAATGTGCTCCGCAATGGCGACGGCAACTTCATTGGCGGAAGCCAGCATTACGCAGTAGATCGCCTCTTCCATGGTGATCTCCTGGCCCACGTCCATACCAACGTTGGATGAACCTCTGTCTATGCCGAAGACCGCTTCTTTGGAAAAGGACACCATCTCATCCATGGATGAGTTCTCGGCGGCGAGGAGACAGGTCATAATTTTTGTGGTACTGGCGGGAAAACGGTCAGTATCCATATTTTTCCCATATAAGATGACTCCGGTGTCGGCTTCCATCAGAACCGCACTTTCGGAGGCGGTTGCCGGTCCCTGGGGCCAGCCGGGAATAGAGTTTGTGGATATGGGAATAGCCATCCTTGCCGCGTTGATATCGTCCCTTGTGGGTTCCGCATGGACAGCAGAAGAAAACAGCGGAAGGCTCGCGGAAAGAAGCATTACCGTTGCCGTGAACAGGGTTATGATCTTTTTAAGGATAGTTTTGCCCATAAAAAGTCTTTCAGAAATAGTTAAAATCTTTTGTATCTATTCAGAACCCTCCGGTTCTGAATAGATACGCGCATTCGGCTCATTAGAGTCGTGCTACGCACGAGGAGCCGAATGCCAAAATGCCAAGATTTTTAGACGTCACTTGCGGTTCCGCAAGTGACTGTTCTGTACAGTAACAATCTTTTATAGTATTATAACATAGAAATCACTGTTTTGAGAATTATAAAGAACGATAGACAGAATATGAGACTCAGAAATATTCCCGGTGCCAGGGAAGAAGTATCGAAGGATGAAAGATGCTTTGGCGCCGGAGACGATACAAAAGGTAAATGGTCCGGTATTTTCGGCCGGAAGGCGCCTCTAATGGTGGAGGTTGGCATGGGTAAGGGCAGATTTATCATAGATATGGCCCTGAAATATCCGGAGTTCAATTTCCTTGGGCTTGAGAGATATGAGAGCGTAATGGTAAAGGCTCTTAAGAAACTGGACCGTATGAAGGCTGAAGGAGCGGAAGTACCGGGAAATATAAGGTTTTTCTGCGGGGATGCCGCGTATCTTACGGATTACTTTGAAAATGGAGAGATAGACAGGCTGTATCTCAATTTTTCAGATCCCTGGCCGAAGGAAAGACATGCAAAGAGAAGGCTGGAATCCCGGGGCTTCTTAAAGATATTTGGAAACGTTTTGAAGGATGACGGAATTATCGAGTTTAAGACCGATAATGAGGGGCTGTTTGACTTTGCACTGTCAGAACTGGAATATGCTGGATATGAGCTCCTTTACTGCACAAGAGACCTGCATGCCGATAGCAGTGAAATGCAGGATAATGTAATGACAGAGTATGAGGAAAAATTTTCGGCAAAGGGAAATAAGATATTTAAATACAGGATCAAAAAACATATTTAAAACAGGGTGTTGACAGATGAAAATAAATTGAGTACAATACAATAGAGCAAAATAAAACAGGAACTGACACAAATGTTTGTTATCACCGGAGTATAAGGGTGAAGGATAATCAAAAGGTAATGTCACTGATAAAAGCGGCAGATAATGGATTAATGAAAGGAGCACATAGACAATTTATGGTAAAGAAAGTAACGGATGATGTTTTTAAGAGTGAAGTAATTGATGCCGGGCAGACGGTTATAGTTGATTTTAATGCTACCTGGTGCGGACCCTGCAAGATGATGGCTCCTGTTTTTGACGAGCTGTCTGAAAGCTATTCAAATGTAAAATTTATAAGCTGTGATGTGGACGAATGTCCGGAAACAGCCCAGTCCTACGGAATAATGTCAATTCCCACCATTATGATTTTTAAAGACGGGAAATCGGTGGAATCCGTAGTCGGAGCTCAGCCACGGAAGAACCTGGAGGCTTTCATAGAGAGAAACAGCTGAGAAATACGTTTTACAGCCTCGATCAATACAATTTCTCCGCAGAGGGTGAAGAAGAGTACCAGTATCATAAAGATGCTGTGCTTTAATGCACCCTCTGCTATTTTTTTAGTGAAATGAAAACCCCCTATTTCTGCCAGGAGCAGAACATAGAAGTTAAGATGGGTGACCATGATGATAAGCGAGTTTATCCCGAAATAAGATAAAAGCCTGCAGGGAGGAGTGCCCGCAACGGTCTCAAGGGCTTTGCATATAAGGATAAGGCCGAAAGACCCCGACAGGGCAGCAATATAGTAAAACAGCACATTATTGAAGATCAGGAAGTGCAGGTCCGTAACCCCGTTGATATGGCTGAAGATCACGGTTACAATAATGAGATCCGTTCCGATAAAGAGATCTGCGGGAATGGTGAGGCGTGAAAACCTGCCCGGGCCTATGGCGCTTCCCCGGTCCCATAGCATCGAAATATAGAAGCCTGCTGCCACAAAGGACGCTGCCACAGGTATTCTTAAAAGCATGACCGCAATGAGATGGAATACGGAAAACACCGTATTAAGGCCATATATTGCGTTTGCTGCCTCCAGACGGTAATTCAGCAAAATAGCAGCTAAAGACAGGATGAGGACAATTATAGGGGTAATAAAGAGCCTTTTTTCCTTTTTAAGAAGGAACAGGAAGAGAAGCTCTGACCCGAACAGGGCCGGAAGAAACCACATGACAGAAAAACCGTAGAGGGTCACGGTCTGTACGAGGTCAGAAGCCACAGCGCTCCATCCCCCGTCCCTGCCTGTAAGGAGGTAGTAAAAGATATAGATAACAATGCCGAGAAGGGAATATATGAAATAGGGCAGCATCATCCTTACGGCTTTATTTTTAATAAGCGTGTCCATTTCTCTGCTGCGTTCGTTTTTCAGGTGGATAAGCATACCGGATATAACAAAGAAGAGAGGCATATGAAATGAAACAATGAAAATACGTGTATTTTCATTGAGATATGAAATGTGTCCCAGGATTACAAGAATGATCCCTATGCCTTTAGCAATATCAAGATAATGAAGTCTGCCCTTATCAGACATTTATAACTCCCCTGGTTTAATGGATGCTTTGGTAATAATATGTAGCTTGCAAAGTTCGCTTCCGAGCCATATTTTACACGTTCACCTCATGATAATGCAATAGCTGAAAATGGTGCCGGAAATAAGAGGGCAAAAACAGAATTGTGACAGAATACCCATATGTCAATAGATAAAAAGAAAATTTTTGTGCAATTTTTGTTAAAAAAATATGAAAAAACACTTGAAATCGAAAGCAAGCTATACTATAATAGCACTTACCTTGTGGGCGAAAGCCCTCGGTTGCAGTATATATGCGCTTCTAGCTCAGTTGGTAGAGCACCTGACTCTTAATCAGGGTGTCCAG
>CAMJPM010000083.1 GCA_946407725.1 uncultured Lachnospiraceae bacterium
CGGAAGGAGTATGTCAGGAATCAGCCATCACATAAAATTTGTGATTGAGCCTTTTTTTTCATACTACCCTCCGATCTCCCTGCGTTCAAGCGGCTTTGCAACCCCTACAATAGTTCCTGAAATATCATAAAAGTGAAGCTTTGTGTCCTTCCTCCACTCCTCCATTGTCTTTTCATCAAATACAAAAATAACATCCGGGGGCGCATTTCCTTTTCTGCAAGCCGCATGATATTTCTCAAGGTCTTCTTCAACTGTGCTCTCAATGTCCCTTGCAAAATAGAACCTGTTAAGGGTGAGCCCGTTTTTTATGGCAAAATACGCTGATCTTTCCATTGTGTAGCTGTCAGGCGTGACGAGAACAATATGCTCGTATCCCAGATGATTTGAAAAGCTCTCCTCATCTTCAAGATCAGAGTGCCAGTACTTGTATTTTTTATTAAAGGTCATGTAATTTTCCGACATGGTTTTTTCCATATCAGCGATCTGAAAGCAGAAGCAGAAGCAGATCAGGAATAAAGCCGGTATCATGCGTCTTCTCGAGCCTGTATTGATATGGATATCTGCTATCACCGATATGGCAGCGGTAAATACCAGTATATAGCAGGGCCAGATAAACCTGCCATTTGACCTGTATATACCTATTACACTCTGCAGTACATCCGGGATCTTCAGACTGAAAATAAGCTTTGTGTTATATGAAAGATCCGGAAGTACCGACATCAGAAAGAAGGTGATGAAGATGATAAAAAGCACAACCGCCTTCTCTTCCACATAGAACTTTTCCCCTGTGTTTATACGTTTCACCTGCTTTATCACAAACAGGACAAATCCAAAAGCCACGAGAAGCAGGCCTCCGGCTCCCAGATAGGAATAGCCCTCGTACTGTCCCGAGGTATAAATGGGAAGTCCGGGAAGAAGATCCCCCAGCTTCATGGGATTGAAAAAAGTATTCAGGTTTGCATTAAACCCGCCCAGCTTATAGCCCAAATTCGCCGGGCCGCTTAATACCCCCATCATCACCATGGCTGTATAAGTGGACACAAGCGAAACTATCCCGGTGATCCCGGCAGGCCAGATCCTTTTCGTCTTTACTATCTCATATATAAAAGAAATAACTGCTATGACCATTCCCATGATAAACAGATAGGGATGTATCATTACGGAAATAAAGGAATATGTTCCCCAAAAAGCGCATTTTCCTCCTTCTTTCCATTTGCAGCCGTCATACACAATATATAACAGCGGAATAATAATAAGGTAGTGGGCCGTAAGTGAGGTGTGGTAAAACATCCTCTGAAGAATGGGAAAGCTCCCGGCATAAAAGGGAACAGAAAATACCGCAATAATATCGTTCTCCGTGACTTTTCTCATCAAAAGAGCCGCCATGGCGCCGGTAAGAGCCTGGGATATGATCCCGAACATCCCGAAGTACTGGAAGGTATCGGGCAGATCGCTCCCGCATGCCTTAAAAAACAGGGCAAACAGCGGAATTGAATCCGTCCAGAGTATGGACATATTATGGGGATAGGAAAGGGAATTAAAGAGTCCCGGCGGAAAGCTCCAGGGGGCATTCCGGAAGCTGCACCATCCCAGATAGTGCTGGTGTATGTCCACATCCTTTATCCTGAATATCCAGGCATCATTCGTCGTGTCCAGCACGGCGCTTCCGTATGTATGCAAAAAAAGGGCGGCACCAATGACGGCTCCCAGAAAGGTAACCATCCATGCGCCGCCCGGTAGTTTTACCCTGATCCTGCTCTCCATCAGATCTCTTTGCCCGAAAGAAGCCTGTATGCCTCTTTATACTTATCAATAGTCTTATCTATCACATCCTGCGGAAGATTATAGTCACAGTCGGGATTGGCCTTCAGATAATCTCTGACGAACTGCTTGTCAAAGGAGGGCTGGCTTTGACCGGGTTTATAGCCCTTTAACGGCCAGAACCTGCTGGAATCCGGTGTCAGCACCTCATCTCCCAGAACGATACGTCCATCTTCATCAAGACCGAACTCGAACTTGGTATCTGCAAGAATTATCCCCCTGCCATGCGCATATTCTGCACATTTCTTATATATGGAAAGGGTACAGTCCCTGATCTTTTTTCCGTACTCCTCTCCTTTTCCGGGAAATTCCTTTTCCAGAACCTCCACGCTTCTCTCAAAATCTATGTTCTCATCATGATCCCCTATTTCTGCTTTAGTGCTGGGGGTATATATGGGCTCCGGAAGCATGTCACAGTTTTTCAGGCTCTCCGGCAGTTTTATCCCGCAGACGGTGCCGTTTTTCTGATAGCTTTCCCAGCCGCTGCCCGTGATGTAGCCCCTTACAATGCACTCAATTGGAAGCATACGGAGCTTCTTTACCAGCATGCATCTTCCCTCGTATCCCTTTTTCCTGAAAAACTCCGGCATATCCTCCGTGTCACAGGATATCATATGATTTGGAACGATATCCTCCGTAAAGTCAAACCAGAATTTTGAGATCTGTGTGAGAACCCTCCCCTTTCCGGGTATCATGTTCTTAAGTATCACATCAAAAGCGGAGATCCTGTCTGTAGCCACCATTACAAGGCTGTCCCCGTTATCGTATATTTCCCTTACTTTTCCGGTCTTAACTGGCTTTGGTTCCTGCATATTCCCTCCCGTTGATTACAGTTTTTGTAATTGTTCAGTCACTTGCTGAACCGCAAGTGGAAAGATGTCCAGTGGACATCTTTCGGCTGCTGATGCGCTGAGCGCATCAGCAGCCCAATGAAAGCTTTGGCATTTTTTCAATTATAGCGCAACAGAGAAACATTGACAATAAATACAATATAGTGGAAAATGATGAAGTGTATGGGTGGAAAGGCTTCCGGCCTATCCCTGCCCGGCATTGAAAGGAGAGCTTCTTAAAATGGCAGTTTACAGCAAAGTTAACACGGACCTGAACTTCGTTGAAAGAGAAAAGGAAGTGGTCAGGTTCTGGAATGAAAATGACATATTCAAAAAGTCCATGGACTTAAAGAAGGGCGGCGATACCTATACATTTTATGACGGCCCGCCCACGGCCAACGGCAAACCTCATATAGGCCATGTGCTTACCAGGGTCATAAAGGATATGATCCCCAGATATCATGCCATGAAAGGTGCATACGTGCCCAGAAAGGCCGGATGGGACACCCATGGACTTCCGGTGGAGCTGGAAGTGGAGAAAAAGCTGGGTCTGGACGGCAAGGAACAGATAGAGAAATACGGACTTGAGCCCTTTATAAAAGAGTGTAAGGAATCCGTATGGCAATACAAGGAAATGTGGGAGAAGTTCTCAGACCAGGTGGGTTTCTGGGCTGATATGGAGCACCCCTATGTCACCTATGAGGACGACTATATCGAATCCGAATGGTGGGCTTTAAGCGAGATCTGGAAAAAGGGCCTTCTCTACAAGGGCTTCAAGATCGTACCCTATTGTCCCCGCTGCGGAACCCCCTTATCAAGCCATGAAGTGGCCCAGGGCTACAAGGCTGTAAAGGAGAGATCCGCCATTGCCAGATTTAAGCTTAAGGATAAGGAAGAATATATCCTCGCCTGGACCACAACCCCCTGGACTCTGCCCAGCAACGTGGGACTGTGCGTAAATCCTTCAGAGACCTACGTGAAGGTACATACGGCAGACGGCTATACCTATATTCTTGCAAAAGCCCTCTGTGAAAAGGTTCTCGGCGGTGATGACGCTCCCACTGCTCCCTATGAGATACTTGACGAGTTTACCGGGAAGGAAATGGAGGGCATCGAGTATGAGCCCCTCTTCAAATGTGCCGGTGACGCTGCGGAAAAGCAGAAGAAAAAGGCTCATTATGTAGTGGTTGACGACTATGTAACAATGGAAGACGGTACCGGCGTAGTACATCAGGCTCCCGCTTTCGGTGAAGACGACGCAAGAGTGGGAAGAAAATACGATATGCCCCTGGTGCAGTTCGTGGATGAAAAGGGTAATATGACGGAAGAGACCCCCTTTGCAGGCATGTTCGTAAAGGATGCGGATCCCGAGATCTTAAAGGATCTGGATATGAGAGGGCTTTTGTTTTCAGCCCCTAAATTCGAGCATGACTATCCTTTCTGCTGGCGCTGTGATACGCCCCTTATCTACTATGCAAGGGAATCCTGGTTCATAGAGATGACAAAGGTAAGGGATGACCTGGTGGCAAATAACGAAAAGATCAACTGGATCCCGCCCACTATCGGAAGCGGAAGATTCGGAGAGTGGTTAAAGAACATCCAGGACTGGGCCGTATCCCGTAACAGATACTGGGGAACTCCCTTAAATATCTGGGAATGTAAGAACTGCGGCCACAGGCAGGCTATAGGCTCCAGAGAAGAGCTCTTTAAGCTCTCAGGAAATGAAAAGGCAAAGACAGTGGAACTCCACCGTCCCTTTATCGACGAGATAACCTGTACCTGCCCCGAGTGCGGAAAAGAGATGAAGCGGGTAAGCGAAGTCATTGACTGCTGGTTTGATTCCGGAGCCATGCCTTTCGCACAGCATCACTATCCTTTTGAAAATGAAGATCTCTTTAAGGAGCAGTTCCCGGCTTCCTTCATTTCCGAGGCCGTGGACCAGACCAGAGGCTGGTTCTATTCCCTGCATGCCATATCCACCCTTCTCTTTAACGAGCCCTGCTTTAAGAATGTTATAGTCCTCGGGCTTGTTCTGGATGAGGACGGAAACAAGATGAGCAAGTCCAAGGGCAACGCGGTGGATCCCTTCATCGCACTGGACACCTTCGGCGCAGACGCTATCAGATGGTATTTTTACATTAATTCCGCCCCATGGCTTCCCAACCGTTTCCATGACAGGGCCGTGGTGGAATGTCAGAGAAAGTTTATGGGAACCCTCTGGAATACTTATGCTTTCTACGTTCTCTACGCAAATATTGATAATTTTGACGCCGCGGATCATAATCTGGACAGGGACAGCCTTTCCGTCATGGACAGATGGGTGCTCTCCAGGCTTCAGTCCGCCATTAAGGAAACCGACGAAGACCTGGCTTCCTATAAGATCCCAGAGGCGGCAAAAGCACTTCAGGCCTTTGTGGACGACTTAAGCAACTGGTATGTGCGCCGCTGCCGTAAGAGATACTGGGCAAAGGGCATGGAACAGGACAAGATCAACGCTTACATGACCCTTTATACCTGCCTTACGGAGATATGCAAGGCTGCCGCTCCCATGATACCTTTCATGACGGAGGAGATCTACCAGAACCTCGTCCGTACCGGTGGCAGCAAAGCTCCTGAATCCATACACCTTTGCGACTATCCGGTTTCAGATGAAAGCCTGATAGATAAAAAGCTGGAGAGTGATATGGAAGAGGTGCTTGACATAGTAGTCCTGGGCAGAGCCGCGAGAAATGAGAGCGGCATCAAGAACCGCCAGCCCATCGGAAGGATGTATGTGAAAGCCGACGAAATGTCCGATTTCTATAAGGAAATAATCCTTGACGAGCTGAATGTGAAGGAGGTGGAATTCTCCCAGGATGTAAGGGCCTTTACCACCTATACCTTTAAGCCCCAGCTTAAGACCGTGGGCCCGAAATACGGAAAGCTCTTAAATAAGATACGGGCAGCTCTTTCAGAACTGGATGGCAACTCCGCAATGGATACCCTTAAAAGCGTGGGTTCCCTGAAATTTGACTTTGACGGTTCAGAAGTGGTTTTAAGTGAAGAGGATCTACTTATAGAAATGAGCAACAAAGAGGGCTTTGTTGAACAGAACGACAACAAAGTCACTGTAGTACTGGATACCAACTTAACCCCCGCCCTTCTGGAGGAAGGTTATGTGAGGGAGCTTATAAGCAAGATCCAGACCATGCGTAAGGAAGCAGGCTTTGAAGTCATGGATAAGATACGGATCTCCATGACCGGCAGTGAAATGCTGGAGGAATACCTTACGGAGAATGCCGATTTCGTTAAGACAGAGACCATGGCGTCCATTATCGACATGGCAGGTCTTTCGGGATATACAAAAGAGTGGGATATCAACGGAGAGACTGTTACTCTCGGAGTTGAAAAGCTGTAACAATTGCAGCAAATGCGTTGCTGTTCAGCAGGCCGGAAGGCCGCTGAAGGCAACGAAAGATCGGGTGAGATAATATTTCAGAAAGGAGCAGCACCGGCAAATCATGAGAAAATTTGACAAAGGAAAATTCAAACAGCAGATCGAAAACAACGTCCGTTCCCTTTACAGGAAAAATCTGAAGGAAGCGGATAAACAGGAGATATTCCAGGCAGTCTGTTTTGCGGTTAAGGATACCATTATCGAGGACTGGATGGCGACCCAGAAGGCCTACGAAAAAGAGGATCCCAAGACAGTCTACTATCTTTCCATGGAATTCCTCATGGGAAGGGCTCTTGGAAACAACCTTATCAATCTCTGTGAATACAAAGAGGTAGAGGAAGCCTTAAAGGAACTGGGTGTTGATTTAAATGCCATTGAGGATGAGGAGCCGGATGCAGCCCTGGGAAACGGAGGTCTTGGACGACTTGCGGCATGCTTTTTGGATTCCCTTGCAACCCTTGGGTATTCAGCTTACGGCTGCGGCATCAGATACCGTTACGGTATGTTTAAACAGAAGATAAAGAACGGCTATCAGCTTGAGATCCCGGACGACTGGCTTCGTGACGGCAATCCTTTCGAGCTGAGGCGCAGAGAGTACAAGAAAGCGGTTAAATTCGGCGGTTATGTAAGGGTGGAGACCGACAGCAACGGACGGAACCACTTTATTCAGGACGGGTATCAGTCAGTTTACGCTATTCCCTATGATATGCCGATCCTGGGCTATGGCAACGGTATCGTAAATACACTCCGTATCTGGGACGCCGAGCCTGTAGAGTGCTTCCAGCTCGATTCCTTTGATAAGGGAGACTACAGAAAGGCAGTGGAGCAGGACAATCTGGCAAAGAACCTGGTGGAGGTTCTCTATCCCAACGACAACCACTACGCAGGAAAAGAGCTGCGCTTAAAGCAGCAATACTTCTTTATCTCCGCCTCCGTTCAGGAAGCGGTGGCAAAGTATATGCGAAAGCATGACGACATCCGTGCTTTTGCTGAAAAGAATATCTTCCAGTTAAATGACACACATCCCACGGTGGCTATCCCCGAGCTTATGAGGATATTGATGGATGATCACGGCCTGACCTGGGATGAGGCCTGGAGGGTGACCACAAATACCTGCGCCTACACTAACCATACCATAATGAGTGAAGCCCTTGAAAAATGGCCTATAGAGCTGTTCTCCCGTCTGCTTCCCAGAGTTTACCAGATAATTGAGGAGATCAACCGTCGGTTCTGTCTGCAGATACAGGCAGCATATCCGGGAGACCAGGAAAAGATCCGCAATATGGCCATAATCTATGACGGACAGGTAAGGATGGCCTATCTGGCAATCTGCGCCGGCTTCTCCGTAAACGGCGTGGCAAGGCTGCACACTGAAATTCTGAAAATGCGTGAGCTTAAGGACTTCTACGCCATGATGCCGGACAAGTTCAATAATAAGACAAACGGCATTACCCAGAGGAGATTTTTACTTCACGGAAATCCCTATCTGGCAGACTGGGTAACAGATCATATAGGCCCCGAATGGATCACGGATCTTACGAAGATCCACGGCATCGCCGTCTATGCGGATGACAAGAAGGCACAGAATGAATTCATGAACATCAAGTTCAAGAATAAGCAGCGCCTTGCAAAATACATACTGGACCATAACGGCTTGGAAGTGGATCCCCGCTCCATCTTTGACGTTCAGGTAAAAAGGCTTCACGAATACAAGAGACAGCTCTTGAATATTCTCCATGTAATGAGCCTTTACAATAAGATCAAGTCCCATCCCGACCTGGATTTCTATCCCAGAACCTTTATCTTCGGCGCAAAAGCGGCTGCAGGCTATAAAAACGCCAAGCTCACTATTAAACTCATAAATTCCGTAGCAGATGTGATTAATAATGATACCTCCATAAACGGCAAGATCAAGGTGGTGTTCATTGAAGACTACAGGGTTTCCAATGCGGAGCTCATTTTTGCTGCGGCAGATGTTTCCGAGCAGATCTCCACAGCCAGTAAGGAGGCCTCCGGCACGGGCTGCATGAAGTTCATGCTTAACGGCGCCCTTACCCTTGGCACAATGGACGGAGCAAATGTTGAAATGGCTGAGGAAATGGGCAAGGAAAACATGTTCATTTTCGGCATGAGTGCGGAAGAGGTCATGAACTACGAGAAGAACGGCGGCTATGATCCCATGAACATCTTTAATTCCGATCAGGAAATAAGGGATGTCCTTACACAGCTGATCAACGGCTTCTATTCCAAGGATGACCCGGACAGGTTCAGGGATCTTTACAACTCCCTTCTCAATACACAGAGCACCTCAAAGGCCGATATGTACTTCATCCTGAAGGACTTCAGATCCTATGCGGATGCACAGAACGAAGTGGAGCGGCAATACAGGGATAAGTCCCTGTGGGCAAAGAAAGCCATTATAAATGTGGCGTCCACAGGCAAGTTCTCATCTGACAGGACTATCAGAGAATATATTGACGAGATCTGGCATCTCGATCATGTGACCCTGCCTAAAAAGATTAAAAGATAAATAGGGCAGAGAAAGGACCGGTAAGGTACAGAATATGACAGAAGCAGTTTCAGTCAAGGGAAGCGGTGCTTTCCTTGTTAACGGCACCGTGATGAACGACAGCGCTCCGGATAACATCTCAAAGGAGGAGGCAAGGAAGGGCACCATGTCCTACGGGATACTCTCTTCCCACAACACTTCCGGAGATGACAACAAGCTTAAGATTAAATTTGACTGCATAACCTCCCATGATATAACTTATGTGGGAATAATACAGACGGCGAGGGCCTCCGGCTTAAAGAAGTTTCCTCTTCCCTATGTGCTTACAAACTGCCATAATTCCCTTTGCGCAGTGGGCGGCACCATCAATGAAGACGACCACGTATTCGGCCTCAGCGCCGCCAAAAAATACGGTGGAACCTATGTTCCTCCACACCAGGCAGTTATTCACCAGTATGCCAGGGAAATGCTCTCCGGCGTCGGAAAGATGATACTCGGTTCCGATTCCCATACGAGATATGGGGCTCTTGGCACCATGGCCATGGGAGAAGGCGGCCCTGAGCTGGTAAAGCAGCTCTTAAACCAGACCTATGACATTGACTATCCCGGGATAGTGGCGATCTACTTAACCGGTGAGCCCTCCTTTGGGGTGGGACCCCAGGATGTAGCCCTGGCTCTTATCGGAAAGCTTTTTGCCGACGGTACGGTAAAAAACAAAGTGATGGAATTTGTCGGACCCGGTGTATCATCCCTGAGCGCTGATTTCAGGATCGGGGTGGATGTTATGACTACCGAGACCACCTGCCTTTCCTCCATCTGGCAGACCGACGGAAAAACCGAGGAATTCCTTTCGATTCATGGAAGACCTGAGGATTACAGGGAATTAAAGCCTGCTGATTGTGCCTACTATGACGAGGTGGTTACGGTGGATCTGTCGGCTATAAAACCCATGATAGCCATGCCCTTCCACCCCAGCAATGTATATACCATAGATGAAGTAAATGAAAACCTGTCCGATATTCTTTCGGAGGTGGAGAGCCGGGCAAAGGTGTCCTTCGGGGACAAGGTTGATTTTGACCTCCATAATAAGATCAAAAACGGAAGGCTCCTTACAGACCAGGGAATAATCGCCGGCTGCGCAGGCGGCGGTTTTGAGAACCTCTGTGCCGCGGCGGATATACTTAAGGGCGCTGATATCGGTTCTGACGCCTTTACCATGAGCGTTTATCCGGCCTCCATGCCGGTCTATGCAGAGCTCGTGAAAAACGGTTCCGTTTCCCGCTTTATAGATGCGGGAGTAGTTGTAAAAACCTGTTTCTGCGGTCCCTGCTTCGGCGCCGGGGATACTCCGTCAAATAATGCCTTTTCAATAAGGCATTCAACCAGGAACTTCCCCAACCGGGAGGGTTCCAAGGTGCAGAGCGGCCAGATATCCTCGGTAGCACTGATGGATGCCCGCTCCATAGCAGCTACAGCAGCAAATAAGGGGATCCTCACCTCAGCATCAGATATGGATGTGGAGATCGGGAAATATAAATATTTCTTTGATAAGGGAATCTATGACAAGAGAGTCTTTGATTCCAAGGGTGAAGCGGATCCGGAGGCAGAGCTTATCCTCGGTCCCAATATAAAGGACTGGCCTGAGATGATAGCACTTACGGACAATCTGCTCCTTAAGGTGGTTTCCGAGATCCACGATCCCGTTACTACCACCGATGAGCTTATCCCCTCGGGGGAGACCTCATCATACCGTTCCAATCCCCTGGGTCTTGCCGAATTCGCCCTTTCCAGAAAGGATCCGGACTATGTTCCGAGGGCAAAAGAAGTCGCGGCTCTTGAAAGGACAAGGGAAGCGGGAGCAGATATTCCTGAGCTGACAGCCGTTCTGGATGCCGCAAAGAGCGTTTCTCCCGATGCATCATTCGAAAATACAGGCATTGGCTCCACAATATTTGCCGTAAAGCCCGGTGACGGCTCTGCCAGGGAACAGGCGGCTTCCTGCCAGAAGGTTCTCGGAGGCTGGGCCAATATAGCCAATGAATATGCTACAAAGCGCTACAGAAGTAATCTCATCAATTGGGGAATGCTGCCCTTTGTAATAAAGAAAGGTGACCTGCCCTTCAAGAATCTCGACTATATCTTTATTCCAGGCATAAAAAATGCTGTCCTTGAGCATAAAGACAGCATTAAGGCTTATGTGATAAAGGATAGCGTCCATACAGAGTTTGAACTGTCTCTCGGCGAACTTACTGATAACGAAAGGGATATTATACTGAAGGGCTGTCTCATTAATTACAACAGGGTATAGATCATTGAATTTCATCGGAAATTCAATGATCGTACCTGGCACGTGTCTTGCTTTTTAAGACACGTGTCCCGCGGAACGCGGGATTTCCGAACGCATTTTCCGATTTTGCGTTCGGAAACCTATAGATCATTGAATTTCATTAGTAACTCAAAGCACGGCGCCGGGGAAATCTCCTCCGGCGCCTTTTTTCCATGTTTCAAAATAACTATTCAGGACTCGAAAACCACAGGAGTTTACGTTTCAAGATCAAACTCAATACTGTCTATCTTACTGCTGTTTTCATCCATAAAGGTTACAGTCATCAGGTATTGGTATTTATTCTTGTTATACATGTCAATAACTATGATCCCGTCGTCATCATTCTCAGCAGGATGACTGAAATCATAATCGGTAATACCAAACTGTGCTATAAGCTTTCCGATATCGTCCGCCACAGCCATTATAGCATCCTTCTGGCTACTGTGCATCTTATCTATATCTTCATATTCTGAAACATCATCTGCAGCGGCATCTTTATCCCCTTCCTCGTATTTCTTATAATATGAAAAACGGGCATCATCAATGGAGCTGCTTCCCATTTTTTCCGGTGCGCTGGTGTAGTCAGTAACATTTTCCTGTACCATGGCCGCTTTGGTGGAGGTCACGGTAACCGTAATGCCATAGTCCTCTCCTATAGTGGCTTCAGCATACCAGTCATCATCATCCCAGCTGCCTTTGGTCACATCATGGTTATCGCCTTCATCCACAGGCTCTTCCGGTACGGTATTTTCGCTGACTTCCTCCTCTTCCTCTTCTTCCTCCTCCTCTTCTTCCTCTTCTTCTTCCTCTTCCTCTTCCTCCTCTTCTACCTCATCCTCTCTTATGGTATAGGTAGGCAGCTCGTTTTCCTTCTCCTTGTCACCGCCTTCCACTTCTCCGACGGTTTCCGGTTCCTCTTCTTCCAGAGCAGAAGGCTCTTCCTCAGCTTCTTCCGCAACGGGCTTTATTCCTATCCAGTCTGCTGCGCCTGCCTCCATACAGCCGGTCAGAAGAAAGGACAGTATGAGGATCATACCCAGTACAGGCCCTGCATTCTGCTTATTCCGCTTCACCGTAAAACCTTTCCTTAAAAATAGTTCTCTCGGCTTCCTGCTTTTCATGCTGACGTTTCTCCTGTTCGGACTCCTGGTGCTCATGGGCACCGCGAATTTCCTCATTAAGAGACATCATCTTGGCATCCAGGTCAGACACCATTTCCGCACATTCAAAAAGCTCTCTCTTTATATGCTCCGGGGCATCGCCCTCGTACTTATAATTGATCTTATGCTCCAGACTGGCCCAAAAATCCATGGCAACAGTACGGATCTGTATCTCAACCTTTGTATCAACCACACCGTCCGACAGGAAAATGGGTACCGTGACTATCATATGATAGCTTTTATAACCGCTTTCCTTGGGATGTTTGATATAGTCCTTTATTGAGAGCACGTTAATATCACTCTGGTTTGCCAATATCTCCGCAACCCTGTAAATATCCGAGGTAAAGGAACATATAACTCTGACACCGGCAATGTCATTAACATACTTTACCATGTTTTCAATGGTAGATTCATAGCCCCTGCGCTTAAGCTTCTTAACAATGCTCTCAGGGGTCTTTATCCTGCTTTTAATATGTTCTATGGGATTATATTGATGAACGTGCTGGAATTCGTCATTTAGTATAGCAAGCTTCGTTCCTATTTCTTTTAATGCGGAATTGTAAAGAAGGATAATGGTTTCCCAGCTGTCCACTCCTTCGTAGTTTTTAACTCTGTCCATTTTCCCTGTCCTGATATTTTTACTTCTCTAAAGAAGCGTGTTTGTTAAAATAATATCACAATTATCAATTTTTTACAATCATTAAAAATGCTGCTTTGATCCGGGGACGAATAGAAAAAAGCCGCCTTTTCGGCGGCTCTGTTCTGGAAATTATTTCAACAATAACTTGAAAACAGCATACCGCTGTACATACTTGTGACATAGGGGTTCGGGAAGTTCTTCCCGGGATTCTTATATGCCACCACCACCTGATCCGCATATTTCATGGGGTTCAGCGAGATCTCATTACTCTTTCTGGTAAGGGCGTTGGTAAATCTCTGGATGGCGGAAAGGCTTTCCTTAGGATCAGCTTCTGACGCAGATGCCTGAAGGAGCTTGCTGTCAACAGAAAAGGTTCCGTCCTCCTTTAGTGCCAGTCCGACGGCATCGAGTGAATTCGCATATGTACCCGCCAGATTTGCCATCTCATACATAAACTTGCCGGATCTGCCGTAGTTCTGGGTGTATTCCGCGGCACGTCTGATAAACTCGTTATAGGCACCGGCCAGATTATTGATATTCTCAGTAAGGGCATCCAGATCAGTCTTCAGACCAATATGTACCGCTTCTCCGTCCCGGGTTACCCCCTTAAGGTTCAGCTCAAAGGATTTGTCTACAGTGAAATTATTGGAGAATGCGGTGTGCTCTTTGCCGTTTATCGTAAATACAGCATTGCTGGGCTCGTGGGATACGTTATTTATCCCGAAATATTCCACCGCTCCCTTTCTTCTGCTGGTGTTTTCATCAGAAACAACGAAATTCAGCCCATCCTTACCTCTGATGCCAGTGGAGGTGCTTTCTATACGAAGAGCACTGCTGTCCTCTCCGGGTACTACAGAGGCTTTAAGACCGATGTTCGCATGAGTTATAAGCCTTGCTATACGTCCTTCTATATCTGAGTTGGTATCATTATCCTCAACACTGAACTGGAACTCATAGTCAGTATCATTGATATTGATATCGAAAGAATAATTTCCGGACTCCAGACCCATGGAATCATTGGGAAGGAAAGAACCGATATTAACCTGGCTTGACGCAAGCCCTTCCACGCTGATATCAAAGGAAGGAGCATCATCAATGGTATCATCCGGACCGATGTACTTCGCATTCACCAAGTCTTCATTGCTGGAAGAAGCTATCTTCTTGTCAAGGACACTTGAGGAATGGTCGGAGGTCAGTGAGGAAATAACATTTTTCAGCTCTCTTGCGTCTTCCTTTAAGCTGACCGCAAACTTCTGGGACTCGCCGCTTTCATCCATCAGAAAAAGAGGGGCGTCTTCATTCTGCTTCACTATTGACTTATAAACGGATTTCAGTTCGTCACGTTTGTGAGAATCATAACGCGTAGACTTCGGCGCATATGAGGTCAGAACATTTGAATATATGTTAGATAATGTGAAAGCTGACATACCGGTTCCCTCCTTTCTGCCTTATTCCCTTCCATGGGAACTGCGGTTCCTTCCGCAGTAGTTTGTATCCATAACACGAGCAGATATCAGCAGGTATAATATTCCTATTTATAATGCTACTAATACAACCTTAATTTACCACAAAAATGTCAAGAATACAATACTGATTTTTGTTCTTTTTTAAATACAATCTGTATTTAATTTATCTTTTACTTGCCCTGACTCCTAAAGCACTGTTTTGGCAAGTAATCCCGGCTTTCACCTGCTTCGTTTTTACTTGCCCCGACTCCTAAAGCACTGTTTTGGCAAGTAATCCCGGCTTTCACCTGCTTCGTTTTT
>CAMJPM010000084.1 GCA_946407725.1 uncultured Lachnospiraceae bacterium
AATATTTACAAGGGTTATAGCGTTTTATATACCCACACAAACTAACGAAGAGCCAGTTTTCCATACAAAACCTCCGCTTTAAAACTATTGCGCGATAGCACGCTTTCCTGTATGATGTCCTTATAATACAACTTAAAGTTAACTTTAACTCAAGTACTTTTTAAAACTTTTTTGGAGGACTTATGACCTATTCAATTACCGACCTGTCGAAAAAATTTGACCTGCCCGCTTCCACTATCCGTTATTATGAAAAAATCGGGTTGCTTGAAAATGTTGAACACGCAAATTCATACAGGCGGGTCTATAATGATTCTCACATAGACCGTCTGAATGCGATCGAATGTTTTAAAAAAGCGCTTCTCCCGTTAGACGAGATCAAGCGCTTCTTTACCTACGAAAAGAATATGAAGGCAAACTCCGAAAAAATCCTGGAAATGATGAAAAAACAGGAAGTAAAGACCATCGAATCAATGGAAGCCCTTCAGTCAGGACTTGATCACCTGCAAAAGAAAATCCGTTTCTACACCTTGGTAAACGAAGCTGTAAAAAACAACACTCCGATGCCAAGCTGGAATGATGTATAGGATTGATTATCTTCCGATATAACTTGCCATATAAGATCGGATTATTCTCTTCTGCCATCCTTTGGTATCCAGCAGTGCCATTTGGGTGTCTTGGGCATTGGCTCATATTTTATCAGAGCCTTTATAACTCTTCTGTGAGTAAAACAGAAACATTTCACTAAAACACATACTACTATTGCAATTGTTGTTCCTGTTTTCATCGTTCATATTTCCTTTCCAATAAAGATCACATCATACTTTGCCATTTGTTTTCTCCTTTCCGTTGACTAAAATCCTACTATTCTTTTCTTTTTATTCCTCTCTTAGCCTAGTCCTACATCCAACGCCATCATGAGTATGAATCCCAGAGCAAAGGAAATTGTTCCGATATTCGAATGCTCACCCTCGGACATCTCCGGGATTAGTTCCTCTACTACAACATATATCATAGCTCCTGCCGCAAAACTCAAAAGATATGGCATCAGTGGAATAAAGAATCCTGATGCCGCAATTACCAGTAGTGCTCCTATGGGTTCAACTATTCCTGAGAGAACACCATAAAGAAAAGTCTTTCCTTTGGGAACTCCCTCTCCCAAAAGTGGCATGGATACAATTGCACCTTCAGGGAAGTTCTGTATCGCAATACCGATTGCCAGAGCCAGAGCTCCCGTAAAAGAGATCGTGCTGTTCCCGTAAAGCCAGCCTGCGCATACTATTCCTACTGCCATTCCTTCAGGCAGATTATGGAGAGTTACCGCCAGGACAAGCTTAGTTGTTCTCTTAATCCCACTCCTTGGACCTTCCTCATTTTTATCCAGATGCATGTGAGGCGTTACCATATCCATTACCAGAAGGAAAAGCATACCTATCCCGAATCCGACAGATACAGGAAGAAACCCCAGCTTTCCCATTTCCGCTGTCTGATCAAGTGCAGGAAGCAAGAGGCTGAAGAACGATGCGGACACCATCACTCCCGAAGCAAAGCCTGTCAGAGCACGCTGCATCTTCTGGCCCATCTCTTTTTTAAATAAAAATACACTGGCCGCTCCCAGCGCTGTACCCAGGAACGGAATGATGATTATTTTCCACATAGCCGTTCTACCTCATGCTTCTTCTCATACAGAACACATCCACCTTCATGATCGTCCATCAGAATGCCTTTCTTCTGCAATGCTTTGAACAGTTTTGAGTTCATCAAACTTTTTTTCCATCTATTGTTTACTTTCATACAAAGTGGAGTCATGACATATCACTTTTCTTGTTAAGTAGCAAATATATCCCAAGAAGAATGACTACACCTGTGAAAAAACCGATCCACGGCATACCTGTAAATCCAATTATCAGATAGCCGACTGCACATACAGCCGCAACTAGAGTTGCGTATGGTATCTGGGTCTCAACATGCCTTATATGATCACACATTGCTCCCGTCGATGACAGAATCGTTGTATCTGAGATCGGAGAACAGTGATCGCCGTATACAGAACCTGCAAGTGTGGCACCAAGCGCCGGAATAAGCATATCTGCCCCGCCTGTAGCCTGGCAGATCATCGAAACGATCGGTATCAGGATCCCGAAGGTTCCCCACGATGTACCCATAGAAAATGACATAAGTGCTGCGATAACAAAGATCATAAGCGGAAGCACTTTGAAGGATATATTCGCCTGTGTTACGAACCCGGATATAAACTCTCCGGTTCCGATCATCTGTCGGCACACACCTCCAAGACTCCAGGACAGGATCAGTATGAGCATCGGAGGTACGATACTTCCGATCCCGTTTACGATTGCACCGACAAATTCCTTCGGTTTCATGATCTTCCGTGGAATGTACAGGATAAATGCCGTTACAAGGCCGGCAAATGCGCCTAATGATAGCCCTGCAGTGGGATTGTACCCGATTGCTTCCGAGAAAGATACTCCGGAAAAGAAACCTCCTACATATGCCATCCCAAGGATCGCGCAGACAATGAGCACTATGATCGGTAACACAAGGTCGTATACATGGCCGCCTGATGGAATATCGTTTTTTCCATCCTCCTTTTCCCCGGATTCCAGTACAAAAGAAGGATCTTTTTCCGCCTTTTTCATCTTACCGAAATCCTTACCTGTAACACAGATAAACAAAACCATAACAAGCGTAAGAAGCGCATACAGATTATAGGGTATCGTTGAAAGGAAAGCGTGAAAACCGTTTGTCTCACTGACCTCTGATGCGACAGCCACTGCCCATGAGGAAACCGGCGCTATGATACAAACCGGCGCCGCCGTAGCATCAATGATATATGCCAGCTTTTCCCTCGATATTCTTTGCCGGTCATAGATAGGTCTCATGACTGTTCCTATAGTCAGGCAGTTAAATCCGTCATCAATAAAGATAAGCACTCCAAGCAAAGCCGTGGCAAGCTGTGTCATGCGTTTGCTCTTTAGTTTCTTTCCGGCCCATCTGCCGTATGCTTCCATTCCGCCTGATTTTCCCACCAGGGTGATCACTGCCCACAAAAGTGCCAGGAATATGATCATATATGAATTGTCCGCAATCTTTTCCGCCATCATATCAAACATATGCGCAAATATGGCGATGAGCGGCTCCTGTGCATACACGGTATAGATCATCATTCCGGACAGAACGCCGATAAACAGTGATGAATATACCTCCTTTGTAATAAGTGCAAGAGCAATCGCGATTATTGGCGGCAGTATTGATATCCAGCCTGTCTCTATCATCATAAATCCCTCCATAAAAAGCATTAATCACCGAGTTCCTTCAATATGGCCTGCTCTACAAGCTCCACGATTACAAGCTCGTTCTCCTTTGCAGTGTCTCCTGATACTTCACACTTGCTGCCTTTGATGCGTGATCCCGATACGCATCGATTTCATCATAGTGCATAACAAGCAACTCAACGATCTCTTGCGACAGCTTTCCTTCACCTCAAATTGAATCTGCGGGATATTGTCAAAATAACTCATAGTAACCTCCTGTTTTTGTGATCATTATTGTGCACTCTCTTATTGTGCGCAATTACAATTATAATTATACTGACAGGGGAAGATGCTTCAATTCAGAATAACAGCCGTATCTCTCATTATGAGATAATAGATGCATATTATCTCATTTGACGCGCAGGATGTCACGCAAAGATACAGGCAGCGCCTGTTGAAAAGGATCCGCAAGATGATCAGGATCGCATTTGATATTGTCAAGGAGCCACTCACAAACTGTCTGAGCCGTTCCATTCCATGATCACTACAGGTTTATTATATTTACGAGCAATCTCGTATACCGCTCTTGACTGGATCGCAGGATTCTCCCAATCGCCATAGTTGATCTGAAACTGCACAAATCCAGCTTCAGGATGCTCTTTTAGGATCTCCTCAAGCTCTTCAGGTGTTGAAAATGTGTTCTGTTCTCTCCGAGATTGTGGAGCAGGTAAAAATCAAAATATCCGGCACCCGTCTGCTTTAATGATGTTTCAAGCTGTGTGATGGCATCTTCACGCGTCTTGCAGTTGATCCAGGCTGCGTTTTTCGTTGCGAGCTGAAACCTTTCCCTTGGATACCTCTCTACCAGAGCCTGTCTTATGGCATCCTCGCTTCCGGGATATGCCCACGCCGTGTCAAAATAGGTAAATCCCGCTTTCTAAAAATAAAAACGCCCTGGCCGGGCTGCCGGAACAAATCCGGTCGTCCGATCCGGGTCGAGAGAACCACATTATGTCTTGTTAATAATTGAGTTACTCATGTTCTATTATTAACCTGCCCGCTGAAATACAGGGAATGCAACTTCCTGTGCCGGAAGTACTGCCTAAATTTCTCTTTATTCAAGTAACCCCCTATCAAAACCCGGTCTTTCTTTGCCGTTACATGCTTTATCCTGCTCCTACCCATCAGGATGTCCTCTTTATCTTGTCATCCAGCCTTGTGAATAGTCTTTTGTTTACCATCTTTCATGCTCTGAACAGTATCTATGATAATTAACGAATACATTATAACATCTCTATGCCGGATAAGTACAGATTAAAAGTGTTCGAATTATAAGGCCTGAATTATAAGGGCAATCACTCGATAACATAGCGCCGTCCATTTTCTTTCAGCCACTTGTCCCACTTATAGTAATCCGGATAAACCCTGAGGACTTCGGAATAGAATTTATCTGAATGGTTCATATGCTTTCTGTGGCATAGTTCATGGACAATAACGCTGTCCACCACCTGCGGCGTCGTAAACATCAGGAGGCAGTTGAAATTCAGATTTCCCTTTGCACTGCGGCTCCCCCATCTCGTTCTCTGATGCTTTATTGTGATCCTGCCATAGGTGACACCGATCTTTTCAGCATAATATGCGACCTTATTCGGAATATATCTTTTCGCATCCTCCTGTAGAAAGCGGATCTCGTTATCGGACAACGACAAAACATCCGTTTCCAGGCTATCTGAAATCTTTTTCAGCTGCTTTTTAACCCAGCCTTCATTCTTTGCCTTTCTCGCGCCCGCGCGCGTATATCCCGTCTCCCTCTTAGGGGAACGGCTCCGCACGTTCCCCAATGGGAGACGGACGGAAGGATGGGATAGGATAGGATGTCGCTTTTCTTTCTAAGGGGGAATAGGAACGATAATTATCGATTGATTGAAAGATGCAATATGCTCTTTGGATATTTTCCTGCCTGCCGTACTGTAAGATTAAGCATTAGCGATAATTAACGGCATATTTGCACGCGCTTCTTTCTCAGCCCTGCGCTTTGCCCTCCCCTGCTCACTGACACGCTTCTTCCGGTATGCTATCCTGCGGTCATACTCTGCCAACAGTTCAATAGCCTGCGGATGCTTTTAAAGTCTCTTTTTATACCTTCCAGTATCTTATTCAGTTTCCCGGCATTTACATTGTTCTGTTTATGCTTACCTCCTCTCTGTTTCTTGCTGTCCTTATTCATAGGCTTGCCTCCTTGTCGATCTTCTTTTCCCTGACTCTTTCCTTATCAAGCTCCATGGGTAGTATCGACCTGAAGTGCTGCAGTTTCTGTCTGAGTGACGGCCTCTTGCTCTTCTTCTCTTCAAGGTTCAGGAAATCCTTAAATGCCGCAGATATAACATCCGCATCCCTGCCCTTGAAGAAAACCACGTATTTCGGTGGGCTTTCCGACTTATCCTTCTTTATGGCATAGTCAATATTTTATTTCGCCGCCACCTTGTCAAAATCCCGGATGTTCCCGTTATTGATATCCATAGTATTCGCTCCCTTATCCTTTCCCATCAGGTCTTTCACAGACATTTTCCCGTGCTTTTCCGGCTCATCCTCATAAGTCAGATCATTGAGATACGCAATGATCACCCTTTTCAGGATCTCTTCCGTCAGCTTTGCTGTTCTCACCACCAGAGCAATCGTCCTCTGGGTACTCTCTTCCTGCATCTCTTCCCATCCTTTCCTTAATACCCCGATCTTCCGGGGAAAAAGAAACGGCTTCCAGATTTTATTCTGAAAACCGCTTGTTACTTATGCTTTTAATTCAATTTAACTTCCGAGATAATAGTCTATCGCTTTATCCCGGAATAGTTATTCTTTCCATAATTTTCGGAATGATACATTTGATCTTACCGCCATATTTTGCACAATAAAACTCCCTTAAATCATTCAATTCCTACCGTTCCTACATCTGATGCCTAACAACTTTATACTCATCCCCATCCCGGAAATAAGGACAGGAGCTTCTTCTGTCTCCGGCCATTAGTCGGTAGTAATCATCCTGATCTATTTCAACCGAGCAGTAATATTCTCCGTCATCTTCATCATCACTACATACGTAGTAAGCACAATAATCACACTGATCCATCTTTTTCTCCTACAGATGCTGCCTTATATCAAATCCCTCTTTCTTAAGATCTGAATCCAGATAATCGAATCTCTCCGGAATGATCTTTATAAGATTCATGGGATGCGTCATTTTCTTTATGGCTTCCACCAGGATCTTCTTATATTCCAGCAGTTTCATATATTCATCACTAAATGGTTCGATGATCTCTGCCCTTCCCCCGACTTGAAGGCTTTTAAGGTTGTTAAAACCTCCATAGGGCTCATATATCGCTAATCCGACCTGCTTATTGTCTTTTAGAGCCTTGAATTTTAATCCACCTTCAGAAAACAGATAGAAAACCCCGTCCAGATAATTATACTCAATAGGCGTGCATCTCACCATGTCCTGAGACGCAGTAGCCAGGGCACAGGTATTGTGCCCTCCGATAAAATCATCAATCCTCTTCTGCAGATCTTCGGAATCCATTGAGACCGCATCCTTTTCCTTGTCTATCCAATACCGGGCAGCTGTATCATAATCCATTTCCCACATTTTATTTTGCCTCGCTTATCATTAGTCTCACCAAGAGCTCATCTACCAAATATAGTGCACAGAATATCAGAATCACGAGTACCGCATATCCTGCAAGATATCCGGGGACACCCATTATTGATGCCATCCATTCTAATGGTGTTCCCTCCGGCGGCCAGTTCACAAAGAAATAATTGCACCTAAAACACCTGTCAAAAATGTATATCACCGGTGTTATGACCATCAGAAAAATAACCGGCTGATAAATCTTCTTAATGGATGGAAATACGTATCCGTTAAGCCTTAATGCAAGTGGATAAAATACAAGCAATCCATGCCAAATGAAGCTGTACAGGTTCATAAAATTCCACACCGGATAGTAGACCGTCCAGTCAGGAAATATCAATGCTGCCAATGATGCCGGCATTATCAGTACATAAGACACCTCCCCACAGAAAGCCTTTATCTTTTCATTATCAAAATACTCCCTTATCAGGAAAACGAATATCCCGATGCTGCATATATGCAGAGGCAAAAACCCAAGCCCGAAGTGATGGACGAATATCAGAAATCCGTCCTTGAAGAATTCCATACACAGCATAACAACAGGAATCATCCTGAGGATCCGTGCTTTCTGTTCCTTCCTTAATCCAGAAAGCACCCATAATCCGAGAATTACAAGCAGTAAAATGATCCCTGTGCTTAAGAGGTGTGTACTGCTGAAAAGTTGATATCCCATCCCGGAGGGAACATCATCCTGTTCTTTCCAGAAATACTGCATCAGATCCAATAATCCAGGCAGCTGCGAATTTTTGTATATGGTCTTACCTTCCCATCTGCAACTGCCACATGTGCAGGATTAACTGCATAGGCTTTCAGGGCTTCTTCATCATCAAAGGTGGAATCCAGCATAAGATCCGCATTTGAACTTGGAAGACCATTGATATTGACAACAATATCCCTGAGTCCCGGGATAACACCCCTTAAGCCTTCAAGCCCCTCCTTTATTCCCTTTTTCACTTCTTCTTTTTCCGTTTCAGACAGTTCATCTTTTAAGGACCAAAGAATTACATGCTTTACCATTACATCCTCCTTAACTATCCTCCGGCTTCTTTCCTATCAGCCTGATAATGTCCTCTTCATATGCATCCGGATACAGTTCCTTTACTCTGTCAATGATCTTCTGCCAGGACTCTGACGGTTTTTCATTATATGCAGCCGTCACTTTCTCATATCCCCATACTGCTTCCGGCGGCAGTATGATAGATACTGCCATTCCGTATTCTTCTCCGCGCTTATTGGTTCTCCTACGGAAATCTGTTATCACGAGATAGGTCTGCATCTGAAGGACGGTGATGATCCCGGGATAATTCTTTTCCCCGCCTTTACCGAATCCTGCTTTTTTCTTCAGTTCCGTTGAAAGGATCTGATCATCCGAAAAGGTTACATCCCCATCCTCATCCCGTCCGGTCAGGAGATCCATTATTATCTTCTCCCTGCGGTTTGCAAGTCCGTCCTCCCACCTGGAATCAAAGTCATATCCGTTCCGTCTATAATTCACAAAGAGCGGAAGCCATTCGAGACTGATGAAACCGGCTTTCTTATCAAAGAACTTCCCATAAGCAACCTGATGGCTGCCCGCTATTATTTCTCGCCATTCCCATGGATCCTGTTCCCGGTTTCCCGTCCACCAGTAATTCGGGGATACGTGTTCCTCTGCTGAAAACCCTTCAATCTCATTTGCGAACAGTGGAAGAAAACCCACTTCATTAATCCAGTTTATCAGTTCTTGCCATGACCGGATACGATAAGGACTGTTCCAGTCCAGACCGTGCATTATCCATTCGCCGTTCTCATTCGCCATAATCTTCCTCTAAACACTGCTTTACATACTCTCTATCCTTTACTTATTTGACCATGTATTTTCTCTCAACAGTGTTGAAATTTCTTCATCTTCTCCGTTTTTCTACCTCAAAACTTAATCTTCACTTCCACCTTAACCGGCTCTTTCACATTTTCCTTAAAGACCTCTGCATCCTCCGGGGATCCCACAATAGAACCATAATGCGTTGGAATCGCTTCATCCGGTCTTATATCGTTAATTAGCCCGGCAGCCTGCTTTGCATTCATGGTAAAGGTACCGCCGATGGGAACAAGGGCGATATCGCACTTCACATCTTTAGCTTCCTTTGTTGCATCGGTATCCCCGGCGATATAGATACGCTTATCATTAAGGCGGAGAATATATCCCACCCACTCTGCGCTCTTCGGGTGGTAATTCTTCATGATGTTGTAAGCAGCAACCGTGTCGAATTCGAGGCCGTCAGCTTCGTAATACATTCCCGGCTTTACTGTTACGATCTGCTTCATCTTTTCCGATACATCACCGATCTTATCGCTCATGCTCTCCGGAATTACAAGAATGGTATTATCTCCCACCACCTTATCAATATCCTCTGGAGAATAGTGATCATAGTGTTCATGGGTGATCAGGATGTAATCCGCATCATTGGGACTCTCATTCATCTGAAAAGGATCAATGTATATGGTTCCGATACGGTTTTTGATCCTGATGCTGTCCTGGGTAAATACTTCAATGTTGTTGATCATGGCTGCGCCCTCCTCTTCGCTCTCTTTATCCGCTTTATCATCCATTTGTTTTCGGCTAATGCTTATCTCACAGTATTCTCTCTCACTTGCATTTGATAGGCGAATTTCTAAATCTCCGTCCCTGAAATCTGCCCACATCACAGCACCGCCGTTTACCTCCACATAGGGCTCTTCACCTTCGGAAACGGGATCCCCGAAAAGCTTCTGACCCCGTTTCCTTTACATGAACCCACAGAGATTCTACCGGTCCGATGTTTCCTTCGTAGTCCTTCAAGAAATATATGATCCCATAATCCTTTAATCCGAATATCTGTCCATCGGCATAAGTCTGAGGAAGCCCATACGACTCCTTCCGTATCAGAGATTCCTGTATTCCTGCTTCTTCTGCGGTTTTCCCGATGAAATGCCTGCATTCCAGGATATCATTGATCACTATTCCGTCTTTACTGTCGTTTGAAGGAAGCATCCCTTCTCCATTAGCCTCCGTAAATTCAGCAGGTTCTGTTTCAGCTGTCTCTTTTGCTGTGCTGCTTTCCTCTACGACCGGTTCTTTAGATGTACCGTCACAGGCACAAAGAAAAAGAGCAGAAACAAGAGCTGCAATTATCAATTTATTTTTCATAATTTCCTGACCCCTGATCATCCAGGATAATACTGCCTTACCTAATGTCCTTTCCAAAGCGGTTTATCATGACTCCTACCATAACGTTATCAAATTCCAACTTGACCTTGATCTTCTCACCGCCAAACATTCCAAAACTCATCCTGGCATAATCGGCAAGATTGAAATCCTTGAATTCTTCCTGGCCTTCACGTCTCTTATAGATAATATGCAACCCATCGTTAAACGGAATCAGTTTATCCCTTTTCCCTTTATAATAACGGTCTGCCTCATATAAGGGCTTTCCTATTTCAGAAAAATCCTTTTCTGTAATCTGCTTCAAGGGCCTTTAATTCTGCCTTCAGATCATTTATCGGAAGCAAAACCTTTTAAACCATTACTCAATCCACATTATTGCTTATCCAAATCCTCATTTTGATATATGATTTAGATAAGTAATTACATTTCTTTTGCTTTGAACAAATCATCCAGTGTAACCTGCTTTTGAACTATTCCGCTGTACTGATTTGATTCAACCCCATACGTTGTTACAAAAACTATCTGTACAGCCTTTTTCGTCCCTGTTTTTTTACGGAATGTCTCTATCTTCTTTCTTAATTTCTCGTCATAATCTTTGTCCATGATGTATTCGCTCAAAGAAAATTTCATTTCGCAGAGGTTTATGACTCTATCACGGCGATCAATAATCAAATCAATTTGAGTACCCGCAGTACCAAGGTTCTTGTCTTCCCTCACAAACCAAGATGACTCACTGGACAAAATGCCTATAATTCCAATTTTTTGCTTAATCTGACTGATATGATCTTTGCAGACCTGCTCAAACATATTTCCAGCCCAGGTCTTTCTATCAGGCGCATCGAGTGTATTGCTCCAATAGTGTTCATCCCTTCCTCTGTTATCCCTTATATAGTTAAAATAAAAGCTTGAATAGTAATCAGCTAACTGATAAAGGGTATCTTTTTTCTTTTTACCAAAAAACTGATTTTCTCTGACAAAGCCGGAATCTACAAGATTCTTTATAATCTTAGATAATACACCATTTAATGCAAGTCCTGTTGCTTTAGAAATTTCCTCCCTGGTAAGACCATTTTTCTTCTTGCTGAGTTCATAAACTACAGAAATGTAATTCTCCCCCTGTGCAAACAAAGTATTATACAAATGGTCAAATTCATCCCATAGTTCTGCTTTTTTTCTAAAAAACAAATAATCAATATTCTGAAGATAAGACATTTCTTTATCCAGGAGACTCAAATAATACGGTATTCCACCCATTATCATATAGCACTCTGTAATATCATATCTTGACCAACGAATACCTTTACTGATTAAATACTCCTCAGTTTCGGCAAGTGAAAATGGCTCTAAGAAAAGCTTACATGTCTGACGGTTGAACAGACCACCCTTATTATGCTCTATATTATCCACCAACCAAGATGTAGATGAACCACACACTATAAAAACAAGGTTGTCAACAGAGGATCCGAAATCATTCCAAAAATACTCAAAAGACGAAAGAAATCCCGATTTGTGCGTATCAAGCCATGGCATCTCATCAAAGAAAACAACACATTTCTGTTCAGGATCCTGCCCATCAATATATTTACGCAAAAGCTCAAATGCAACTGTCCAGTTTGGTGGCGTTGGTGTCTTTTTATGAGTCTTTCGATTTAGCTCATTTATAAACGCCTGTAACTGGTCAGCTTTAGGCTTGTTATACGCTCCGGTCAGCTTGAAGCTAAATGAATTTCCAAAATACTGATTAATCAGGAAAGTCTTACCAACCCTTCTTCGCCCATAGACTAAAATAAGCTGCGCATTTTCTTCGCGCATACATTTATCGAGTCTCAAATATTCTCTTGTTCTTCCAATTATCTTCTTTTTCATACGAATATGATAAGTCTCAGCACCGGCCATGTCAATAAATACTTATCCGAATCTTCACTTTTAGTCCTGATTTGGATAAGCATTTAATTTTGTTATTATGAGCAATCTGCTCTCAGCACTCTTTTCAGCTTTTGTGAAAAGGTCTGGCCCTGCTCCTTAAGTTCCTTTTCCTTTTCTTTTGTCACGGTTACATTTGTCCTTGTTTCAATGAACGGCATGGTCTGTCCTCCTTATTCTATTATTTCAACCACCTCGCCTATATACATGAGAGCATCCTTATTGTTTCAATAGATAATTCCTTTTCCCCTGCGCCGAATTCCTTCAGGGCATCGCTGAGCATATGCCAGGATCTGGGTGTGGAGAAGGGCTCCTCTGTCTTTGGAGGCTCTGAAAACAGATGGTCAGGCCTCTGGCTTATGTAGTCGGTTACCCATTCATGTATTCCATGTATATATGCCCATGAGAGCCAGCTTTTCACATCGGGCTTAAGTTGGACATGGAACATCCTGTTGATCAGGGCGCTGGACATGGTCTTTACTATGGCCGAATCCTGTGTCCGGTTTCCTGCCCCGATCACAATGCTGCCCTCCGGCAGATGGTATTCTCCCACACGCTTTTCATAGATCAGGCTGTAGAAGGCCTTCTGCACCTCCTGGGAGCAGGCATTGAGCTCGTCCAGGAAAAGCACATAGGGCTCTTCCCTTGCGATCATCTTTGGAGGCAGGAATTCTGATGTATTACCCCTTATCTGGGGAATCCCGATAATGTCCTCCGGCGCCAGCTGGCTTCCAAGGAGGGATACACAATCAAGCCCCACTTCAATTGAAAACTCTTCCACAAGGGCTGACTTCCCTATTCCCGGTGCGCCCCATATAAATACAGGACGGACAGGTGCTATGTTCAGGAGGATTTCCTTAAGCCCCTCCTGGTTAACTGTTATTGGTAAATTCATATATCGTCTTTTTCCTTTAGTTCAAAGGTGAGCCTAAAATCCTCACCCTCATAAGTCCTAACAGGGTTTCCCCTAATTATCTGTGTATGTTTCTTCCATGCCTCTTTCTTCCGGCTGTCCCTGTTTTCTTTGTTCGTCTCCCGCAGTACCGCTGACAGCTTTTTAAGGGCATTCTGCTTATTCATGTACTGGCTTCTCTCATTAACGGAAGATACCGTAATCCCTGTGGGAAGATGGATCACCCTTATCCCGGTTTCCACCTTATTCACGTTCTGGCCGCCGGGTCCGCCGCAGTGGAATGATTCAATCTTTACCTTATCCCCGGCAACTGAGTCATCCACGACATCCGGTTCAGGGATGATGCTCACATCCACAAACCAGTTTTTCCTCTTATGTCCTTCTCTGTATCTGCTTTTGCAGATCCATTCCATTGTGCCCTGCAGTTCTGACAGATCCTCATCCGTAGAAAAGATCACGGATGAATAGGAGCCTTCAACCTCTCCCTCCACGCAGTTAATCATCTCTATATCCGGAAACTCTTCTGAAAGAGCCCTGTATATTCCTCCGACAGCAGCCCTGCATTCCACAGGTCCCATGCCGGAGCTTATCTGTATAATCATCCTTCATTTCCTCCCTTGAAGCTGTAAACTGGCTTCAGCACCTTTTCAATGCTGACAGTGTCCTTCACAGCTTCTTTCAAATATTCAATCCCTCTGTAAGCAAAGGGAGCCTCGTCCAATGTTCCCGCTCCTATGCAGCTGCTGTAAATACCTTTCATTTCCGCTTTATACTCGGAAACCGTATGGCTTTTTGAAACATTTTCCCTTGAAGCTATCCTCCCGGAGCCATGGGGTGCGGAACAGTTCCACTCCTCATTTCCGAGACCAGCTCCCAGGATCACCCCATCCTTCATATTTATGGGAATGATCACAGTTTCATCCTTCTTTGCTGAGATAGCGCCTTTCCTCATTACAGGCACATCACCGCTGAAATCAATGTAATTATGGACGCAGGATATCTCATTCCCGGCCTCCCATTTCATTCCCTTGCAGATTTCCCTGATAATGATGCTTCTGTTCATGGCTGCATATTCCTGGACAATCCTCATATCATGAAGATAGTCATCACGGATTTCCCCGGTCAGAAAAGTCATTTCATAAGGAACGTCCTTTCCTTCAGCTTTCAGGATTTTAGAACCTGCTGTCATGTAATGATCGGCCACCTCTTTACCAAGATGACGGCTTCCGCTGTGGACGATTAAATACACTTCCCCGGATTCCGATCTGTCAATCTCAATAAAGTGATTGCCGCCGCCAAGTGTTCCAAGGTTCAGCACAGCATTCTCTTTTCTGATGTGTTTCACACATCCTAAGCTGTCGAATTCAAAATTCTCTGCTTTAGAATGGGCTTTTTTGCGAATGTTGAATCCCGCCGGGACATTCTCCCGGATGACAGTATCCAGT
>CAMJPM010000085.1 GCA_946407725.1 uncultured Lachnospiraceae bacterium
CCTCGATGTGATGCTTTGCCTCAGAAAGTTTGGACAAAAGTGCGACCGTCTCCACCCCTGATGTTTTCGGGAACATATCAACCGCAGCGGCTTTCACCACACTGTATCCGGCTTCCTGTATGGGTTTCAGATCCCGTTCCAGACTGCTTATCTTACAGGAGATGTAGATTATGTTTTTTACCCCGTAATCCAGTATCCTGGAAAGAGCTTTGGGGGCGCAGCCGTCCCTGGGGGGATCCAGGATAATGAGATCCGGCTTTTCTTCCACGTTTTCCAGGGTCTTCAGCACGTCCCCGGCTATGAACTCAGTGTTATCAAGGCCGTTGCGCTCCGCGTTTTCCTTCGCAGCCATAACCGCTTCCCCGACTATCTCTATGCCGATGACCTTTGAGGCCGCACTGCTTAAAAGCTGTCCGATGGTCCCGGTACCGCTGTACAGATCAAAAATCACCGGTTTTTTCTCCGGATCCGATATGGACAGCGCATAATTCCTTACCTTTTCATACAGTATCTCTGCCCCCAGTGTATTGGTCTGGAAGAAGGAAAAGGGGGTTATCTTAAAGGACAGTCCCAGTACCTCATCAAAAAAATGGTCCCTGCCGTAGAGGATATCAATATTGTCTCCCCTGACACTGTCTCCGGTGCTGTCATTTTTCAGATGCAGTATTCCGGCAAATCTGCCTGACAAACAGCCTTCCCGGCCCTCTGTCCCTGTTTTGCCGTCCTGTTCTCCGATACCGTCCTTTCCGGGCTCCTTTTCAAGTGACAGCAGCATTTTCGCATACTCATTCATGTCGAAATTGAGCTGTGTCGTGGTTTCGATAAGAAGCAGTATCTCTCCGGTCTTCTTCCCCTTACGTACCAGAAGATGCCGTAAAAACCCCTTATCGTCATGTTTTCTGTAAAAGGGGATCTCTCTTGATTTAAAGAATTTTAAGGTTTCCCTGATGATCAGCCGGTAGTCTCCATCCGCTATGAGACAGTTCTCCACGGTTATGACATCATTAAACCGGCCTGCCCGGTGCATGCCCAGTGTAAGCGGTCCTCCTATCACCTCATTTCCGAAGGAGAACTCCATTTTATTCCTGTACTCCATGCTCCGGGGGGACCCGGTTATCCACTCATACAGGTATTCTCCTGTAATGGCACGGTCCAGAATGGTCCTGACCATGGAATCCTTTATCTTCAGCTCTTCTTCATAGGGGAGATTCTGATAGAGACATCCTCCGCAGTCGCCAAAATGGGGGCAGGGGGATTCTATTTCCTCCGGAGCCTTTTTAAGCACCTCAATAAGCCGGCCTTCCAGCCGGTCATTCTTTTTCTTTGTCAGAATAAAAGAAACCGTCTGTCCCGGAAGGACTTTTTTTACTGTAACATTTCCCTCCGGAGTACAGACGACACCTTTATTGGGGAACCGTATCTCTGTAACGGTTCCCTCATATATCTCGTTTTTTTTCATACCTGTATCTGATAAGCGTTTCCGGGACTAATCAATCTTCCTTCTTCTCAGGCTTTGTTTCCTCTTCCTCGTCCTCAAAAAAGTCATCATCAAACCTGTCATCATAATCGTCATCATAGTCCTCCAGATAATCCGGCGTGAAATAACGATATACAGCATAGGCTATTGCTGCAACTGCGGCGATCACTCCAATTATCGCCAGTGCCCAAAGTATGGGATCTCTCTTGGTTTCTCTCATGTTCGTTTCCTCCTCGCGATTGATAAGCTCGTTAATATTACTCCTGACACTGCTGATATTCCGCCTTAAACCATCAACAGCATATTCAAGTCTTGCAATATCGAAATTATCCATATACGCCTCCTGAATGGACTTTTATATTTTGTAACTATTCAGAACCCCCGCACCGCACGTCCGGGGCACTGACCGACTCAGTCGGTCAAAACGTGCCCGAAAAACGTCCACTGGACGTTTTTCCGCAAAAAATGATTTTTGATTAAAATGATCAAAGATATCATTTTTTGCTCGGTGTGGGGACTTATCCCACATCTTTGATGTGGGATGCCTCCCCGGCGAGGGGGCGGTAACTATTCGTTACCGCCCTGTGATATAACCATATTTCCAGACGAAAACAAGTTTTCGCTGAAAAATATGGTCATATCACAAGTGGTTCTGAATAGTTGCTTTATTTATACATTTTACCACATTTAAGAAATAAATCCACGAAAAATTATAGTAATTTCAGTTTCGCAAATCCCGCAAACATTTTTCTTACGCCCACGTTATCAAATTCCACGGTGACCTCATAATCCCTGCCGCCATCCGCTATAGAGAGCACAGTACCCTCTCCGAATTTAAAATGCAGTACCCTGTCCCCCTCTTTGTAGGGAGGAAGCTTTTTTTCCATATCCGAACCCTTTTTAAGGGTGGAAAAGGCCGGGGGCTTTTCCTCAAAGTAACGGTGCGCCGCCTCGCGGTTTGAGGGTGCAATTCTCTCGCGTCTTTCTGTTTTTTCAACAGCCTGGTTAAGATTAAGGAATTTTCCCGGAATCTCCTTAATAAACCTGGAAGCAGCCGAATAACGGGTTTCCCCGTTCACCATCCGCCTTCTGGCTCCGGTCAGGGTGAGACGCTCCTTTGCCCTTGTTATCCCCACATAACAGAGCCTCCGCTCTTCCTCCACAGCCATGGGATCATCGCTGTTTATGGAAGCATATCCCGGAAACAGTCCTTCTTCCATGCCTGCCATATATACCTCGGGAAATTCAAGGCCCTTTGCGTTGTGCATGGTCATGATAAGGACCTTGTTTTTGGGATCGTCTCCCCCCTCCTTATCGAGATTATTCCCTTCCAGGCCGTTTATCCTCATAAAATCAGTGAGATCCGGCTCATCGGTCTCATCCTCATAGGCATCCAGTGTTTCCTTAAGCTTCGCTATATACTCCTTCTGCTCCCTGTATTTTTCACTGCTTTCCGCCTCGGACAGAAGATAGTCAAGATAGCTGCACTCTTCTATTATCCTTTCCAGAATGGCTGAAAAGCTCATATCCCGGCCTTCTTTTCGTATCCTTACTATCATTTCGTAAAAGGATCTTACAGCTGCCTTTGTCTTTGCCGGAACGGAGGGGATGTTATCTATCCTTGAAAGGGCTTCAAAAAAGGTGATATTATTTGCCCTGGAAAAAACGGATATCTTATCGATGCTGGCGTTTCCTATTCCCCTCTTCGGAATATTGATGATCCTTCTGACCCTCATTTCATTGATGCCGTTATCAACAGTCATAAGATAGGCTGTCAGATCCTTTATGACCTTTGTATCCCAGAATTTCAGCCCCTTTACCACATCATAGTCTATGCTTCTTATCCGAAGAGCGTCCTCCAGCTCCTTGCTCTGGATATTTGTCCTTGTGAGGATCGCAAAATCCCCATATTCCCGTTCACCTTTAGACACCCTGGATCGTATGTCATCTGCGATAAAGGCGGCCTCCAGAGCCGCGTCATCCAGCTGTCTGTATCTTATCTTCTCCCCTTCCCCCTCTTTGGTCCACAAGGCCTTAGGCTTTCTCTCACTGTTATTCTTTATAACGGAATTGGCCGCATCCAGAATGTTGGAGGTGGACCGGTAGTTTTCCTCCAGCCTCACCACATACGCATCGGGATAATACTTCTCAAAATTCAGAATATTGTATATATTCGCACCTCTGAAGCGGTAGATGGACTGGTCATCGTCGCCCACCACGCACAGGTTCCTGTATTTTGCGGAGAGAAGCTTAATAAGCTCAAACTGAGAGGTATTGGTGTCCTGGTATTCATCCACCATTATGTACTTAAACCTCTCCCTGTACTCCTCCAGCACCTCTGGAAATTCATTAAAAAGCCTGACTGTATTCATGATCAGATCATCAAAATCCATCATGCCGTTTGAAAACAGGGTCTTCTGGTATTCCGTATAAATGTTGGAAATCATCTTCAAGGCAAAATCCATTCCTGCAAAGGAGGCGTATTCCTCCGGCCCCATCAGCTCATCCTTTGCGCCGGAGATCTTATTGATGGTAATTTTCTCAGGATAACGCTTCGGATCCACCCCAAGCCTTTTATACACATCCTTCATAATGCTCTTCTGGTCCGTTGTGTCCGCTATTTCAAATTTCGGCGGATATCCCAGCTTCTCCGCATGTGTGAAAAGGATCCTTACACAGATGGAATGAAAGGTGCCGACCCTCATGGTTCCCGCCCTTTCCCCGATCATATCGCGGATCCTCTCTTTCATTTCATTGGCAGCCTTATTTGTAAAAGTAAGTGCCAGTATATTCCATGGTGCGACACCCATCTCACCTATGAGATATGCCATCCTGTAAACTATGGTTCTGGTCTTTCCGCTTCCCGCTCCCGCCAGTATCAGCACCGGACCATTGGTACACCGCACCGCCATAGCCTGTTCTTTATTTAATTCCCTGTCAATATCCATTTGTAGATCCTTTCATTTCTATTCAACACCGAACCACGCACTACGCTGCGTGGTTACGGGAAATATCCCTGGCATTTTAGCGAGCCGCCCATCGGAGAAGCCGATTTAGTTGCGGCGAGCGCGTTGCTATTCAGCGGGCTGTCAGGCCGCTGAATTGTAACGCCCTTTCCTTATTTTTATAAATTATCCGGTTATGTTATAATGGTATGTGAAATATGCGTATACTAAATATCGGAGGTACAACACATGACTTTCAACCCCGAAGACCTTATACAGAGTATAATAGAGAGCCTTGGACGCATACAGCCGGTGAATGCTTCAGAGCTTCCCGACCTGGGTCTGTACATGGATCAGGTCACCACCTTTATGGAAAAACACATGGAGCCCACAAAACGCTACTCCACAGATAAGGTTCTGACCAAAACCATGATCAATAACTATGCAAAAAACAGGCTGCTGCCTCCTCCGGACAAGAAAAAATATGATAAAGACCACATGATAATGCTGATGTTCATCTATTACTTCAAGAACATCCTGTCCATCAATGATATCGAAAAGCTCATGGCTCCCCTGTCTGAAAGGTATTTCCATTCAAACGGAAATATAAACCTTGAAGAATTATATAAAAAAGTTACCGAAATATCCATGAACCAGGTGGAACCCCTTCAGGATCACATAAAGGAACAGTTCTCATTATCTGAAAAAATTGCAGAAGACGCAGAGAAAAACGGTGCCTCGGAAAAAGACAGGCAGTTTATCCAGATCTTTTCCTTCATCTGTTCCTTAGCCTTTGATGTCTATGTAAAGAGGCTCATGATAGAAAAGCTCATAGACTTCTTTCCCAAACCGGATCCTAAAAAGAAAAAGCCGAAGATCTGACTCCTTTAAGAGTTACGCTCTATCTTCCCATCCGTGTGAGAACCAGTTCATAGCCGTCATTTCCGTAGTTTAAGGATCTGTTGACCCGGCTGATGGTGGCTGTTGATGCTCCCGTCTTTTTTGCTATCTCCTGATAGGTCTTTTTCTCCCTCAGCATAGCAGCAACCTCAAACCTCTGTGAAAGGGAGAGGATCTCATTTACCGTAGCAAGATCTTCAAAAAAAGTATAGCACTCCTCTGTTGTCTCCAGATTCAGTATCGCTTCAAACAGTGTATCCACAGCCTCTGTGTGAAGTTTCTTATTCACCCCTTCAACCCTCCTTTGAGATCATCGAAAATATTTCAGGCCGTGATGAATGCCTTGTAAGCTTTATATCCCTCATAAAGATCCGACTTACTGGTCACTTCCCAGGGCGCATGCATGGAGAGCACTGCCATACCGCAGTCCACAACATCCATTCCGTACAGGGACATGATATAGGCAATGGTTCCTCCGCCGCCTGCGTCAACCTTTCCAAGCTCCGCAGTCTGGTAAGCCACATCATTATCTTCCATTACTTTTCTTACAAAGCCGAAATATTCAGCGTTGGCATCATTGGATCCGCTCTTGCCCCTGGATCCCGTAAATTTGTTAAATACTATTCCCTTTCCGAAATATGCGGCATTCTTCTTGTCAAACTGGGCTGCGTACAGAGGATCAAAGGCAGCGCTTACATCGGAGGAAAGCATCCTGGAATTTGCCATGGATCTCCTAAGTCCCATTTCAGGATCATAGCCCATGGCATTTAATATCTCTGCCACTGTGTTTTCAAAAAATCTGGACTGCATGCCGGTAGCCCCCACGCTCCCGATCTCCTCCTTGTCAACGAGAAGACATACCGCTGTCCTCTTTACACTCTTTACATCCAGAAAAGCTTTCAGTGACGCAAATGCACAAACCCTGTCATCCTGACCGTAAGAAAGGATCATGGACCTGTCAAAACCCAGCTCTCTTGCCTTTCCTGCCGGAACCACCTCCAGCTCCGCCGATTCAAAATCCCTCTCCTCTATATCATACATATCCTTAAGGAGCTTTAACACATTCTCCTTTACAGCTTCCTTTTCCTTTCCCTTAAGGGGGATACTGCCGATAAGGATATCCAGATTTTCACCCTCCACTGCCTTGGAAGCTTTCTTATCCATCTGTTCGGAAGCAAGATGTATGAGAAGATCAGTCACGCAGAACACGGGATCATCCTCTTCTTCCCCAATATTTACTTCCACAGTGGTGCCGTCTGTCTTTACTATTACGCCATGGATGGCAAGGGGAAGGGTTACCCACTGGTATTTCTTGATACCACCGTAATAATGCGTATCCAGATATGTAAGCTCCGACTCCTCATAAAGGGGGTTCTGCTTTACATCCATTCTGGGGGAATCTATATGTGCCCCCAGGATACTCATGCCCTCCTCCAGGTTGTCCGTACCGATATTGAAAAGCGCCACGGTCTTTCCCATGCATTCAGCATAAACCTTATCTCCCGGCTTTATCTTCCCTTTTGACTTCAGAATACCGTGAAGATTCTTATATCCGGCTTTTTCAGCCGCATTAATGGCAATATCGGCGCACTCCCTTTCGGTCTTGCCCCTGCTTAAAAAATCCATGTACTCCCTGGCGATCTTCTCCAGCTCTTTCTTATTTGCCGCACTATACTTAAACCACGTATTCTTCTGTTCCATATTTTGTCTATGCCGCTCCTTTCATTGATATCTTATCCGTCTATCTTCATTAAAGTGTTTGGATCTATGGAATTTCCCTGATACCGTATCTCATATATAAATGTGGGTTCCACGGAAGAGCAGGTAAAAATAGCCGTTCCCCTTAACACCTGGGTTCCTTCCGTAAGCAACGGCACATCATGGTATCTGTAAATGGAAATATAATCATTGCCGTGATCTATCTCAACCCTGTACCCGTAATCCGTGTCGCTTACCACCTTACTTACGGTTCCGTCGCCCGCTGCAGAGATCTTTGTGCCATCCCCAACGGTAAAGGATATAAAGCCCTTGCTCTTATCATAATCGGAGGGCTGGCTCACCTGTCCGCTTATAGGCAGACCTGTGGGGATATAGCTTAGGGCGCTTGCCGAATCCGCCTGCTGCTCCACATATTCCCTGGTATCAAGAAAGGTCCTGACAGTCACCAGCTCGTTGTAGAGCTGCTCATTCTCCGCCTGTAATATGATATTACTGCTGGTGACATACTCCAGCTGCGCTGTAAGAGCCAGAATCTGATTTCTGTCATCATCTATCTCTTTTGAGGATTTTACTATATATGACAGTGCAATTACAGCAACAAAGATAATAAGTGCCGTAAGTATTATCACAAAATCCAGGGCCACATGAAACTGCTTCACATCCGCTTTACCCTCCGGAACTATAAGCAGATTAAAACGCCTGGGTTTCTTCCTTTTCTTTTCTTCTTCCATCTTATCTCCGTCAATAATTCATTACTTAGGAACTGTTGCAAAATAACATGCACATTTGCATAGGATTTTTTTCAACAGGTCCTTAGAAACACACTGATACAATATATCACAAATCCTCTTTTACTTCAAATCGTTAATACGTGAAAAGTGTTTTAGCGGCCTTAGTGCAGCTATTCATGGAAATACCCGCAGGAAAACAATATTCCTGCGGGCAGCTTTATATTATATGGCAAAGATGTAGTTTTTTAGAATTTCCTTATATCGGCTTCCGTAGTATTTTCGTCGATTATGATGAGCTCTGTATCCGTAAGGTGGGCAAAGAGCTCAATATCCTCCTTTGTAAGGGCTGTGGAAACCACAGCATGGTGAGCTCCGCCAGCCTGCAGCCATCCTGCTGTACCGATCTTGAAATTGGGCTTATGACGGTACATTATCTGTGCTACCGGGAGCTTGGGCATGGGTTCGGGAACCTTAACCAGCTCGATGTCGGCGCAGATGATCCTGAAATGATCTCCCAGGTCAATAAGGGTAACCTGTATTCCGTCTCCTATAACGCTGTCGAAAACAAGTCTTGCAGGATCAGCCTTTCCGCCTATGCCAAGGGGATGTACCTGGATCTTCGGCTTTGTACGTGCAAATGAAGCGGGAACCTCCAGCATATGTGAAGCGAGCTCCAGCTCCGATCCTTCAGTAAGATCATAGGTATAGTCCTCAATAAAGCCTGTGGCACCTTCACGTCCCTCGGCCATCTTCATGAGAACCGCGGAGAAAGCAGATATTTTATAGTCGCCTTCAGGTCCGAAACCGGTGCCCTTTGCCATCAGGTTCTGAATGGCGATACCGGGAAGCTGGTCCATGTTGTGCAGATCCTGGAAGGTATCCGTAAAGGCCTTGCAGCCGTTCTTTTCAAGGAAGCGTTCAAAAGCTATCTCGTATTTCGCCTGTTCGCGGACAGCGTCCGTATTGTCTGTATCCATGTCATATTTGGAGAGATACTCATCCATCTTCTTATCGATGTCATCATCACTTACCTTAGCGGCAATGTCAACGATATCACCGATGCCCCAGTACTTGATCTCCCAGCCGTACTTGATCTCGGCTTCCAGACGGTTTCCGTCTGTAACTGCCACGTCACGCATATTGTTACCGAAGGTGGCAACCCTTAAGTCATGGGAGAATGCCATAGCCTTGGCAACCTCTGCAAACCTCTTGACACCGGCGAGAAAATCAGGATTCTGATAATAGCCTGCAACCACTTCATGGGGAATATTGAGTTTCTTTACAATAAATCCGTATTCCCTGTCACCGTGGGCTGCCTGGTTTAAATTCATGAAGTCCATATCGATCTCGCTGTAGGGAAGCTTCTCATTGAACTGGGTGTGCAGATGCAGAAGGGGCTTCCTTAAGATCTGCAGGCCCTTTATCCACATTTTTGCAGGTGAGAAGGTATGCATCCAGGTAACAACTCCGACACAGTCGTCATCATCCATGGCCTTTCTCATGTCCTCCACGCAGATCCTGGAAGTCTCAACTGTGGGAAGGAGCACAAATTCCACGGTATCACCAAGCTTCTCATTAAAGAAGTCATTCATCTTTCTGCAGTCCTCGGCGACCTGCTGTAAGCACTCTTTTCCGTAGAGATCCTGGCTGCCGGGGATAAAATACAATTTACTCATTTCTTTCCTCCTATGTTTACGATATATCAAGTATTGAATTGCCTTTGCTGATGGATACCGGAAATTTATAGGAGTAATTGTTGAATTCTCCTCCGGAATTTTCCATCATGTAAATAAGATTTCTGGCTGCCCTTTTTCCAAGCTCGTATTTCGGATGGATCGCGCTGGTAAGCTTTAATCTGGCGTTTTCCGAGAGACTGATATTGTCAAATGAAGCAATGGACAGATCCTCCGGGATCTTTATACCCCTGCCCTCTGCAAACTCCACATACTTTTCCGCGATCTCGTCATTGTACACAAGGAGCGCAGTACATTCCGATGTCTTTCTCACAAAATCCGACAGGCTCTTTCTGGAAAACTGGTAGTCAAAATCCTTTGTGGAATACCATTTTATACACTCATCATTGATCTTTAAGTCGTTCTCCGACATACATTCCATAAAGCCCTTGTAACGCTCCATACCCTGCATGTCATCATATTTAAATATCCCGCCGATCCTGCGGTGGCCGTTTTCTATGAGTATCCGGGTGAGTTCATGGCTGCACCTTTCATCCGCCATTTCCACGCTTGCAAATTTCAGGTTACTGTAGTGGTTATGGATAAAGATTATCGGCACATTCCGCTTTTTGAACTCTTTATAAAGCTTCATATTGGGGTTGGGAAAAGAGGATCTGGTGCCCTCCACGATAAGCCCCGTCACATCGGTATTCAAAAACCGTTCAAGATACATAGACTCATCATTAAGCTTATTCTTTGTCACTGCCACATCAATGGAAATTCCCTTTTCCCTCATCACTGACTCTATCCCCTCATAGATCTGGGGGAACATATAGTCGGCAAAATAGCTCATTATCAGCCCTATATGTGCTGTGTTTTCCGTATTATCCCCGTACTCATAGGAGATATAGGTACCGCTGCCCCTCTGCCGCCGTATCAGAGAATCTTCTTCCAGCCTGTTTAAGGCCGTGCGCACTGTCTGCCTCGATACTCCGAACTTCTTCTGGAGCATGTGCTCACTAGGCATCTTCTCGTTCTTTTTAAGAACTCCGCTCAAAATAAGGGTTCTGGCCCAGTTATATAGTTTTACGTATTTCAGACTCTCATTCAGGGAATCATTATCCTGTATCATATCTGTACTGTCAGGGATCCCGGATCATCAGTATCTGTCCGGGATCCTCCGGTTTCCTAAAACTGTATCTGTTCAGATCACTTTACAATCTGTACGGAATTGCGGTCACTGGTGATAGCTACCACAACCAGGAATACTACACCTTCTATAAGCTGCTGCATGGCGGGTGTAAGCCCCAGGGTAACAAGTCCTGAATTCAGTATTATGTACAGAAGAGATCCGACAACAACGTTTTCAAATTTTACCTTGGCACCGCCGGAAATGGGCATTCCTCCCAGAACCAGCGCTATCATGATCTGGGTTTCCAGCTGGTTTCCGGAGCTTGCGGTAACCGATCCCACCTTCACCACGTTTATGAAGGCAGCCAGTCCCGTAATGGCTCCCGCCAGCACATAGACCAGGAATTTCATCTTGTCAGTCTCGATACCGGAGAATGCCGCAGCCTTCTCTCCTGCACCTATAGCCTTTAAATATCTGCCGAACTTTGTAAATCTGAAGAAGAAGAACGCAGTTAACAGCACCAGAAGGGTTATTGACATCTTAAGTACATTGTTGTCAAGAGCCATGGTCTTTACTATATCTCCCTGTACAGGAGCATTTGTGGTGGCAAATTCGATCACGCCCCTGAAGAGGAACATGGTACAGATGGTAACTACAAAGCTCTTTACTTTCCTCTTTACGTAGAAGAAACCGTTTATCGCTCCGATGCAGGCACCGGCAGCCACACCTCCCACAATGGCAAGGGGGATATTATACTTTGATAAAAAGCAGAATACTATGGAAGCTATTCCCAGTATGGAGCCCTGTGAAAAATCCAGGCCTCCCATGGTCATTATGAAGAACACTCCGGTAGCCGCTATCATGGTCACATAGACCTGTGACATCAGGAGCTTTATGTTCATGGGAGCCAGTAATTTTCCATCCGATAAAACATTGAATATCAGTGAGACAGCCACAAGACCTATGATGGGAAGGACTGCTCTTATTCTGGAAGCCATTACCGCGCGTTTTAACGCTTTTTCTTCAGCGGCAAGGACTTCATCATTTTTAATTGCGTCTGTATTAGCCATTTCGTCCTCCTTAAACCATCTTTGCTATAAGGTCGTTTTCTGTGAGCCCGGGGCTTCTTAAAAGCTCTTCGCCGCTGTTTTTACCGTCCTTCATGATAATGATGCGGTCGCACATTCCTATGAGCTCCATAATCTCCTCGGAGATCATGATTATGGACTTGCCGCCCTTACGCATCTCATCCATCAGGGCATATATATCAGCCTTGACCTTTACATCGATACCTCTTGTGGGACTGTCAAGGACAATGATGTCCGAATCCTTTCCGATCCAGCGTGCCAGCACTACCTTCTGCTTGTTTCCGCCGGAGAGCTCGGATACAAACTGATCCGTATCCACCATCTTTACCTTCATCTCTTTGGCATGCTTATCAGCAAAAGCCTTTAATTTCCTGTCGCTTAAAAGATGGGTGCTTCCCCCCAGCTCATCCAGGGAGGGCAGACAGATATTGTCACCGATACTCTGGTTTATAACTATGGATTCGTTGTCCCTGTCCTTTGAAGCATAGGCAATGCTGTGCTTTATTGCCACAGGAATGGAATTGATCTCTGTGCCGTCAGCAAGCTTTACGGATCCCTCCCTGTCATAGGAAGCTCCGAAAACCGCCTTTCCAACCTCATGCATTCCGCACTCGGAAAGACCTCCGAAGCCCAGGATCTCTCCCTTATGAAGATCAAAGCTTACATCGTAGATGACGCCGGGAACAGTCACATTTTTGACAGACAGGACAACCTCGTCCGATATCTTCTCCCCGTAGTCCTCTCTGTAATAGTGTTCGCCCAGCTCACGGCCTACCATGAGCTTTTTAAGGTCATCCTCATTTACGTCATCAGCGTTTACCGTATCTATATAGACTCCGTCCCTCAGTACCGAAACCCTGTCACACTTATCCAGAACCTCCGGAAGATCATGGGAAATGAAGATAACGGTGTTGCCCTCATTCCTGATGCGCTCCATATGCTTATAGAGCTCTTCTCTTCCCTCCTGCGAAAGAGCGGTGGTGGTCTCGTCTATTACAACTACCTTGGGTGAAAAATAAGTGGATTTAACGATCTCTATAAGCTTCCGGTCCTCGAAATTATAACGGTCGATCATATCTGCCGCGTTTATACGCTCAAAACCGTACTTTTTAAGAAGATCGTTTGCCTCCTTTATCATGGCATTTGTGTTTTTAATGCCGAATTTTACGAAACGGTCCTCATGGCCAAGGAAGATATTCTCGGCAACCGTAAGACCCGAAAGGGTTCCCAGCTCCTGTACTATAATGGAGATACCTTCATTATTTGCTTCCACCTGGTTTTTAACGTGGATCTCTTTTCCGTCCAGAATGAATTTTCCGCTTCCTATGGTATAGATACCGGTGAGCATCTGCATAAGAGTGGATTTTCCGGAACCGTTCTCTCCGATGAGGCCGTGTACCTCACCCTTGTGAAAATCTATGGAAACATGCTGTACTGCCTTTACTATACCGAAGGTCTTACATACATCCACGGCCTGTAATCTTATATCTGACATGGTAGTAAAACCTCCTTTACTTGACTATCTCGCCCTTGACAGGCTTCATGGTAAGGGCAACAACAAGCAGCAGCGCAACTCCGGTAACCACGTTCTGTATGGCCGTAGGAGCACCCAGTGTAACAAATCCGTTATAGATTATCTGAATAAGGAACTCTCCAACTATGATCGCCGGTATGGGAAGTCCGAACTGACGGAAGGCAAGTCCGAAGAAGCACCCCATGGTAGGTGCAAAGTTCCTGCTCATGGAAGCCATTCCCGTAACAGATACCATGGATGAACCATAGGAGATCGCAAGAATTCCCATAAGTCCGTCAAAGAAACCGGTGATGACAAAGGTCAGTACCTTATATTTATTGACGTTGATACCCATGTTTTTTGCCACTGCTTCGTTTGAGCCTATGGCATAAGCGTATGTACCGACCTTGGTATATACCAGGATCGTATATGATAAAAGGAATGCCGCGCAGGCTATTATCAGGTTGCCCGGCGCATGGCCGAAGAATGTCTGATCCTTTGTCAGGAATGCCTGAACTCCTCCGCTGACGTAATAACCCACGGACTCATATATCAGCGCCAGTCCGGTGGTAACGATCATGGAAGGAATATGCAGCTTGATATATGCGATACCGTTTACAAGTCCCACCAGCGCTCCGCACAGGATGGGGGCGATGAGGAAGCCGACATAACCCATTCCCAGATTTTTCATGCACACTGTTCCCACAATGGCGCAGAGTATGCAGTTTGCACCAATGGAGAAATCAAAAAGTCCCATAACAATTATAAAATACAGTCCAACCGCACCTACGGAATCTATAAGGCACTGCTGGAAATATCCCAGCACCTGATTGGGCTGGCCGAATGTTTCGGGACGCAGGATCTTAAATATCCCATATGACACTACAATAAGTCCGATAAGGATAGCTGCTCCTGTATAACGTCCGAATATTTTGTTCAGACCGCCCTTCGAATTAGAAGAACCCATATAACACCTCTCTGAAAGATAAGAGCCGGTCCCGCCGTATTTCATGCGACACCGGCTCAAGTTATTAAACGACTATTTCAGTTACAGTAACCGTGCTGTATACTTTTGCATCAGCCGTGACGGTTCTGAACATCCTCGAGCGAAAGCGATCCTGCTTTTGCAGAAAGGTCTGAGATTGAAAGCTCTGACATTTCCTTAAGCTCATCCTGTGTATAAGGAAGCTCGTCTACGAAATACTTTGCGTATGCGTCATAAT
>CAMJPM010000086.1 GCA_946407725.1 uncultured Lachnospiraceae bacterium
AATGAGCCGAATGCGCGTATCTATTCAGAAACCGGAGGGTTCTGAATAGATACGTTTGCACTTTAATTCGTTTCCTGCTCCAGTGTAATACCTCTTTCCTTCATGAACTTTTCAAGGAACGCCTCATAGGACTCAAGCCTGTCCTGAAAGTCATTTAAGTCTGCCACCTCATCCAGATAATCCATATAGTCGGTAATATCCATTCCCTCCGGGCTGGATGCAGCAAACATTATGAAGTCCACAAAAAGATCCAGCTGCTCATAGAGTGTCCCGAGATAATAGCGGATATTGTCGTATTCTGCCTCGATCTGATTTAAGTTTACAGGCATTCTGTATGAGAGATATACCTGGTTTAACGGCTCGTAGTATGCGAAACAGCCAAATCCCGGAAATGCTCCCGCATTAATAACATGATTAAGGCTGTTTAATGAGATAAGAAGGTTGGGGATGGCCTCTTCGGGTATATTCTGTGCAAGGGTATGATGGAAATGAAGCACTCCGTAAGGAGCATCCTCCGTAATACCTCCCTCCAGCATTACATCCACTATGACCTGTGCATCCACAACTCCCATATTGCTGAGACGTGCCCTTAAAACACCGTCATTGTCGATGCATTCGCCAAAGAAATCATTGAAGATATCCTGCAATGTCTTTCCGAGTTCCTTGATAGGGTTGTTTTCTGCCATGATTTTCCTCCTTAAGGCTGGCTTATGTTATTTTTGCGATAAAGACCCGCTGTTTTTCCACTCCTCCCTTTAGGGGAGAGAGAAGGAATTCAGATATTGAATTGAGATACGGGTTTACTGCAGGGAAATAAAATTCCCCTGAGGGTTCTATTTGCATAAATACAGCTGCGAGGCTTAAATACAGAACTCCCATCAGGTCATCATTATTACCGTCCATATTGTACAGGCCGGAAAGATAGTATGAACCGTCCGGAAGCACTGAAATACATGAACAGCACCCGGCTTCGCCCTTTTCATCAAGAGTAAGGAACGACAGGTCCTTATCGGGGTTGAGTTCCTTAAATAGATCCGAAACCTTTTCAGGCGCCAGGGAGAAAACCCTGGCTTTTTCCTCGTCAAGGATACGCACACTTTCCATTCTCATCATACCTGAATCAGGTCCATCCCTTAACAGGATCCCAAGGGCGTAAGCGCCGACCCTGTAAACCCTGGCTTCCTCTGTGACCTCGCTGAAGCCTGCTTTTTTTAATCCGGCTTTTGTGATGCCCGGAGTATCATCAGTATAGCGTAAAAACAGGCTTTCAAAGCCCCACCCTCTTAAGTTTTCCGAAAGGGAGCATAAAACATCAGTCATCAGCTCCTCCACATCATCTGATTCGTAATCGATCCAGATACTGCTGACCGAGAGGACGCTTTTGTTCTTTTTCAGATCTATTACCCCGCAGGGAATGTCACCCCTTAAAATCCCAAATAAGAATCCATCTCCTGAAATGCGCCTGTTCATAAGATCCGGAGAAAAGCCCTCAAAGTCTGATCTGTTCCTTTTTCCAATCTTTATGAATTCACAACTGTTATACATAATAATCCGCTTTCAATTTTTCAGCCTCCCTGTCTATATTATACATATCGGGGGCGATACTGTCAGCCGTGATTTATTAGTAAGTCAGGAGTCAGTGGGAGTCAGTGGGGGGAGTCAGGGAGTCCGTGGGGACGGTTCAGGAGTCAGTGGGAGGGATGGATCACTGACTCCGTCCCGGAGGAGCTCATAGTGGCGGTCAATCCGGAGGGAATCGGAGAGCAGATTCTGTTTCGGATGGATGCTTTTATATTTCTTTATATCAGATGAGTTACTGATGATCTTCAGCTCTGAGCGGCGCTTTAATTCCCTCAGAGCCTTTTTGGCGTTTTCCCTGAATCCAAGGAGCCGGATATAGTCGGGACAGACTCCGTTTACATAGCCCTCCGGGTCTGAAGGAAGTCCTCCTGACAGGTCTGAACGAAGTGCTCCTGAAGGATCTGAACGAAGCGCCCCTGAAGGATCTGAACGAAGCGCCCCGACAGAAAAAGGACGGACCTTAAGTATAAGCCGCAGAAGACAGCGTGAGACCGCGGTATAGGTGATGTTTTTCTTTTTTAATATCTCACAGAATTCAGTGAAGCTTCCGGTAAAATATCTGTTCTTTATTATGCGGTTTAAAAGATCCTCCGGCACCCCGGCGTGAATAAGCCTGTCTTTGAGATCCTCCGAAAGCAGGGTATATAAAAGAAAAGGGGAAAGGGCATCCCGTGAAACCGCACCTGATTCCTTCTTGGCGGTAATCTTTTTTCTTACGGCTTCGGCGGAATACATCCATTTTTCGGAATTGTCAATGGTATTTTCCTCTGACATCGCTGCCGGATCCTGAGCCACTGGATACGTATTAAAATTATCGTTTTCATGATAGGGAGAATTGATACGCCTTACGGTACCGGGGGTCATGGAGGACCCGAGGCGTTTTAATGCCTTAAGATACTCTATTCCAAGGATGTTATTGGGGTTTTGCAAGAGAAAATGCAGTTTTTCCGTGTCTAAGTCAGAACCGGTTTCATTAAGCATCCCAAGTAGTGCGGCTTCTCTTGCCGCAGGAAAACTCATGCCGCTCTTTAATCCAAGCCTCAGCTTTTTCCTGAATTCCTCTGTTTCCGTGGTTAAAAAATCTGCGACATAAGAAAGCATGCGGATATCACCGCACTCACTTCCGAAATACAGGATGTCCGCCCCAAGTTTATCAAGGATATACACACTGCCCAGGGCAAAGCCTTCTGCGGAAGACAGGGAGATATGGGGAGGCAGTTCAAAAACCGCATCGGTCCCGCCCTTTAGCGCCATTTCGGTGCGTACCCCCATATCAAAAATGGCAGGCTCACCCCGCTGCACGAAGTTCCCGCTCATAAGGGCAATGACATGGTCTGCCCCGGTTTCTTCCCTTGTTTTTTTTATCAGATATTCATGTCCCTTATGAAAAGGATTGAATTCCGCAATAATTCCTGCAATCTTCATGTTCTGCCATGCAGCTCCTTTTACAATCACTTATCGTGTCTATTCCATTCTCCCCAGCATAGCTGGGTGAATTGGTTTTCGGACAGGCTGCCGGATCCTGAATAATCACCTGACTTTAAATACACGAACGATCCCGGAGAGATCGTAGTCATATTCATAGTGCTCCAGGCCGTAGCCGTACAGATAGAACATTCTCCCGAAAACAGAGCCGGCCAGGTCATCTGACAGAAGTGACAGTTTAGCTCCCTCACCCAGATCCGTGATTATGACGGTCCACAGCGGACTGCCGTCCTCATTCGAGACCGTGCCGGAAACTCCGGATGCAGCCTCCCCGGATTCGGCCTCATTAACCGCAGCCGTTTCCGGCTTCATTTCATATAAGGTGCAGCTACTGTCATCCATAACGATCACATTTTTTACGGGGAGAGGCTGGGCATCCGACCAGCCCTCTGCATAAGAGGTGCAGGCCGAGTATTTATTTCCGGATTTTTTCAGTACTACGTAACAGCCGTTTCCGATGCTGTAAACATTATCCCCTTCCATGGGCCTGCTTACGGATATCATATTCGCAACTGTCTGAAACGGGGTGTTAACGGGATCATCACTTCTGTCCTTCAGGCCGAATTCCGCAAACCACCCTGAAATACCGGACATATCGGGCGTAATGATGAAATCCGTCTCTGGAAGGTTTTCCGGGAACATAAGAGACAGAAGCTCCTCCGCCTTTTCCGGCGTGATATCCTTCGATTTAAGACTGCTTTGTGCACTTTCACGGTCTCCGGACAGAAGCTCATCCATAAAGAGGAGAGTATCTTTAGTTTCCCCGAAGGTTTCAAGCATCCCTTCGCATGCCCTGTCCCCGCTGCCTGTAAGCATACGGATGATATTAAAGGAAAGCTGCTCTTTAGTTGTGGCGAGAGCCTTTGCCACCCAATAGGAACGTATACCGCTCTGGCTTCCGCCGTCAAAGAGAGTTTTTCTGCCTGTCTTTTCCTCAAATATATAACCATAGTCCCACCAGCTCACAAGGACAGTATCTTCCGGGGTCTGTTCCCTGATGGCCTTAAGGGTGAGGCCAAGTTCAGAATATCCCGAGGGTCTGGAATCACCGGAGGACATGAATGCGCCGTAAATAGCAGGAAACAGCATAAGAATGGTAAGCATGGCCTTATAGACATTCCGATCCATCATTTTCCCGTTATCCATAAGGTAGCAGATAAAGCCCGTCAGATTTCCGGCGAGGATACCCACTGGAATGGAGAAGAGCATGATAAAACGCCAGCCCCTGAAAGAGAGCACAAGGGTCACGGCGTACCAGATAATGAGCAGAATATACTCCAGCCGCACATCTTTTTTAATGATGCGCCTGATAAAGATCACAAACATGGCGAAGGCTGCAAGAAACGGCACTATGCCACCCACAGCGTTTATTATCCCGATATTCGTTTCGGAAAGCACCTTCATCTGAAAGAAGCCGGTGAGGGCTCCTGTCCAGAGAGCGGGCTTACGCATCTCCGCAATGGATACGAAGATATTGGGGAAGAGGCCGTTTCCTTTTGTAAAAATATTCCCGAACATGGAAAAGATCCGGTTAAAAAGTCCGGGCTCCAGCACCAATACCAGGACTCCCAGGATCAGGGAAAAAATGGCGGGAAGATAAACCGACCGGGGAGAGCCCTTTTCATATGTAAGAAGTCCGTAAATAATAAGGGACAGGACCATAAGAGCCGGAAACATATAATAGATATACCAGCTGTTATAAAGGGCGGAAAAGCTTATGAGAAGCCCTGCGCCGAAGAGACAGGCTGCTTTTTTGTCCTTTTCCCTCCATTTTTTAATGACCATGCAGGCAAAATACAGAAAAAAGCAGGAGACCCAGGTTATAACGCCGTCGGTATCAAAAAAGCCCGGGGTGGTGTGTATGAGATAGCCGTAATTCAAGGTGGAAAGTACGGCTGCCACGGAGGCACCGATAAGGCCGCACATCTCATAGGTAAGGAGAAATACGGGGATCACCACCAAAGCGGAGATGAACATATTCAGCCAGTATACCACCTGTGGAAGAGTCACCGGGGAAAAGAGGGATGCGGCTTTATAGACAGTGATTGCAATATATGCCATCAGAGGCCGGTATCCCGCTGCATCCCTGCCGTCCGGGGCATAACTTAAACTGTCCCAGGGCTTCCCGTCCTTTAAGCTGTTTCCGGGATGTCCCAGCTCACAGATATTTTCTGTCATTCTGAGATGATAATAGGAATCCATTTCCGTAAGATACGGGACCCCTGTCTCCTCATCCATGTAGTCCGGGATTGCGGCTACGGCGCTGTGTATCCGCATTCTGAATAATACTGACAGAATGATTATTAAAAGCATTAATAAGGGGATCAGCAGGGCATGTTTATTTTTAACCATTATTACTCCTTAAAAATTGATAGTACAGGATTCCGAACGAAAAAGCGGAAAATGATTTCTTTGATCATTTTTAATCAAAAATCATTTTTTGCGGAAAAACGTCCAGTGCAAAACATGCCAGCGGCATGTTTTGAATGCCGCTTAGGCAAGCTGAGCGTGCCTGGCATTGGTTTTACGGGCACGTTTTGAGCGAAAGTGTCGGTCAGGTGTCCCGGACGTGCAGTGTGGGGTTTGAATAGTTATCCTCACCATTTGATATCAATTTTAATGTATTTAATAAGTGCTGTATAAATGCAAAGAAAAGCCTTCATAAGCTTAAGTCGGTAAATAGTCTTTACGGTCAGGGTCCGTAAATTCGCACCCCTGTGTCCTGTCACATAGGATATACTCAGGTACCTGTTAGTTTTCCACCGGGGAAAGTATCTGTTCAGGTACCGGGTATTCATGTCAAGGAGCCGGTCAAAATCCGTGGTCTCTGCGGAATACAGCCTGTACATAAGGGATATGCCAAGATGGAGAAAGGCCAGGGCATCCATATAATCAATTAAATATGGCTTTTCCCGGCAGACTGTACCCTTAAGCTCCCTCATGGAAACATAGATTTTTGGAGCAAGCCCGGAGCTCACGGAATTAATGATGGAACTGCTCCTTACAAAGTAGTTTACCAGAACGTCGGGGATAAAGGTTATCCGACGGGCGTCCATATAGATAAGCTGTGCAAACATCATATCGTCCAGTGCAGGAGGGATATTTTTAAGATCCCTCATGTTTTTAAGAAGCTCCGTCCTGAAGATCTTATTCCAGGGAGCCGGATTCACTTCAAGGAGAAGACCGCTCTGCCGCTTTATATCAAAGGACCTGTATTTCGGATGCGTCATTTCCATTGAATAGATCCTGCCTGTGGCCTCGTCCCTGCGGGCAAAACCGCAGGATACTATGTCATCGTTTTCACGCTTTGCGGCATTATACAGCTTTTTTGCATAATCGCTCTCCACAAAATCGTCAGGATCCAGAAAGCCTGTATATTCTCCTTTAGCAAGACGGATGCCGTCCCTGCGCGCTTTCCATACGCCCTCATTTTCCTTGTCGATTATGACGATCCTGCCGCCGTGTCTTTCCCTGTAGCTCTTCATGATACTTAAGCAGTTGTCCGGGGAACCGTCATTAATACATATTATCTCGATTTCCCGGAGAGTCTGGGAAAGTAGGGAATCAAGACATCTGGAAAGATACTTTTCCACTTTGTAGCAGGGCACTATAACGCTTAAACAAACTCTGTCCATAACTGCTCCCTGTTATTTACCTTTATCCATTTCTTCGCCGGAAATCAATCCGGATGGTCCGCTGACTCCGTCCCCCGGGTCTGTTTCGGAAAGCCCGCTGGAAGGTCCGCCGGATGGTCCGCCAACTTCGTCCCCCGGGTCCGTTTCGGATGGTCTGCCGGATGGTCCGCTGACCCCGTCCACGGGGTCTTTTTCATAGAGCGAAAGCCTCTGGGAGATGTCCCGTATGTTTTCGTTAAGCCTGGAAATATCCAGTGCCATGGAAAAGATGATCATAATGAGAAAGATCATTCCGAAAAAGAACATCATGTTGCTGGGGGTCTCTATCCCGAAGATATTGCAGAAAAACACAAGTATGGAGGGAAAGGCCGTAACCAGGCACATAATAAGATCCAGAATGAGCCAGGGAAGGATGTAGCGGATATCGGCTCTTTTCTGCTTCATCTTAAATATCATGAAGAAGAAAGAGAGGATCCAGATTATATAGAGAAAAAGCTTTAGTCTTGCATTCATGTTATACGGACAGCCTCCATAAGTACAGCCGTTGTTACCTTTGTCATATAATATAAGGACTTCAGGTATCTGATGGAGGAAACTCCTCCCTGTCTTTTTTTCATCCTCACCGGAACCTCCTTAACAGTGCAGCCCTGTTTTAGTATGTGGGTAAGGCTTTCAGGCTCCGGATAGTCTCCCGGATAGTCGCGGCTGAAGCCTTCAATAAGCCGCCTGTTTACCATTCTGAAGCCGGAGGTGGGGTCTGTGATATGTTCACCGGTAAGGAGCTTAATAAGAAAAGAAAAGTATCTTATTCCGATCCTCCTTAAATGAGAGGACTGGTAGCCCTCATTATTGATAAAACGGGAACCGATCACCATGTCAGCCCTTTCTTCGGTAAGGCATTTCAGCATTTCCGGGAGAAAGAGGGGATCGTGCTGCCCGTCCCCGTCCATCTGGACCGCCAGATCATAACCCTTTGAATAAGCGTACCGGTAGCCGGTCTGGACGGCGCCCCCGATCCCTAAATTCACAGGCAGGTTCAGGACATGGATCCCGTTATCCCTGCAGACCTTAAGGGTGCCGTCGGTGGAACAGTCATTGACCACCAGAATGTCAAAGTCCGGCGCGTCTGAACTTATTTTACGGAACACGGAGGCAATGCTTTTTTCCTCATTATATGCCGGGATGATTATAAGCCCCCTCATATATCAATGACCTCCGTTTTTTTCGGGGCGGCCTTTGATAAGAGCTCCATCCCCCGGTCAAAGACAAGCCTGTAATGGGAAGCACCTGCATCATTATAATACAGTTCCCTGATCCTGAAAATCAGTATCCTGCTCCCCTTAGCCGCTGCATCCAGAAGAAGGGAAGACATGCTGAAGGAAGCTATGGTAATGCCGGGAAACCTGTGTATCAGCAGTTCCCCCGGGATGCTGTTATCAACCTCCGCTGTCTCTATCCCGGGAAGCACATAGCAGTTCACACTGTCCCGGGGATGGCGTTTCATTATGGCCTTTTCTCCCGGAAAACGGCGGCAGAGCTCCTGACAGATCTTGTCTGTTACGGCTTTTTCATCAATTGGATAAATGGAAAGCACAGTGGTAAGGATAAGGAGTGCAGCATCCAAAGGCACGGCAACAGGCTTAAAGGCTTTATCCACGTAAGACAGATATCTGTCCCCTACATCCGCATCCGGATCATAAAGCCTTCTTATCTCCTTAAAATTACGGTATTTAAGGAGGGAGGGATGGGAAACATATTTGATGCAGTATCTGTCCCCCTCCAGTCCCGTTTCCAGGGTGCAGTCCGTAAAGCCCGCCTTTAACAGAAATAGGAAATAAAGATACTTTGGACTGCCAAGTGCTTTCTTTATATGAACAAAAAGGGAAGGGGATTTTTCTGTATAGTCGTTTATCCCATCTTCTAATTGATATACCCTGTATTCCCTGCTTAAAAATATCATAAGCCCGGGAAGGAGGCCAAGGCTGCAGGGAGATACAAAAAAGTCATAGCCGGATCCTCCCGAATACCGGCAAAGGAGCTTTTTTGCATAGTAGCTTTTGGTCCTTGTGATACAGGAAAAAACCAATCCGGCGTTTACTGACAAAAGCTCCCTTAAGGGCAGCTTAAAAAAGCTGGGAACATATCGCGTCCTCTTAAAAACCCCGGACCGGAGGCAGGCTTTATAGAGGGGATCTTCTTTGGAAGAGCCTGCGCAGATACAGTAATATGCCGCATGGGAATGTCCTGCGGCATAAAACCATAGAAAATCCAATAGATGCTTAGGGGTCCCTATATATACCAGTCCCTTTTTATAAGTACCTTTATCAGAATGCATAGCGACATTATAACACCTAATACAACATCCTGCCCCTACAGAATAGACACAGAATAAACAGGAAAACAGACCAAATGGTTTTATGCTGTTGTTTCTTTAAGCTTGATACTTTATAATAAATCCGTAATTTGTGGTTTTTTGGGTTTTTTCTAACCGGAGGTAACTCTATGTTCAAAATGATCGGAAGAAAGACATTGAAAAGGCTTACCAGGTTTGGACTGTGCCTGTATATCTTTACCTATTGTATAGGCTTTACGGTCTGCGCCGAGGGTGTGCCGGATCTCAGCGGAAGCTATCCCTTGAAGGCGGAAAATGTCCAGGCTGAGACCTATGAGGATGATGCGGAAATACTGGGGGAGGCTGTAAATTATGTTACCTATGATGGCACCGATACCGCAGGGTTGATGAATGCCACAAATCGCCTTGGTTCCTGGCAAAACACAATTAAAATCCAGAATGATCTGGTGGCGGATGTCGGTGAGGCTGGGGGATTGGTATTTAATAACAGCCTGAACGGGGAGACACATGTGGAACTGGACGGAAACGGACATACCATAAGACCGGCATCTGTCAGTGAGGTGTCAGATATTGAAAGAGTCAGCCTGCTGCCCATCGGAAAAAGCAATATAACATCAATTGTAATAAAAAATATAAACTTTAAGAGGACAGATACTTCTGCAACAGATACAGAAAAAGCGCCCTTTGGAGCTGCCATAAGCTTTTCAACTGGCTCTGCTTCAGATGTCCTTATAGAGAACTGTACCTTTGACGGTATAAACGGCTATTACGGCGGAGCAATCTATCAGAGCGATGAAATGAACTTAGAGATCAAAGACTGTACGTTCATAAATTGCAGTGCTGCTACCCATGGCGGAGCGGTTTGTGGAGGACCTTACGCCTGTCTCACCATTGAAAACTGTGTATTTATCGATAATAAAGTAGTGGAATCCAAAGATCATGGTGGCTATGGCGGCGGCGCAGTCTATAAATATCCTGATGGAAAACTTATAATCGAAAATTGTTCATTTATCAATAATAAAGTTGGACAGGGACTTGAGGGCAGTGCAGTTTATTCTGAAGGTCAAACTGATATATCAAAGTGTGTTTTCCTTAAAAATTCAGTTGATCCAGTGGTTTATGTTGATAAGAACTCGGAAGGTACTGTTTACGACTGCTGGTTTGGACATACAGCGGAGAACTATAACACCACAACACCTTCTGTTGAGGGAGCAGAGGTGGGGGTATATAGGTTCCTGGATATGTCAAGAAATGTCCAGTGGAATACGGGAGAGTACAGTATGCTGGTGGATCTTCTTCATTTTTATGATCCTTCTGAAAAGGCTATTTCGGAAACAACAGCCTGGGATCTTCCCAGAGTGACTCTGAACTGCATCGCAGAGGGATGTGAGCTTGGTAATGATACAGTTACGATAAACTGTGACGGGGAATCCTTGAAAACCGTTTCAGTTCCCATTACGGATTTAGATCTCTCTTATTCCATTTCACTTCCGGAGCTGGGATACACAAAGAGCTTTAACAAAACCATTGAAGTAAACAGATATGGTGGCAGCGATAGCATATATTACAATGGTAATAACAGCTTTTTTATAGAGGGCGACGGAGATGGTTCCACAGTGGAAGGTAAAAAGGTAAGCATAGAGATTGCCGGTGTAGGTAATTATTCGTCTACTATTTCAGACTCCTATTTTAATGTGCTTTTCGGCGAAAAGGTTGTTCCGGGAACATATGATGTTACTTATGAGGTTGATGGCTTCATGCCATTAAAAACAAATCTCAATGTAAGCAGAGCTGATGTACGCTTGTACTTTACAAACGGGACTGCTGAGGACATCGATAAGGCCGCAGGTAAGGAAGGAGATTCAAAGTATGGTATTTCCGAATCTGAACCCTTTAGTTTTTCAAGCGGTTCGGAGTGCGCAGTCAGGACAAATATCTATGGTATGGGTAATGGGGGACCAATAATTGTTAACCGCGGGACCATTTCCATATATAACGGAACCACTGATATGTCTGAAACGGGCAAGATCATTTTAAAAGGAGAAGTTACAAAAGACAGGCAGTACGTTGATATGGATCTAAATCTGCTGGAAGCGGGTTCATATAATATCTCGGCTGTATATATTGATGAAACGGGATGTTATAATAACATTTCAATTATGGATCCGGAGTATGGAATCCCGGCTTCTTTTGGGGCGCGTGCTCTCTTTAATATCACCGACAGCAGAAGCGATGCGGGAGTCAGCTTTGCTGAGGGCAAAAACCTTACAAAGACTGTCGGCGATCCGGATTTCAAGCTTAATGTTACTGTGGCAGATGCCGGTACAGGCGACAAAAAGTATTCCTGGCTCAGCACGAATTCCAGCGTGGCAGAGGTGGCGGAAGACGGTGTTATCAGCCTTAAGAAGGTGGGAACAACCCAGATAAAGGTTAGATACGGCTCAAAGACCACCTCCGGAAGTGCGGAGCTTACGCTCAACGTAATTGACAGTTCCAATAACAATAATACCGGAAACAATACCGGCAATAACACCGGGAACAACACCGGTAATAATACCGGCAATAACACCGGCAACAATACCGGCAATAACACCGGCAATAACACCGGCAACAATACCGGTAATAACACCGGTAATAACACCGGCAACAACACCGGAAATAACACCGGGAACAACACCGGCAATGAAACCAGGAGTATAACCACTGATGATATCGCAAAGCTCTTCCCAGTTCCCCTCAATGGCTCCGTGATACAGGCTCAGACCGTTGACCTTTGGGGTACCGGCGGAACAGCTGTGAAGATGGATATTTACTATACCCAGAATATAACCTTTACCGGAAACAAGTTTAAGGCAAAGGACGTAGAGAAGTTGGGGAACGGAACCTACAGCATAGCCGGCGTTTATATTAAGCTCAACACCACACTGCTCAATGTGTCAGAGCCTAGCTTTAAGTTTAAGAATACAAAGTTTGCCAACGATAACCCGAAGGCCAAGAAGAAGCCCTGCTTTACAATTTCTCTCAAGGCCAACAGCGGAGTGAGCAAAGAAAACAAGACATCCGTAAAGGGCGCCAACAAGGTTCTGAAGAAGAATCCTGTGGAATTCCGCATCGAACAGGCGGATATCACCTATGCTAAAGATATCAGGCTCTATACGAATGGCCAGAAGACAAAGGTGGGCAAGGTAGATATGTCCATAAGCGGAAATAAGGTCACCTTGAAGAATAAGAGGGATTACGACGCCACCATAGCCGATCCCAATGTATCTCTTGTTGGAAAGGGCAATTATAAGGGAAATATAACAGTTCCCCTGTAAAGTTGTTAAGCTTCAAAAGAATCATGCTCCTGCCGGGAACGCTTTTCCTGGCGGGGGCATTTTCAATTTCTACTTGCCTTTAACGCAAAATTGCCCTCAAGGCAAGTAATCCCAAATCCAATCATTCTGAAAATTACTTGCCTTTAACGAAAAATCGCCCTTAAGGCAAGTAATCCCAAGTCCAATCATTCTGAAAATTACTTGCCTTTAACGCAAAACGACCCTTAAGGCAAGTAATCCCAAGTCCAACCATTCTGAAAATTACTTGCCTTTAACGAAAAATCGCCCTTAAGGCAAGTAATCCCAAGTCCAATCATTCTGAAAATTACTTGCCTTTAACGCAAAACGACCCTCAAGGCAAGTAATCCCAAGTTCAACCATTCTGAAAATTACTTGCCTTGAATGCAAAATCGCCCTCAAGGCAAGTAATTCTAATTCCAACCATGCTGAAAATTACTTGCCTTAGCAACAAAACTGCTCTTGAGGCAAGTAATCTCATATAAATCTCATTGCTGTTGGTTGAATTTTTTTGACTGTTTTGGCTGATCAGACACAATATTTTGTAATTCAAAGCCACATGTGATAGAATATGTTGCGTGTGGCTTTTCACTTGTCTTTGAAGAAAGGTACAAAAGTTATGGGAATGACAATGACACAGAAGATCCTCGCGGATCATGCGGGGCTTGATAAGGTTGAGGCAGGACAGCTTATTGAAGCAAAGCTGGACCTGGTGCTGGGGAACGATATCACCACCCCGGTGGCTGTAAACGTAATGGAGGGGATAAATAAAAAGACGGTTTTTGACAAGGATAAGATCGCCCTTGTCATGGATCACTTTATTCCCAATAAGGATATCAAATCTGCGGAGAATTGTAAGATATGCAGGGAATTTGCGGCAAAACACGAGATCACAAATTACTTTGATGTGGGAAAGATGGGAATAGAGCATGCGCTGCTGCCCGAAAGCGGCCTTACGGTTGCCGGGGACTGCATTATCGGCGCAGATTCCCATACCTGCACCTATGGTGCCCTGGGAGCCTTTTCCACGGGAGTGGGTTCTACTGATATGGCTGCCGGAATGGCCACGGGAAAGGCATGGTTCAAGGTTCCTTCCGCCATCAGGTTCAATCTCACGGGAAAGCCGGGGAAATGGATATCCGGAAAGGATGTGATCCTTCACATTATCGGAAAGATCGGCGTGGACGGGGCTCTGTACCGTTCCATGGAGTTTACGGGAGACGGAATACAATATCTCAATATGGATGACCGTTTTACCATAGCCAATATGGCAATTGAGGCCGGAGGCAAGAACGGCATTTTCCCTGTTGATGACCTGGCAATTGAGTATATGAAGGCCCACGGAAACCGGCCCTACAGAATATATGAAGCAGATCCGGATGCGGTTTATGACGAGGTTTACGAAATAGATCTTTCGGAACTTAAGCCCACGGTGGCTTTCCCCCATCTTCCGGAGAACACAAAGACTGTGGATGAAATAGGAGAAAAGATTGGGATCGAGCAGGCTGTCATAGGCTCCTGCACCAACGGCAGGATTAGCGACTTAAGGGTAGCCGCGGAGATCATCAGGGGAAAAAAGATCGCGGACAATGTGCGCTGTATCGTGATCCCCGCCACCCAGAAGATATATCTGAAGGCCCTGGAAGAGGGACTTATAAAGGACTTTATCGAAGCGGGGGCAATTGTTTCCACACCTACCTGCGGGCCCTGTCTTGGAGGCTATATGGGTATACTTGCGGCGGGAGAGAGATGCATATCCACCACAAACCGCAATTTTGTGGGACGTATGGGACACACGGAGTCGGAGATCTATCTCTCCAGTCCTGCGGTGGCAGCGGCGTCGGCAGTAGCGGGTTATATTACTGCGCCCTGATCATCCCGGGCTTTATCCCACATCTATGATGTGGGATGCCCATACGGCGAGTATTTATCCCACATCTATGATGTGGGATGCCCATACGGCGAGTATTTATCCCACATC